>DATJHZ010000426.1:0-4391 GCA_035493595.1 Cyclobacteriaceae bacterium | reverse complement strand
ACATTTTGAGGACGCGATTAATTAATTGTCAATTTGCAAATGTGCCGATGTGCAAATTGAAAAGACTGTAGTTCTCATTGAGAATTTGCACATTTACTAATCGACTAATCACCTCGCCATCTTATTATTTCTGTAAATCTCTTTCCCCTTGTCGTTCCACTCAGCTTTAATGTAGGGCCTAACAGCTTTGTCGAAAGCCTCTTTAGGAAAGGCAATTATTTTTTTTCGTTTTCCGGTAGGATAATACTCTACCCAATCGCCCACCTTTTGATCCCACTTGTATTCACCTGACACTGCCATCTTGCCATTTTCGTGGAAATAATAATAATATCCTTCTTTGTCGCCGTATTCAATGGGGGTGATTTCTTTCATTTTTTTTCGCTCATGCGGATCGTAATACGTCACTAAAGATTCCTTGGGCCAGCCTCGATAATATTTTTCTTTATCCACAAGTGAGCTGTCGCGATTGTATTTCATCCAGCGGCCGTGCTTGGTGCCTTTATAGAAGATACCTTCTTCCATAAGCGTATTCCCGAGTCGGCGCTTATAGGGGCCGTGCAATAAAACGCCTTTAAGCGGATCGAAGTTTGTCGTCTTGCGAATCTCATGACGAGTAAAATCATAAAACCACAAATCACGTACGAAAGTCTTCGGCGTTTCAGGCTTCTTTAAATAGTAAAAAGTTTCGTAGGTAACACGCTCGCCAAAGCCTTTGCGGGTAAAACCTTTCTTGGTTTTAATTCCATAAAAAACCTTTTTCTTGGGCTTCTTCTTTTTGGGCGTATTGATAGGTTCTTCCTCCTTCTCAAAATCAAGACTGGCGGGTGTGTCGACTGTGAATCGCTCATCAGGTTTCTCTTCATCTTGGGCATAAGCTACCAATGACGTCAGGCTAAAGAAACCAAGAATAAATACTTTTCTGATACCCATCTTTTATTGAAACGATGTGAAAATTGGAAAAGTGTTGTGAGAAAAGCAAAAAACCCTCTCCAAAAGCTGAAGAGGGCTTTAATATTACTTTTTTTAAAGTATTAAGAAACTAATTCTACGCTACGTCTGATAAAGTTTGTAAGATCAGCACCTGTGAGCATATTCTGCGATAATAACGCCAAGTCGTAAGCTTGCTTAGCCAGCTTTACTTTTTGCTCATCACTATCTGCTTTAATTATTTTCTGAACAATAGTGTGATTACCATTAATAGCCACATTATAATTATCAGGCATTGAGCCCATGAAAGCGTATTGACCGCCACCCATTTTCGACATGTCTTTCATACGGCGCATAAACTCGCTCATGGTAATGATAACCGGCAATTCGTCAGGCGATAATGAGTCAACAGCAATAGTCATGCTTTTGTTATTAATCGCTTTCTCAAAAATACCTTTTACCTGTTCTTGCTCTTCCGTGCTTAACACGCTTTCAACTTTATGATCTTTATCAACAAGTTTATCGGCTGTATCACTGTCAACACGTTTGATCTGAGTTTTCTCTAAGCGTTGTTCTAGTGTATTAATGAAATGACTATCAAGAACACCATTAAAGAGAAGAACATCATACGATTTATTTTTAGCAGCCTGAATAAAGCTGTCTTGCTTACCAGGATCTGACGTATAGATGTAAACCAATCCCTGATCTTTGTCTTCCTGATTTACTTTTGCTTTCTCTTTGTATTCATCAAGTGTGAAATACTGATTGTCTACGTTCTTTAACAAAGCAAAGTCTTTAGCTTTCTCATAGAACTTTTCTTCGCTGATCATGCCATACTTCACAAAGATGCCGATGTCGTCCCACTTCTTCTCAAACTCTTTTCTGTCTTTCTTGAAGAGTTCAGAAAGCTTATCACCAACTTTCTTGGTAATGTGCTGGTTGATCTTCTTAACGTTGGTATCGCTCTGTAAATAACTGCGCGATACATTCAATGGAATATCTGGCGAATCAAGTACACCATGGAGAAGCATCAGGAAATCAGGCACTACATCTTTCACCTCGTCGGTAATAAATACCTGGCGTGAGTATAATTGAATTTTATTCTTCTGTGCTTCGAAGTCGTTCTTTACTTTCGGGAAATATAATATCCCCGTAAGGGCAAATGGATAATCAACATTGAGGTGAATCCAGAATAATGGATCTTCAGAGAATGGATATAATTCTTTGTAGAACTTCAGGTAGTCTTCATCCTTAAGTTCATTAGGAGCTTTCGTCCACAGCGGTGAAGTATTGTTTATGATACGATCAACCGTTGTGTTTTTATATTTAGGCTTGCCTTCAGCATCTTCGCCATCTGGCTCACTCTTATCTTCAGTTCCGAATTTAATTTCAACCGGTAAAAACTTGCAGTACTTGTCAAGGATACCTTTCAATTTCCATTCATCCAGGAACTCTTCTGAGTCTGCATTTATATGAAGGATAATGTCGGTTCCTCGCGCATCTTTACTTGTTAATGATAATTCAAATTCTGTAGAGCCATCACACTCCCAACGGGCGGCTTCATTTTCGGCGGCTTTATAAGAGCGGGTAATGATTTCAACTTTATCTGAAACCATGAAGGCTGAGTAAAAACCAAGACCGAATTTACCGATGATGTCTTTGGCATCGCCCTTATCTTTAAATTTCTCAACAAACTCGGTAGCACCTGAAAACGCAATCTGGTTAATGTATTTCTTAACCTCCTCACCGGTCATACCTAGACCTTTATCGCGAACAGTGATGGTTTTCTTTTCTTTATCGAAACTCACTTCGATCTTCAGATCACCCAGTTCGCCTTGGAATTCGCCCATGGAGGCAAGCTTTTTCAGTTTCTGCGTTGCATCAACGGCATTCGAAACCAGCTCACGCAAAAATATTTCATGGTCTGAATAGAGAAACTTTTTAATAATCGGGAAGATATTCTCGGTGTGAATGGAGATTGTACCTTTTTCCTGAACAGTTGACATAGTTTATGATTGTTTAGAAAATTAAAACGTAGTGGTAGGGGCCAATCAAATGCCATTCCATTTAGTTTTAATGACATATTGTCACACTCTAAGATTAACGGGTCGATCTGGAGACATAGACATTTCAAACCAATTAGCCTTAAATTGTGTCTAACGCTACAAATACTGAATAGAGTAAAGATATTTATCTAACCACTTTATCAGGGAAAAACCAATTTTATGTTATTTTAGCAATCCAAAATCTTTTCTATGAGATTCCTAAAGATTACCCTCGTCATCAGCATTCTGGGCCTCGTGCTTCAATCATGCAATAGTGATGTTCAATCTACCAATGAGGCTCACCTTGTATTACCCAGCACCACGGATAATTACTTTGTTAACATAAATGACGAAGTCCCAACACTTGGACGAGTTCTCTTTTACGACAATAAACTATCTGTTAACAATACAATTTCCTGTAGTTCATGCCACAAGCAAAGCTCTGCCTTTGCTGATAATGTTAAATTCAGTCGGGGTTTTGAAAATAGAATTACGCTACGAAATTCAATGCCTATTCAAAATATCAATGTTTTTTCAGGCGTATTCTCTGATGGCCCTGTGTTTGGCGATCCTACTACAAAGTTATTCTGGGATGGCAGAGAGAGCGATTTAAGAACTATGGTTTTACGTCCTATCGTGAACCACATTGAAATGGGAATCACAGATGTTGATCAATTAGCTGAAAAACTAAAATCTGTTTCCTACTATAAAGATCTATTCACAAAAGCATACGGCTCTGATGAAATAACAGCTACTAAAATTTCTGATGCCCTGAGTTATTTTCTGCAAAGCATCAAATCTACCAATACAAAGTTTGATATGGCCAATCGCTTTCAGGATAAGCTGACTGCACTTGAAATGAAGGGACGACAACTCTTTTCCGACACATACAATTGCAACAGTTGCCACAGGGTTGAAACTCCTGATGGTTATGCTATGGCAGGTGGAACGTTTGCCAATATCGGATTAGATCCTGTTTATTCAGATGGCGGACTTGCTAACGTTACTGGCGCTGCTGCTGATGTTGGCAAATTTAAAATCCCTTCATTGCGAAACGTTATATTCACCGCACCCTATATGCATGATGGACGCTTTTCTACACTTGAAGAAGTTCTTGATCATTATAGCAGTGGTATACAAGACAACCCAAACCTGGATAGTAAACTCAAATCTAACGGAGGTCCTAAACAAATGAATATACCCGATGATGACCGTAAGGCTATCATTGCTTTCTTAAATACGCTCACCGATGTACAGGTTCTTTCAGATCAAAAATTTTCTAATCCATT
The DNA here is from genome assembly GCA_035493595.1 of Cyclobacteriaceae bacterium. GTDB lineage: Bacteria > Bacteroidota > Bacteroidia > Cytophagales > Cyclobacteriaceae > DATCRE01. The sequence goes on along the minus strand of DATJHZ010000426.1, from coordinate 130 downwards.
CAAGACAAATTAGCATGATTAGAAATTTTAGTTTCTGTTTATTCCTGTTCTCATTTATTTCTGTTTACACTTTAGCCCAAGATATTAAAAGTGATACGCTGCATCCAAGGTTAGCTTATCACTATATCGG
>DATJHZ010000425.1:0-9166 GCA_035493595.1 Cyclobacteriaceae bacterium | reverse complement strand
GTTTCAGTGCGCTGAAATCCTGCCAACGCTTTTGAAATACTTTGCTTTGTAGTATGAAATTCCTGTGGTACAGATATTCCATACTCATCATCCCAAACAGACATTAACATAGGCACTTGTAAAACGCCGGCTGCATTCATGGCTTCGAAGAACATACCCTCTGAAGTTGATGCATTACCAATTGTGCCAAATGCTATTTCATTTCCCTCATTAGAGAGATCCGTATATTCTGACAGATGTGTATTTTGTCTGAAAAGTTTAGACGCATAAGCCATACCCAGAAGTCGCGGCATCTGCGCAGCTGTAGGCGAAATGTCGCCACTACTATTTTTTAATTCTGATAACCTCTTAAGCTTTCCCTGATCATCAAGCATGCGCGTGGCATAATGACCATTCATTTGCCTACCTGCTGAAGCAGGCTCTGCTTCAACATCAGGATGAGCATACAATTGAGCAAAGTACTGCTCCATGGTAAGCTCATTAATAGCAAACATAAAAGTCTGATCGCGATAATAGCCTGCACGAAAATCGCCTGCGCGAAAAACTTTAGCCATCGCTATCTGTGCTATTTCTTTGCCATCACCAAAGATGCCAAACTTGGCCTTGCCCATGAAAACTTCTTTCCGGCCAATCAAACTGGCTTCACGGCTCTCAACAGCTAACCGAAAATCAGCAAGGATTTCTTTAACCTTTGCCTGTGAGAATTTAACTCTGGCTTCTTTCGTTGCGCTCAATATTGAAAAGGTTTGATGGTATAACAACTGTTAGGGTCAAAAGTAGCCAATACCTTTAAGCTTTCAAAAATGAATGTAAAACCGTTCTCTTTTTCTGCTTTTTTTCATTTTTTTCTTGAATCGATCAATCATCGATATCCAGAATATTCAAAATGGTATTCTTTCTTATTCGAAACATAAGAACTTTAATCCAAGCCCCACAGAATATTGTTTGGATTTAGTCGTAACGTTTTCATGAAGAAACACGCACTCCTTGAATGCGTCAGTTTTAAGGTAGTACGTTCCATGATTGGACTTATTATATTTGGCCAACCTAAATTGATTGAAATATGATTATTGGCGTTCCGAAAGAAACTAAGAACAACGAAAACAGAGTAGCCTTAACTCCCGCAGGCACACAAGAATTTGTAAAACGCGGGCATACCGTTTACATCCAGGCAACTGCCGGTGTAGGCAGTGGTTTTAGTGACGAAGAATACGTAAAAGCTGGTGCGAAGATAATTGCAGAAGCTGCTGAGGTATTCAATCTCGCTGAAATGATTATGAAAGTTAAAGAGCCTATAGAACAAGAATATAAGCTCATCAAAAAAGACCAATTACTCTTTACTTATTTCCATTTTGCTTCTTATGAGCCACTTACAAAGGCCATGATTGCTCAAGAGGCTATATGTCTCGCATATGAAACTGTTGAACGTGCTGATGGAAGCCTTCCGTTATTAGTACCTATGTCCGAAGTGGCAGGCCGCATGGCCATACAAGAGGGTGCCAAATATTTAGAAAAGCCATTAAAAGGAAGAGGAATCTTATTAGGAGGTGTACCAGGCGTGAAGCCAGCCAAAGTGTTAATTCTTGGTGGTGGTGTTGTTGGTACAAATGCTGCTAAAATAGCCGCGGGTATGGGTGCTGATGTTACCATTACTGATGTAAATCTTCCACGCCTGCGTTACCTGGATGATGTGATGCCGAAAAATGTTCACACACTGGTATCTAATGAATATACACTTCGCGAGTTAGTTAAAGATCATGATTTGATAGTGGGCGCCGTATTAATTCCTGGAGCAAAAGCACCGAAGTTAATAACACGTGATATGCTCAAAACCATGAGACCCGGCACTGTACTTGTTGATGTTGCTGTGGATCAAGGTGGTTGCATTGAGACTTGTACACCAACCACACACGAAAATCCTACTTTCATTATTGATGATGTAGTTCATTATTGTGTTGCCAACATGCCTGGTGCTGTACCATATACTTCAACACTTGCATTAACAAACGCTACCCTACCCTACGCCATTAAATTAGCAAGTCAGGGCTGGAAGAAAGCAGCACAAGAAAGCCTTGAACTTCGTAGTGGATTAAATATGATCCAAGGCAAGATTGTTTACAAGGCAGTAGCTGATGCTTTCGGATTACCTTATACGGACGTGAAGACATTCTTGAATTAAAAGTTTTTGACCGCAGAGAATTATTAATACTCTGCGGTTATTTCTCTTCAACTAGTTGGGATACACTGGCATAGACTCCAGAAATCTAGTTTCATTTTCTTTCCAGTTGATTTCAAACGACAGATGACTCATGCCATTGGTGATGGTAATGAAGTTTGCCTGTAGGGTATGGTTGTATGTTGAAATTTGCCTGATGGTTTGTTGGTCTAATGTCTGATCAAAAGCTTTGCATTCAACAACCATCCAGGGTTTACCATCACGATTATAAACTACAATATCGGTTCGCTTCTGAAGTGTATTGTAGCGAAGTCCACTCTCAATTTTGATGAGAGACTTCGGGTATTTTAAATGATCGATCATGTAGTTTATAAAATGCTGACGAACCCACTCTTCAGGTGTGAGCACAATAAACTTTTTACGGATCACGTCAAAAATCAATATTTTTCCTTCATCTTTTTTTAGATTGTAGCTAAAATCCGGAAGGTTCAATTTTACCATGCCGCAAATTACAAAACCATGAAGACAAAACAGGACATCGTTGAAAACTGGCTGCCGCGTTATACAGGTCAGCCATTGGATAAGTTTGGAGAATATATATTGTTGACCAACTTCGACAATTATGTTAAAATGTTTGCCGAATGGAACAATGTACCCATCATTGGCAGTGATCGCCCTATGCGTAATGCGACAGCCAATGGCATCACCATCATCAATTTCGGAATGGGAAGCCCTAATGCGGCAACTGTTATAGACTGTCTGAGTGCCATTAAGCCCAAAGCTGCCCTGTTTCTTGGTAAATGTGGTGGCTTAAAAACTAAAAATCATCTGGGTGATTTTATTCTGCCAATAGCTGCTATTCGTGGAGAAGGTACATCGAATGATTATTTTCCACCGGAAGTTCCTGCGCTCCCCTCCTTTGCCTTGCAGAAAGCTATCTCAACAACAATTCGTGATTTTGGTCAGGATTATTGGACAGGTACAGTTTATACAACCAACAGAAGAGTTTGGGAGTGGGATGAAGAATTTAAAATCTATCTCAGAAAAATCAGAGCACAAGCAATAGACATGGAGACGGCTACCATTTTCACTACAGCCTTCCAGAACAAAATACCTGCTGGTGCATTACTCCTTGTATCTGATCAGCCGATGGTGCCTGAAGGAGTTAAAACTGAAGCGAGTGATAATAAAGTCACAACAAATTATGTAGAGCTTCACTTAAAGATTGGCATCGAATCATTGAAACAACTGATCAATAATGGAATGACTGTTAAACATTTGAGATATTGAAAAGTTTCAGATCACAAATCAACACGCTGAGATTGACATTAACTTAAGAACACGTTCATTGCCGGACGATAATGTTCCGCATGTGAACGTGTATCATTTTAAAAAATGTGATTAGTCATCAATAAATGAATAAAGGTGATGGCATACATATTGTTATGCTGGATCACATGATAAACAACTACCTACTCATAGCCTATCGTAATATGATGAAGAACAAGAGCTTCATCATCATCAATGTATTTGGAATGGGCGTCGCGATTGCCTGTTGCATTATCGGTTATCTCGCCCTTGAATACGATAAGAGCTTTGACAATACTCATAAAAACAAAGAAAGCATTTACCGTGTTAGTGTTGTAAGAACTTTTAACAATACACTCACGCGTTTTGGTTATGCAAACCTTCCGCTTGGCGAAGTCATTGACAAAACTTTTCCTGATGTTGACTTCTCATCTCTTTACGCCGATTCTCAATCGAACTTCAAGCGCGGTGACGATTTGTTTCCTTCACAGGTTTCGTATGTGAATCCAGATTTTTTTCAAATGTTTTCATTTGATTTCATTACCGGAGCTCCTTCAAGCATAAAAGACAAAAACAGCGTGCTCATCGATGAAACTATGGCTATACGCCTGTTTCATTCGCCACAGGAAGCATTAGGAAAAACTATTACTCAAGTGCTCGGTGCTGATTTAAAGGAAGTAAAGATTGCAGGCGTGTTCAAAGATCAACCTATGAACTCAAGCTTCTACAAACGCAACGGTTCTGCCTTTATGAATTTTGAGAACTACAAAGACGAGTATCCATCTGCACCTGAAAATGATTGGCGCCAATTGGGATCATTATATATTCAGATCAAAGATGCCAGTCGTGTTAGTCATGTGTACAATCAACTTCAACCTTATACAAAAAACAACAACGAAGTTCGCGAAGACTTTCAATTGGCTGAATTAACACTTGATTCATTTGTTACGATGGCAGCCCAGGATCGCGACGGAGATATTCGCGCTCAGACTTGGGGAGCGCCACCTCAATCGGCCGTTATCGGTTCGGTTATAATGGGTGGATTAATTTTGCTCATTGCATGTTTTAACTTAACCAATTCGGCTATTGCAATCTCATCCAGGAGACTAAAAGAAATTGGTATTCGGAAAGTAATGGGTAGTGTTCGTCGACAACTTATTATTCAGTTTATTGGTGAAACAGCATTTGTCTGTTTATTAGCTCTGATTGTTGCTCTGGCCCTGACAGATTTCATGATTGAGGGCTGGAACTTGATGACAGGAAACAACATTCATCTTGAGGCACATTATTTCAACAAACCAACATTTGTAGTTTTTATAACAGGCTTACTATTCATCACAGCAATTCTGGCAGGGAGCTATCCTGCATTCTATATCACCAAGTTTCAGCCCATCAATATTCTCAAAGGCAAACTTACTTTGGGCGGCACGAACTACTTTACACGAATACTACTAGGACTGCAGTTTTCTATTTCGCTGATCTCAATTGTAAGTGCTATAGGCTTTTTTCAGAATGCACGTTATCAGCGTGAATACGATCTCGGTTTTGATGTAAGAGGTTCGGTCATTGTACCAGTCAATAACCAGAGCGAGTTTGATACCTATCACAATGCATTACAACATAATCCGGAAATACTTTCCATGGCCGGAGCGAAAAGCAGTATCGGATCATTCAGAATGCACGAAGCTGTAAAGTACGAATCAGAACAGTCCGAAGTTGACATCATTGAAGTTGGTGATGATTACCTGAAGACGTTGGACCTCAAACTTGTTAATGGTCGTGACTTTATCAGGAATTCAGATACAGATTTAAAAGAATCAGTCATCATCACAGAAAATATGGCTGAGCTTTTTAAATGGACCAACCCGCTTGGAAAAGAAATCACCTGGAGAGACAGCATCAAACTTTACGTAGTAGGTGTTGTGAAAGACATTTATACTCAAGGCTTATGGCGTGATCGCGATGCCATGATGATCCGCTATACCAAACCAGATCAGTTTAGTCAGATTATCGTAAATGCAAAAGCTGTGAACCTAGCTTCGGTAAACGATAATATGAAAACAGAATGGAATAAAATATTTCCAAACCGCCTGTACCCTGGCCGCGTACTCGCTTCAGATCTTCAGGAAGTCGATCGACTGAATATGAGCATTGTGTATGGTTATGGATTTCTTGGTTCGATAGCGCTTTTACTTTCTGCCACCGGACTATTCAGCTTACTATCATTGAACATAGTGAAGCGATTAAAAGAAATTGGTGTCCGAAAAATTCTGGGTGCTTCAGTTTTAAACATCGTACGCATTATCAATACAGAGTTCATTATCATTCTGCTTATCGCTTCAGCACTCGGATCATGGGCTGGCTATGCCTGGTCTACTACTATCATGGGTACCATCTGGCGATATTACCAAGGTGTCAATGCAATAACGTTGATGATTGCAGTTTCAATAACGCTTGTCATCTCGGGGCTGATCATCGGATATAAAATCTATTCAGTATCCATTATGGATCCGGTTAAGACGTTAAAAGATGAATAGATGAGGCCGTAAATAAGAGGAACTATCTACGCTTTCTTGTAAACTCTGATAAACAATTTGTTATCCAGCGTATCAAAAACCATCAAACTTTGTCCCTTGCGTTGAATACGCTTGATATAGATCTGGTTGTTGTTATTAAACTCGATATGACCCGTTGTGCCAACAATTTTATAACGGCCATACTCCTGAACTTTCTTTACGCGTATAAGTTTTAGTTCATTCCCATCAGGAGTGTAGTACTTCTTCTTTCCTTGCAAATCATAGCTCATCTGAATAGGTGCGTCGTCAGGTGCTTGTGGTGTGAAGTATTGCTTTGAGTATGTACCATTGGCTCGTAACACCAGTTTATCAATATCAAATTTATCCTGGCATTTAATTTCCTTTTCCTCGGTTTTATAATAGTGGGTTGTCCAATTACCAACAAGTGAATCCTGTGCGTAGAGAGTTGTACATAGTGTTATTAACAAGAGAGGGAGGCAAATTTTCTTCATATCAGGAATTAATCAATTCCAAATTTCACATTTCAAATGATGATCTGCAACAGCTGATTCACTCGAAGATGTTAATAAGTTAATATTTGAGGATAAAGTATGTTATACCGAGAAGAATCCCCGGAAGTATCCGAAATTTGAAATCATTCTAATTGGTAAATCGAATCGCCGCTTCCTTCTTCAACTCCTCCCACTCTTCAGGTGGTGGCGGAGTGCCGCGCTTAAACTCGTTGATGAGCCAGGATACCAATTCTTTCTTCATGCCAAAGTTCTTTACCGCCTCTTCGCAGAATTCAATTTCATGCGTATCAATTACATCATCGGCATAGACCATCAGAACGAGGTCATACAATAAATTCATTTTGTCATTGTGATTGTCAGGCACAATCACTTCGTACTTTTCGTTCGTTTCGATAAGCTCTTTTACCTGGCGATCTTTGATGCCGTAGCGCTTTCCTATCTTATAAAGAAGAGCCTCTTCTTTTGGGTGCATGTGGCCATCGGCCTTGGCAAGTGCCAACAGATTCTTGATGTGATTCTTTTTGTACTTGGTATATTGATGTTCAAAAAAGCCGATCATAATAGTATCTGTTATTCCAGTATGAAGTTAATCTAATACTTCTATCCAAACAATAAATCCTTTCGGGTTATGCAGCATTCGCAGCTGTGGTAGCAGCCTGCTCTTCTTTCAAAACTCTCCTTAAGATTTTACCCACATTTGATTTTGGTAATTCTTTTCGAAACTCGATGAACTTGGGTACTTTATAATTCGTCAAATTTTCGTGGCAATAAGCTCTTAACTCATCGACTGATAAACTCTCGTCACGCTTCACGATAAAAATCTTTATTACCTCTCCTGATTTTACATCTGGCACACCAATGGCAGCAACCTCAAGCACCTTGGGATGTGCGGAAACAACATTCTCAATCTCATTTGGAAACACATTAAAGCCTGAAACTTTAATCATATCCTTTTTACGATCTACAATTTTAAAAAAGCCATCGGTATCCATACAACCAATGTCTCCAGTTCTAAACCATCCTCCAGGAAAGAAAACTCCATCATTACTTTTCTCCCAATAACCGGACATAACCTGAGGGCCTACCGCACAAATTTCACCTGTCTCACCTTGTGTTAGTTTGTTTCCATCGTCATCAAAAATGGCAACCTCTGTATTCGGCATTGGCAATCCTATAGTACCTAAACGATGCTTTCCATCAAGTGGATTACAGCACAGCACTGGTGATGTTTCACTTAATCCGTATCCTTCAATGAGATCAGTTCCAGTTACTTCTTTCCAACGTTTGGCAACAACATCCTGAACTGCCATACCACCTCCTACTGCGCCATGCAGATGACTGAAATCCAGATCTTTAAAGCCTGGTGTATTGAGTAATCCATTAAATAAAGTATTCACCCCCGTGAGTATGCTGAATTTGTGTTTCTTCAATTCATTAACAAAGCCCTTCATATCGCGAGGGTTTGTAATCAGCACATTTTTTACACCTGTGCTAAACATCAAAACACCATTAACTGTAAGCGCAAATATGTGATACATGGGTATGGCTGTAATGATCAGGTCGTCGCCATTTTTATTCATGTAAGGCTTAAACCATTGGGTAATCATTGAGTTATGCGAAACAATATTGCCATGCGATAACTTTGCCCCCTTTGAAATACCGGTGGTTCCACCTGTGTACTGAAGAACCGCTATGTCCTGATTGGTGATTACGGGCTTTGTGAATTTTAAAGAAGCTCCTTTACTCATCACACTTTTAAAAGAAATGGCTTGCGGTAAATTATAGGCAGGCACCATCTTCTTTACATACTTCACTACAAAATTAACGAGTGCGCCTTTTAGCAAGCCACTCATATCGCCTAATTCTGTAATGATAACATGTTTGATCTTGATATGCTCCAACACCTTCTCCAGATGGCTGGCAAAGTTTGCAACAATAACAATTGCTGAAATTGAAGCATCTTTAAACTGATGCTCCATTTCTCTTGGAGTATAAAGAGGATTTGTGTTCACAACAATTAGCCCGGCGCGCAATGCCCCAAAAAATGCAATGGGGAATTGTAAAAGGTTTGGCATTTGTATAGCGATGCGCTCACCTTGTTTTAGGCCAAGGCCTTCTTGTAGATAGGCCGCAAAATCTCTGGAAAGTTTATCTACATGACTATAGGTAAGCGTAACACCCATATTTTCAAAAGCAATGCGATCAGCATACTTCTTGCAACTCGTTTCAAACAGATCAACCAGCGAGTCATGATCGTAGAGATTTATCTCGTGCGCCACACCTTCAGGGTAATTCTTAAACCAGGGAAAATCTTTCATAATCATGGACAATCTATAAAAATGTGAATTTATATAATCGTCTCTAAAAACAAACGATTGTTCTTATAGATTGAAAAAAGAAGTGATTTCTATCATTTTGTTCTATAAAATTTGCTGGGAAATTCTGGTTGATGAGGGATAAGTCTTAAAAAACAAAAGCCCCGATCTTTCGATTGGGGCTCGCCTCCACATGACTTTATTAACCTAAACTGAGAGATGGGAGAATCGCGACCGACTTCTTCGGTTCACTTGCTGTAGAGGGAGGGTTCGAACCTCCACGAAGCAGTTAGGTCGCCAAAGGCTGGACTTTATCCT
>DATJHZ010000424.1:0-48096 GCA_035493595.1 Cyclobacteriaceae bacterium | reverse complement strand
AACGCAGGTATTAATGTTTCGGGTAAGTGCCTCGACAAACATTGATTGGTCTGCTATTCAATGGCATCCTCATGTATATTACGTGTCTTCCAACGATTCACGCTATGTTATAACAACCACGGGAGGATCGCCATCACCACTCATAGATTTTTATCCGATCCCTGAGTACACGTTGTATACTGATATGAAAAAGATCAGCACCTCCTGGACCGCTACGGATACCACTGTTACTGTGACACCCCACCTGGAGTTTATTAATCAGTTTGCCAGGGGGAAAGTTATTTTCTCAGTTAAGAAACTGAATGAGTTGCTGTATAAAGACACCCTTACAGTAATTGACGGAGTAGTAAGCAACGCGACAGACACAACCTTGAGGGTAAAGAAAGGCGACAAACTTTATGTGGAATATCATATTAGCGATGGGGAACATCTGGCAACTTTGGTTAGCAAAAGTACAGCTGGTATTGCTATCAATGGGGGTACTGAAACCTCTATTGAGGCGGGGTTATATACAATCTATTATCGCGAAGAGGATGCCATCTTTGGAAGCTTATACCGCAGTTGGGGTCAATTTGCTTACAATGGAAATCGCGAAAAGGCAGACGCAGCCATAGATGAAAGGTTGCTCAAGCTTAGTGACCAGATGAAGAATTCCCCGGCCCCTGATGCTATTAAAAATCCTGACGACCTAAACAGTCAAGGAGCTTATAATCCAGCAACGGAACAATTCATCGTTCTTGGTCCAATGGGTAAGGAAAAGATCTGGCAGGGATATGATGCTCAAACATTTGTTAACGCTACCGTTATCAGCAGTTCTAGACTTGGGAACGATGACCTTACGGTTGCTTCAGTTGTTCCTGGTGGCGGAGCTCGTGGTATAAATAAAATCAGTAAGAGTAAGAGTAGTTCCTTTACTGCAGGAGCCTCCGTAGTGGTTGCTTCCGCTGGATACAATACAAGTAGTGGAACAACCGACCTTCTTGCTGATTTCATTGATATGAATGGTGACCGATATCCAGATATTGTGACAGACAATCGCATTCAATACTCTACCGCGAATGGTGGCTTGGAAGAAAACTATGTATCTCATTCAATGGGACCAGTTCATGAAACAACTACCTCATCTGATGGATTTAGTGCAGGTGCATTCGTTTCATCAACTGTAAAGGGTGGACGTAATACAAAGACAAGCGTTGGTAGCGCAAAAGTAAGTGCCAGCATAAATGGTTCTTTCGGAAAGGGTACGAATGATGCTGCCTTTAGCTGGATGGATATCAATGGTGATGGTTTACCTGATAAAGTATATGCAGGTGGAAACGTAGCCCTTAATCTGGGATACAGCTTTGCTCAGGTTGAGTCATGGGGACATACGGATATTTCAAAAGGAAACAGTAAGAGTAAGAGTGCTGGATTGAGTGTATCTGTTGGCAACGGAAGTCAGTCTGCTTCATTTTCAGCAGGTGTTGGCCTTGCGTTGTCGGAGAACTATATGACGGGTATTATGGAGGACGTCAATGGTGATGGTTTAATTGACGAAGTTCAAAGTAGTGATGGTGCTGTTCAAGTGAAGCTCAATACAGGTAATGGATTTTCATCGACTGTATTGGATTGGACTGGTGCCTCACAGTTAAATCGGAATTCATCTTCCAGTCAGTCGGCAAACGCATCTTTTACCGGTTGCTTTCCGGTATGGCTGATCCGAATTTGTTTGAATCCAAACGTAAATATTGGAAATGGTGTTAGTCGTGATTTGAAAAAGCTTACCGACATGGACGGCGATGGTTATCCGGATTATGTTACATCTGATGCAGACAATAATTTGAGAGTATCACGTTCGTCTATTGGACGCACTAATCTTCTTAAAGGAGTTACTAGACCGCTGGGTGCAATGTTTTCAATGAGCTATAAGCGTATTGGAAATAGTTACGCGATGCCTGAAAACATTTGGGCTCTTGATAGTGTAAAAGTATTTGATGGATTTAAAGGAGATGGTGTAGATAACACGCTAACTACTTATAACTACGAAGGAGGATTCTATGATCGTTACGAGCGAGAGTTCAATGGATTCAGTAAGGTAATTACCAATTCCCATGATACTGAAAAAGGTAATAAACCGGTCTATACTGTCACAACACAAACCTTCGTCAATGATAACTACTACGAAAAAGGATTGCTGGTTAATGAAATTGTAACCAATGCTAACAACAATAAATACAGTGAAACGACTAATACTTACCAATTAAAAGATATAGCTACAGGTGCTAATCTTCCAGAATCTGTTAAGAAGAACCTATCTCCGGGAAATGCATTCCCCGCTTTGGTTAAGACTGAACAGAAATTTTATGAAGGTCAGGCAGAGGCAGGTAAGACAACAAGTATGACTTATGGATATGATGCTATTGGTAACATTATCAGCTATACTGATTTTGGTGATGAAGGAGATGAAGATGATATTTCTTCTTCAATCAGTTATCATTCAATACCCGACAAGTACATCATGGGAGCACCACAACAGATTACTGTTAAGAGTTCCGGCACTACTATTCGTAAACGACAATCAGTCATTGATCCCCAAACAGGTGATGTGACACAGATTAAACAATATTTGTCTGATTCTGAAATAGCAATACACAGCATGGAGTATGACCAGTACGGGAATTTGAGTAAAATTACCAGACCGACGAATGCAAAAGATCAGCGTCTGAGCATTAACTACGTGTATGACAACAGTATAAATACATACGCCATTAAGATTAGCAATAGCTATGGCTACACTTCAGAAACAACTTACGATTTTCGGTTTGGTCAGTTGTTAACTAGCAAGGACATCAATGGCAATTTGATAACTTACACAATTGATGATTTGGGTAGGGTTGTAAATATTGTGGGACCCTACGAGAAGGCCACCGGTAACGCTTATACTATCAAGTTTGAATATCACCCAGAGGCCACGATCCCATGGGCTCTGACAAGTCATTATGATCCGTCTGATCCAAAGAATGATCTGCAGACAGCAATTTTTATTGATGGATTAGGCAGGGTATTACAAACCAAGAAAGATGTAGCGATTTATGCTGGAGATGGGAAAGCAGACGTTGAAATGATGGCTGTGAGCGGACGTGTTACTTATGATGCGTTTGGACGGGGAGTACGAGCCTTGTATCCAATTACCGAGACAAAAGGTACTCCAGGCGTTTTCAATACAACTGAAGATAATGTTAAGCCCGCGCTAACTACATACGATGTTTTAGGTCGCGTACTTACAGTCACTCTTCCTGATCAAGCAGTGACACAGACAGTATATGGCTTTGAAAGTGATCGTAACAATCAAAAACAATTCAGTACCAAGACAACGGATGCCAATGGCAAGCAAACCGAGCAGTTTTCTGATGTCCGTGGTAGAGTAACATCTGTTAAGAATTACACTAGTGAAAAGCCTATATGGATAAGTTTTAAATACAATGCTATAAATGAACAGATTGAGTCTATAGATGATCAGGGAAACATTACCATTTCAACGTATGACAATCTCGGAAGAAGAGTTTCGCGCAAGCATCCCGATACAGGCATTACAACGTACAACTATGACCTTGCGGGAAATCTTAAAGAGGTAATAACAGCGAATCTTCAAAAGGTCGGACAATCAGTAAATTACGTATACGACTTTGAACGATTGATGTCAATTAACTATCCAGAGAATCCTGAGAATAATGTGAAATTTACTTACGGTGAAATTGGTGCTACTGATAATCGAACAGGTAGAATTGTTTTACAAGAGGATGCAACTGGAGCACAAGAATTTTTCTACGGACCACTCGGCGAAGTGGTTAAAAATATAAGAACCATTGTGTTACCGAAATTTACCGAACAGACATTCACCACCGAATACCAATACGACACTTGGAACAGATTGACATCGATGACTTACGCTGATGGAGAGGCAGTAACGTATACTTACAATTCCGGCGGTTTACTTCGAAGCATGTCGGGCAAGAAAAAAGGTGCAACATTTAATTATGTTAATCAATTGGGGTATGACAAGTTTGAACAGCGCGTATTCTTGGCATATGGTAATGGTACTAAGACCACTTATACATATGAAGCAGATCGCAGAAGGTTAAAGAATATGACAGCTCAAACTACAGCGAAGCGATTGTTTATGGACAATACCTATACTTATGATAAAGTTGATAATATTCTAGCGCTCAAGAATAATGCAGTGATTCCATCTTCCAATCTTATGGGTGGCTCAAGTGATTATACATATGAGTACGATGATCTATACCGCTTAACAAAAGCGCAAGGATCTTTTAAGGGTGCAAACAGTTTAGATAGTTACACTTTGAAGATGGAATATAACAGTGTTGGTGGCATTACAGAGAAGGTCCAGAATCACCTGAGTAAGGGTCAAACTCAGAAGAAAACTTCCTATACTCAAAACTATACTTATAGCAGTGATCAGCCTCATTCCCCTACACATATAGGCGAACGTACATTTACATACGATGCCAATGGAAACCAGACAGGTTGGAAGGATGATAAGACCGGACAAGATCGGAGGTTAATGTGGGATGAAGAAAATCGAATACGATCAATCTATGACAATGGCTCACAACATCATTATGTTTACGACGCTTCGGGTATCCGTGTAATAAAGGGAAAAAGTATAGGTGAGAGGATCTTTGTTAATGGTGAGTGGAAAGCTGGAAGTGGTAGTATGGGTAACTATACAGTTTATGTAAATCCATACTTGGTTCTAAGAAGTGGGGGATACACCAAACACTACTATATCGAAGGTCAACGAATAGTCAGCAAGATAGGAGCAGGTTGGGACAATACTGCTAAGAGTACCCAAAATGCAGGCGGAAACAAAATTGATTATATAACGAAGAGTCAGAAGTTATTTGACGGCATAGTCAAGAACCTTAAGTTTTTGGGCTCCGATGGTCAAATATTGACGGCTGGTAACAGCGGTAAAACTCCTCCCGGACAGCTTAAGAACGGCGGCAGTACCGCTGAGAAATTTCAATACTTTTATCATTCTGATCATTTAGGAAGTACGAGTTATATTACCGATGCTAGTGGTGAAGTCTATCAGCATCTGGAATACTTTGCATTTGGTGAAACTTTCGTTGACGAGCACAACAATACTGATAGAGTACCCTATTTGTTTAACGGGAAAGAGCTTGATGAGGAAACTGAATTGTATTATTATGGTGCTAGATATTACGATCCTAAAACAAGCATGTTTTTAACGATTGACCCTTTAGCGGAAAAATATCCCAATATAAATCCATATGCTTATGCCTTCAATAACCCTTTGCATTATAGTGATCCAACCGGAATGGAAGGGGAGGATGAAGTAGCGCCTGCAGGACATAAAAAACATAGTGGAGCAAATGGTAAGGCATTGTATTTACCGACAGGAGCGCAAACTGAAACTTTCCAAAAGACTGGGCAAACTAGTCTTGCTAATAACTCTGGAGTGCAGACGAATGCAACTGGTGGTTCAGTGAGAGCATTTACAATCGGAAAGGCTAGATATGTAGCTGCATATAATGGAAAGTCAGGTGATTTCATTGGATACAAAAACTTTAAGACAGGTGAAATGTATAATAATCCAAGTGGACTAAAAACTTCGGGCACGATAGCGAAAGTAGGATTTGGAGAAACCAGGGGACTATATCCTTCAAGTGATGGTGGTAAAGTCGGTACAGATCCTGCTAATTGGGATTATGCTGCATCACAACAATTGATGGAAGCTAGAGCTGCCATTGAGGTGGTAAGACAAAGAAATACAAAAACCCATCCTGGCGCCGAACCTAGTAATAATCCTAATAATGCGGAATACAATCAGAGACCGTTTGCGATATCTGAAAATTTTCCTTCCGTAGACCCCGCAATTAGCAACGATCCAGAGGTTACGCAATTTTATAACGCAAGCTCTGCCACATTTGTCCCAGGAGGTAAATTTTATGATTCTAAAAGTTGGAATATATCACTGGTAAAATCATATGGTCCTTTTTATAATGCAAGCTCAAAAGGTGACACAAAGAAGGGAGGATCGATCTATATTAATTTTTATAAATTAACTTCTAAATAGAGGCATATGTTTCTAAGGAATATAGCATTACTAGCTTTTTTTTTATTGACTTCTTGCTCGATAAATCAACAGAAAAATGATAAGGATGTTAATCATTTACCTATGGTCGAAGGGTGTATCGTCAGCCCAGAGATACGTTCCATGGTAAGAAATATCATGAACTCGGATACGATTTTTTCGAAATTTGTTATTGATTCAACGGTCAATCAGCATTGTGTTCAAGGGAATTCATTAGCAGTTTATTTTCTCAAAATAACTAATCTCACCGATGGATATGAAACTTCTGGATATGTGGGTTTTTGCTTGGATACTTTGACTAAAAGACATAGTCAAGGGTTAACTTTTTTTACACAAGACATGATGGAGTTGTCGGATTCAGCCTGGGATGAATCGATTAGATTATTGACAGAGCCGCGTTTGTCTTTGGTAGATTTAAAAAGAAATGATGATGCAACTGAATTGGTTGTTAAGGAAAGGGTTGAAAACGGGACTCTTTACCATGCAGTGATTGACCGCTTTTATGAAATTGATCCGCAGACTTTATCTCTGAGCTATAAGTTTTCGATTGAATCGTTAAGTTGGGTTCCAATCCGCGAGGTTTATATCCAAAGATTGTTTCAAAATAATTGTGTCAGAGTATATGAGTCAAAAACCAAGTTTCGACAAGAAAAACTGATCGGTGAATATTGTCTTGAGCCAGGTAGCTCACAGCCAGAAGGTGTTGCAATTCATGACGAAGAGTATAAAGATTTTATACTTACTAGTTCGCCGACCGAAGAAATTTTGCCGCCGGAGACTCAACCGTATTAGTAGCGAAATATTATCGAATTTAATCACCGCTTCAGAATTGTGTAGATAAACTCGACTTAGAATGGACTATGTAAGAAGTCACAGTACTGCATGAAATTGGTTATGTATCGATATCTGTTAATCTGTTTAATAACTATAGCCTTGTTTTTCTGTGATAGAAAAGTTCTGGTGAGCTTGAAGACTTTAATAGTTAGTGATTTTACTACGTGTTTTAGTGAAGGTGTTTGCCTGCTACGTGAATATCCAAAATCTCTTGGGAGTGAGAATTGTCATATGATATTTTAGAGATTTGCATTTTTTTGTGTCTCGATGATAATTCGTACCTTCAACAAATGAAAGACGAGAAATTAAAACAAAAACTCGAAGAAATTGAACGTCTAAAGAAAGCGATGACGATCCAGTGAAACATTTAAAAATTGTCGACGCAAGCCATATCGAACTAAAAGATGCTCCTCCTAAATTTAACAAGCCCAAGAGCGAAGACTAGCGCTGGGTCGTGGGCGAGGAGTTTGATTAATGACTGAAAACAATTCTTAACTAAGTTGGATCGAACTTAGATTACATTGCCAAAATGTAAAGCATCTAACGCTTCATCAATTAATTCAATCCCAATTGGATCAAGTAACAGTTCTCGAGGCAGAGTTCCAAGTGATATGTTGCTGGAATTAAGCCACTTTTTTAATTCATCTTTATTTCCAAAAAGCTCAATTCCTTTCTCAAGAGTTCTATCAATTCTAAAAAAATAAGCTGCTGCCAGTGTGCCTATTTGGGTAGTTGATTTCCATCTCTTAATTGTATTTGTAGTAACAGAAGTAATCTTTGAAATATCATTTGAACTTAAATTCAGATACATGATTAATGGCTTGATGTCTTTGAATTTTAAGCCAGACGCTACGATGTTAGAAATATCTAGCAATGATTGTGCTTTATTGATGAATGCTGATATAAAATATCCGTAACCTGTGCTCATAATAGATTTTTTTCAGACTTATAATCATACTTCAGTTTTTTTCTTCAGATAATACCCAAAATACGGGTCTAAGAAGTATGGCCGATCGGTCCATATTGTCACAATGCTTTCTACGGCAGTATAAGTTTTTAGTAGATAACGACTAGCAACATCAACCGGTTTGTCATTGGCATAACCTGCCAGTACTCGCTTCTGAAGTATAGTTAATGTATTGAACTTTTTCCGATAGGAGGGGCTATATGATCTCACGATGTCTTCAATGACACTATCAATAACATCTATCGTTATTTCAGCTACGGCTGTCAGGTAAATATGATGAGCTAGATTTTGTATATACTTTGGAATGCCATTCATTTTGGACATTAGGTACATGATCGCATCTTTACGTATGGATTGATTGTTATTTTTAAAGCATGCCAAAATATAGCCATAAAAGTTACCAGGTTGAACTCCTTTTAACGTGATAATTGTACCAGTATCATAAAAAGGTCGCTTACGGGCACCATAAAAATTAATCATATCGTGAGTCTGTTTTATACAAACACATGTAGAAATCCACTCCTGATCATCCCAAGGGAAACGTAATATTCCTTCTAGTGTACGCTGTGAAGGCATGCCGCTGATAACATCAAAGTCATCTAATATTAATGTTACCTTTTTCTTTTTCTTCTCAGCTAATTTGTCAGGAAATGAGACAAGGGCCATCCAATGGATTAGTAGTTTGCTATTTAAAGTTTTGAGTTTGATTTTATGATCAAAAGCATTTGCAACTGCTATTACATATTTTAATATCACTTCAAATTCAGACTTGCATTTTTTTAAACTTACGAAGACAACAACACGTGACTTATCTCTTTTGTTTATTAAGCTAACCAGTTCACGAACAAAGGATGTTTTTCCCATCCCCGAATAACCCATGACAAAAACAAGAGCAGGGTCTTGGAGCTTCGAGTATACTTCCTCTAGTTCACTTTTGTAATTGAGAAATTGTTTCCCTTTGACAGGTTTATTAAATATAAATGGTGAACTTCCTTTGATGGTTTTCATGATCTCACGAGTACATAGATTTATAATGGGTGTTCCGAAAACTCATTATATTATGAATTATAATTAAGAGTTATTACCAGACTTGAAATATTCTTCAAGCCTCGTACAAATTAATCTTCAAGAAAATAATTTACAACTCATAGCCACTATTCACAATGAGTAGGGGAGAGAGTTTTGGAATGGTTTGGGCGTTTCGGAATAAGTAAGGAGTTATACTTCGTTTGTCAAAATTACATAACTCATTGATAGGCTTTTCTCTAATAAAAATCTTTGCAGTCTGAACCGGAATGATTTGGGCGTTTTTGATATTGAAATTATTTTTCAATTCTAAGAATATTTCTCTTCAATGATCATGCAAAAAAAATAATACCTCGACAAATGTATTGTATGCAGTTACATAAGTTAAATTTAGATTATGGATGAGGTAGCTGAAGTTTTAAAGTTTGTTGGAATCAAAAGAAGCAAACCTACACAGCTGCGAATTGTGGCCGAGCAAGGATTAAATAAAAAGGCCTTGAAGTGGTTGATGAAGAATTCCAAGTTACCATCGAAATACATCTTTAGATATTTGGGTATAAGTGCTCAGGCTTTCAGTCGCAAAATGGATACAGCAAAGCTTAGGGTTCCTGTTTCTGACCGAGTGCTTGACCTGGCTCAGTTATATGTTCATGGGATCAGTGCTCTTGATACCTTAGAAAATTTTAACCTATGGCTTGAAACTTCTTTGCCTGTTTTAGAGGGTAGAAAGTCAATTGACTTAATTCTAAGTAATCAGGGGGTGAAGGTTGTGGATGAGATGTTGTTGAGAATTGAGAATGGGATGTTTGTTTAATGGCAGCTGAGAAAAAACTATTTACAATTGATCACGTGTAATCACTCATAGCGTGCCTGGAAGTTTATCTAACTTTTTGCATGTTTCGAAATAGTCATCAAAGAGTTTCCTTGTAACCAAAAGTCTACAAATTATTGAGAGGTTGTTTTAACGCTTGGGTTTGTGAATTATTTGCGACCTTGGTTACAGTGCACTTGTAACCAAAATAGGTCATTTCGGTTGCACAGATGCAGTTATGGAGCGAATGTGCTCAACATCTGTTTTGCATTAGCCCACAATTGTTTTGCGGGTTATGTGAGGGAGAAGTGATTCATGTTATCGTGAAGCATTGTCATAATTTCACAAGATTACTTCAACTTAATTCCACCCGGAATGAAGAACTGTCATTAAAACCCATGTCACGATCTGATGAAACAACATCACCTTTCTTGAAAAAGAAAAATCAGGAAAGTGAAACGATACAGGGGAGTATTTTTGGGGAAGGTAGGAATTTTAGGTGACTCACTTTTGATGCCACCCGATTGAAGTTTCCCAATAGTTTTTCTTTCATACCATAAAATGCTACTCCCGCATATGCAATTGTTACAAAAGCTGGAATAAATCTATTCCATAAACTTTCTTTAGTATCACTTTCAGCAGAATTTAAAAGTAGTACAGGCTAAGCTGGATAAGCAATACCTCTAAAGAGGTAGGTTTAAACATTCTTACTGATAAACAATTGGACGTCACACGGCTCAACTTTCATTGAAAAAGAAAAATACAGGAGTGGCAGTATTGAAAAGTATTTTAACAAAAGGAAATTTTTGTATTCAGCTTATTACTAAAATACCTCTAAAGAGGTATTGATGCCTTACATAAACAAGAGTAGTTTTAAAACAGAACATTTGCTGACAACTAGTGGAAAAATTTAGAGCAAAAGTTTATTTAAGGAATTCAAGACATTAAAAACTAAACTAATGGCTATTAGATTTTACTCAATACAAAAACTCCATGACTACTCACAAATAACAGTCACTATAATTGATTCTTACTTTCGCTTGAATAAAAAACATAAAATAATATAAAATATGCATCCAGAACAAACTGATTATAGCAAACTCACTTTAAGAGATTTGCTTGAAGCTCGTGAACAATCACACAACAGTTTCATTAACAAAAGAAATGTCATAGGCACGGCCGTTGGAAGATACCTTATTAGATTAGCTGACATTGACAAAAACGGACAATACAAACCAAACTCCATCAAGAAAGTAAGAACATTGGAAAATAGTGTGGTAACGGATTTCTCGTGGAATTGCATTTTAGTATTTGTAAATAGTTGGGAAGAAGAAGAAAACCTCAAAGAAAAAAATCCTACTGATGTAGTTCCAAAATTTATTCAGCTGAGAGATGGAAGATATGTTCCAGTTTGCGTGGTGGAAGCACCTAAAGAAATTGTTTCAGATACACATGTGAACATAAATAAATTAAGATTTCCTGAGAATTTAATTGGTGGTGGATTTCCATTAATTATTCAATCTCAAGGAATCCGACATATTGCAACAGTTGGATGTTTAGTTACTGACGGGCATAAATATTACGCTTTAACCAACAAGCATGTGGCTGGAGTTGAGGGGGAAAAAGTAAATTCTGTAATGGGAAGTGTTGAAACCGAAATCGGAATCAGTTCAGGGATAGCGTTAGGCAAAGTTGACTTTAATGATTTGTATGGTGGTTTGCCTAATAGCAACATTCTTGTTAGCTGCGATGTGGGTTTGATTGACATTCACGATGTAAGCCAATGGAAAACAGATGTAGTTGAAATCGGGCAAATGGATGAACTCTATGACTTAAATATGTTCAGTTTGAATTTGGAGTTGATTGCAGAACATGATGTTGCAGGTGGTGAACGGCAACCTTCAAGTCGTGGTTTAGTTATAGGGCATGGAGCTGTTAGTAAAAAAATTAAAGGTGAAATTGCTGCTTTGTTCTATCGCTACAAATCGGTTGGAGGCACTGAATATGTTAGCGACTTTCTAATTTCAGGCAGAGACGGAAAAAGTTAAATGTGCATCATGGGGATAGTGGGACAATTTGGCATTTGGAAGTTCAGAATGAGAATCGTGAAACCAAACTTCACCCTATTGCTTTGCATTGGGGGCAACAAGAATTTATACAAGGTAAAACAGCCAGCAAATACAACCTCTCGCTCTCTACTTCATTAAGCAATGTATGCCGTGAATTGGATGTAGAATTGGTAAGAGGTTGGAACATTGACAACGATTACAGCTGGGGAGGTACAGGACATTATAAAATTGCTGCTTTAGCGTGCGATATTGTCTCAACCAAAAAACTCAAAAAACTTTTAGCGGCGAATAAAGACAACATCGCGTTTGAAGATGATGCTATGTTGAAAGATGCAATCAAAAATATTGATTCAAAACAATTCTGTCCATTAGCAGATGTACCAGATCTCGTTTGGCGAAACACACGAAAATTAGACGAAGCAAATCACTTTGCCGATATGGACGAAAGCAATTCGAATGTAATTGACGGAAAAACATTATTAGAAGCATGCAAAAACACTAGTAACATTGACGTTGATTTTTGGAATTCATACTATGAGGGTATGGAAGCCGAAGACAGCAGTAAATCATCACTTAAGCGGGGAGCGTTGCCGTTCCGAGTTTGGCAAGCGTTTGATTTAATGGTAGAATATGTGAAGCAAGGAAAATTGGCAGAATTCATTTGCGTTGGTGGAACAGTATCCCATTATTTAGGCGATGCTTGTCAGCCCTTACATATTTCATTCTTGCATCACGGACACCCAGGAAAAAATGAATCAAAAGTTCATGCAGCCTACGAAACGCAAATGATGGACAGCAAAATGCAAGAATTATTTAATGGAGTTAATAAAAAATTATTGAATAAGACACACAACTACAACACATACAAAACAGGAAAGGAAGCTGCAAGATCCGTTATTAAACTGATGGATAAAGTTTGTAACGATATACTTTCACCCGAAGAAGTAATCGAAGCATTTAATGAAGTAAGTGGCAGAGGTAGAATTAAAAACATGTGGGAGAAACTTGGAGATAGAACAATAAAATGTGTTGCCGAAGGAAGTATCAATCTTGCTTTGTTTTGGGAAAGCGCTTGGACAGCAGGTGACGGAGATACCGTATTTAAAGATGCTGACCTCAAAACAATAAAAAAAGACAAATTATCAGATTTGTATAACGATAAAACTTTTTTCCCTTCATTCCGATTGAAAGACCCCAAGTTCAAAGCTGCATTAAAATGATCATTTCGTCTTATTAACTAAGTTAGTTTAAAACGAAGCGCTCATTATCAGCTAATGATAGCTAAAATAGAAACATAAAATCTCTCTATGAGATAAGCCGAAATCCTTCAAATTAATATTTCAGAACAGTGGCGAATACTATCCCAGTAAATAAAATATTATGAAAGAAAAATTTGACGAAAAATATAGGGAGCTATCCAAAACGCTCAAAGAAGATATTCATGTTAAAATTGCCGAACTGGCTTACAAGCAGACTGAAGGACAGGTACAAGATTATTCAA
The DNA here is from genome assembly GCA_035493595.1 of Cyclobacteriaceae bacterium. Lineage (GTDB taxonomy): Bacteria > Bacteroidota > Bacteroidia > Cytophagales > Cyclobacteriaceae > DATCRE01. The sequence continues at coordinate 34,767 of DATJHZ010000424.1, read as the reverse complement.
AAAAGAGTTATGTTGTTTGGTCTCAGATAATTTCAACCGTATCGATAGCAATAGTAGGCGCTGTTTTTACATTCTACACTAATAAAAGATCCACTGAATTAATTGCGCAACAAGAGAAAGACAGGACTTCGCAAATGGCAACACAATTGATGGCTCAACGAGAAAATTCTGAAACAGATTTCAGACAGACAATGTTTCCTCAACTCATTAAACAAATACTTGATGATTCATTGCCGTTGAAGCAACGAGTAAGCGTTTTTGAATTATTTGAAAATAACTTCAACGATATTTTTAATTCACGTTCGCTCTATGATGCATTGTGGAATAAAGCGGTTCACAATAAAGATGAAAAAATAAAAATGGATCTTATTGATTTAGCTCGTTACATCAGCGCAAAACAAGAATCTCAGATTAACCAACTTGAGTATCGCAAAATACTATTCTGCTTACCTGGCAAAGATACTATTGACTACATATTTGATGACGAGACTAATACAGAAAAAGAGCATGTACAAATTCATTTGGTGAGCATTCAAGAGAATAAGATTTCAATCACAATGAGTATTAGATACAACGATGAAAGAGGAAGAGTTATTAACATTAATAATGCAGATCAATTCAATGTGTCTTATTTTGATACTCCATTCTCTAGTAACTTTATGATGCCTGATGGGCACCGCCTTGCGCTAATACTCGAGGAAATTGATTATACGCACAATCCTCACTCCGCGCGACTAGATATTGTTCATTTTCCTGCCGATTATGTTACTGTTGGTTATCGGCCATCAATACGACAAGTAAATGAAATAGTTCATGATTGAACGAATGACCAGATTTATCTATAAGAATCGAAATGATTGTAAGATGTAAGCCACTTAGAATAGACCTAGTCACTAAAAAATACTTTAATCTAGTAATCGTAAAAATCGAACCTCAATTTTTGATAATTATATTTAGAAAAAAGAAGTGTAGGTGACATTGCTTTACTACATGCTATCGAAAGAATTCTAAAGTTGTCTATCAAGAGCGCGAGTAACTACTTTATTTATTTTGATGCCGCTGTGAAATAGTTATCTGCTAAAGGTGGATTGCTAAAAAAATGCCTTCCTGAAATAATCTTACCATTTTCAAATGTCCACAACACGCAAACGTGGTGATCAATATTGATCCCATCATCTCTATTCGTTTTGATATGCTGACATTCAATCAGATAGTTTCCTTTAGAAGCAACTACCAGCTTTTCAACCGTTGGTCGTGACTTGCTCATTATACCAGACATGGTATCGAAAAAAGCAACAAGCTGATCGATACCTTTTTTAACACCTGCCAACTTATGTTGGCCTGGGAAAGTCCATACTACATCTTCCGTCATGACAGTCCGGATGATGTTGAAATCTTTCTTTGTGTAACCCTCAAAGAATTTATCTATTATCTCCTGATTTGTCATAGTCTGATGAATTGCTTTACGATCAAATTCAATAACCATGCCCTTCAATCAATCTTTCAATTTATTTTCTGTTTACAGTGCCATGCAAAAGTGCTGCTGCACTCTCACCTCACAGTGTTGCACTTTAGCCTCACAAGAATGGCTGCTGCATGCAAGTATCATTGTAATATAAGAATCTATTTACGGGTCCTTAAGGCCATTAGCATCACTCTTATATAGAAGGGTTATGCAAAGATGTAATGCATCAATTTTTTGTAGGTCTGTATTACTTGATTGCCTTGGAAGAGAGCAGTTATGTCGACTTTGTTTACCAATCTCGAAAAGAAATTAAACCTTGAGGCATATTTATAAATCACAAGCCTGCGGCAGTATTTCTGTGCGCGCCCTGTGGACAATCAATTTGAGCTAATTTGATGAAGAACTGCAGTCTATGTTTGCGCGAGCAATTAGCCGGAAAATTGATTCTATTATGCTTTTGTGTGTTAATCATTCGGCAAACTAGTGGTCAAAAATTGACTATTGATTCAGTGAAGCTATTATTAAAAAACAGTCCTACTTTTACAATCTATAAAGACAATTATTTCATCAGTGGCATCCCAACCAATGGAGTGCCTAATAAATATAACTCCGATGCTAAATTTCAAATTAGTTTCAAGCATCGCATCACAGACGCACGTCTTCCATTTGATAGCTATCTTTTCCTGACGTACACGCAAAAATCATTTTGGAATATTTATAGGGAGTCAAAACCATTTGGTGAGAATAACTATAACCCAACGTTGGGGCTTGCGAAACTTATAAACACTCGCAACGGTCCTGCTAATATAGTCTTAGCAGTAGAACATGAATCGAATGGGAGGGATGGTATTTATTCGAGAAGCTGGAATAAGGTAGTTCTACAGTATATGTTTTTTCCTCATGAGAGGGTTTTGATGGGTGCTAGCGCATGGATACCCTTTGGCTACAAAACGGATAATCCGGATTTGATTAAATATGTTGGATATGGCGAGATAGTGGTAGGGTGGAGAATCATAAATGACAGGCTGTTTTTCGATGCCGTCTGCCGGAAAGGCTCCCAGCTCGACTTAAAGGGTAGTTTGCAAGCTGCTTTGAGTGTCAAATTAGGGAAAAAGCAAAATCATTCGTTGATGCTGCAATGGTTCACTGGCTACGCGGAGAGCCTTATCGATTATAATAAAAAGTCGAACATGATTCGCCTGGGGATCGTCTTGAAACCTATGAAACTTGTTTACTAAACTCTCGTCTACGAATTGAGTTAACTACTTTTATATTGGTAATTAGTTTATATAGTGTTGATATACAATATTTTATATTTATTTTAATCTTCCCTAAACTTCTTCTTCTGAAAAAAAATTCAAAATTGTCTTTTGGAATTCTCGAAAAAACGTTCGACATTTGTGTCAGACAATTAAGTCAAACAATGTTATACAACGAAACTACTGTTACGGATACCGAAACACTGATAAAAATTGCAGCTAAAAAGGTATTTCTGAAAAGGGGACTTGCGGGTACCCGGTTGCAGGAAATTGCCGATGAAGCAGGGATTGGTCGTACAGCACTTCATTATTATTTCCGGAACAAGGAGAAGTTGTTCATGGCAGTAATGCAGGATTTTTTTATTGAGATAGGATCTCGAATGCCTAGTCTGGATGATACCCAAATGCCAATCATTGAGCGGATGAAACACTTTATCACCGACTATATGGATACTGCGGTACAGTCGCCTGAGATTGACCTCTTTATGCTCAAGGAGTTTAATGAAAATCCAGAGATTCTCCGCAACATCAAAAGCTCATTGAAACATGATATTCCAGGAACTTTCCTTACCGCAATTCAAAGAGGAGTGGAGAAAGGAGAGATCGTTGGTGATCCTATACAGATTTTAATGACCCTGATGTCCATGTGCATGTTTCCATTTGCGGCAATGACAATGGTTAAAAGTATGATGGGAATATCTGATGAAGGTTTTATTACCCTGATGAAAGCTCGAAAGGAGTATTTACTTCATTTTGTTGAAACTGCATTTACAAAGTAATTTTTTTTGCCCTGTATTCGACAAAATTGTCGAATTAAAATGTCAAACATTTAAGTAAAAAATAAACATAAAAAATGATGAATCGAAAAGCGTTTATCTTCTATGCAGTTTGCTGGTTGATAGCCCAGGCGTGGGAAAGTGCGGAAGCTCAACAGACATATAGTCTTCAGCAATGTACAGAAACTGCACTCAAGCAGAGTCTTCAACTTAAAGCTGACGCACTTGATCTCGACAAGACAAACGCGTCCATTAGACAAGCTTATAGCTCCTTGCTTCCCAGCATCAGCCTCAATGGTACATATCAGTATGCTCCTCAGGTACAGGCCAACATAATTCCGGCAGAAACTTTTGGAGGACCTGCCGGGAGCTACACTGCTGCTCGTCTGGGGGTACATCAGACCAAGTATGCAACAGCAGAATTGAATCAGAATTTATACAATGCTTCCGCTCTCATTGGTTTAAAAGCCGCCAAGATTTTTGTCAATGGGAACCAATTGCAAATTAGAAGTAGTCAAGAAGACCTGGTTTACAACGTTTCAGCAACGTATTACAACATACAGTCTTTAATTAAACAAGAAGAGCTGACGACGCTGAACTTGCAAAACACAGAAGCTTTGCTTCAGAGCACGGAAGAACAATTAAAAGCAGGACTTGCCACACAAACCGATGTGGATCGACTCACTGTAACACGTGACAATACCAAGGCAAACCTGGAAAGCCTTCAAAACAATAAGGAGAAATACTATAACCTGCTTAAAGTTTTGATGAACGTGTCACTAGATCAACCTGTAAGCGTCGATACGTTCAGTGATAACGAAGTGACTACAATTCTCGATGCCAGTTACAACGCAAAGGAAAAAACAAATTATCTGCAATTGATGCAGAATAAGAGAGTAGCAGAGCTTGATTACAAGAACATTAAATCAGGCTACCTGCCAACGTTATCACTATTTGCAAGTTATGGACTCTACGGCTATAATAACGCGGCCAATCCGCTTGAGAATATTAATAATAAATTTTATCCAACGTCTGCTGTTGGCGTCAGACTAAAGGTTTCGGTTTTTGATGGCTTCAACATAAAATACAAGGCAAGGCAGCGACAAATTGAGATTAGCAAACTGGATGTGCAGGCGATGCAAACGCTGCAACAAAATGAACGAGAAGTAGCTGATGCCTTCGCAGATATACGCAGTAACCAGATCACGTACGAGAATCAAAAAAGGAATCTTGCCCTTGCTCAGAAAGTAATGGCTGACATCAACCAGCAATACCAAAGCGGCATTGTGAAAGTAAACGATGTAATCAATACCACCACTGATTTGCAAACAGCGCAGAACAACTATGTCACTGCACTTATAAATCTCAAGCAAGCTGAAATCAATTTGAAAAAGGCTCAGGGTACATTGTTACCCGCTGCAGTTGCCATGAACGATTAGACTTAATGCATTCAAAAACATAAACAATAAATAACGTGAACAGATCAACAAAAATCCTTATTACACTTGTGATAGCGGGAACCTTGGTTGCCATAGTGGCATTCATGTTGGTGAGTAATAAAAGAGAAGTAGAGGCTAAGGTGTATCACCCGGATGTCAACACAGCAGTAGTTGTTCAGGTCGATACCGTTAAGTCTGACAGGTTTGATGTAAGGAGCACATTCACCGGTTCCTTCAGTCCCAACCGCGAAGTGACCATTGGTTCAGAAACCAGTGGGAAAGTTGTTAACGTGAATGTTCAGGAAGGATCACGTGTGAGCGCCGGGCAACTCATCGCACAGTTAGATGATCGACTTGTTCAGGCACAACTACAATCTGCAGTAGCTAATTATGATCGAGCTGTTAATACGCTGAACCGGTATCAACAAGGTCTCTCGGGAGTAACCAAACTCCAATTGGATAATGCAAAAACAGATATACTCACATCGCAGGCACAGATTGAACAGTTGAAGACACAGATCAGGCAGTATACTATTTCAGCACCATTCGGTGGAATTATTACAAGCCGGAATTTCGAGCTGGGAGCGATTGTTTCTCCCGGAATGCAGTTGGCTACACTAATTGATATCAGCGCTGTGAAACTTGAAATTAGTGTGCCTGAAAAAAGCATAGCACAATTCAGCATTGGTCAGACCATAGATATCAGCACAGATGTTTATCCTGGAGTCGTCTTCAAAGGAAAAGTTGACATGGTTGGATCAAAAGCAGATGCATCGCATAATTTCCAAATCAAGATCCTTGTTTCAAATCCCGAGTCTGCTATAAAATCAGGTATGTATGGAACAGTAGTTCTCGACAATATGGCATCCGGTGAAGCACTCACTATTCCACGCACAGCACTCCTGGGCTCTGCAGTAAAGCCTCAGGTATATGTGGTAGAAGGTGGTGTTTCAAAACTTCGCGACATACAAACAGGAAGCGGAAACGAAACTCGTATTCAGATTACTGGTGGTTTACAAAAAGGAGAAGTTGTGATCTCTGGCGGATTGGTAAATCTGAATGATGGAACGAAAGTGTCTATCGCTGATTAGTCTTCACTACATGTTTTGTTAATACCTATCAAATTTAAATGGTAAAAAAATGACACTAACAGAAATATCAATTAAACGTCCCTCACTAATCATTGTGATCTTCATGGTCCTGATTTTGGGAGGAATTTTCTGCTACACAAAACTCAGCTATGAGTTAATGCCTGACATGAGTCAACCTACATTGGTGATAACAACTCAGTATCCAGGTGCTGCACCCGTGAACGTTGAACAAACGGTTACCAAAGAAATAGAAGATGTACTTAGCGGAATTGACGGAATCAAAACAATCTCCTCTCAATCACTGGAGGGTAATTCTATTATTACCGCCGAATTCAGTGTTGATTCTGATATCGACAGTAAAGAACAGGAGGTTCAACGAAAGATCAATAACATTTTAAGTGAGCTTCCTACGGATGTAAAATCACCTAACATTTCAAAAGTTACACCAAGCGATTCACCCATCATGCAGTTGGCTGCAACTTCACACCTGAGTAATGCAGCGTTCTACGACATCATGAAAAATGAAATCAATCCCCAGTTTCAACAAATTTCGGGAGTAGGTGAGATAACGTTAATCGGTGGACAGGAAAGAGAAATACAAGTAAATGTTATGAAGGATAAACTGGATTACTATGGTCTTTCTATCCTTAATGTTACACAGGCTATTAACAATGCTAACGTAGAATTTCCTGCGGGAAAAGTAAAATCCGAATCGCATGGACAGATGACTGTGCGTCTCGCAGGAAAGTTTACATCGGTCTCGCAATTAAATGATCTAACGGTTGCCCTTCCGGCAGCGGGAAGCCCTGTGAAGTTGAGCGAAGTGGCAACCGTTTCTGATGTAACAAAAGACCCGGCTTCTGTTTTCCGATATAACGGGCAGAATGCCATTGGTCTATTGGTAAAAAAGCAAGGTGACGCCAACGCTGTGGATATCAGCAGCCACGTGAAAGAAAAAATTGCTTCTCTGGAAACGAAGTATACAAAAGAAGGCGTAAAATTTATTATTGCTGATGACTCGGCCGACTACACACTTGATTCTGCAAATGGTGTAATGCATGATCTGTTGATCGCAGTAATACTGGTAGCTGCCATTATGGTTTTGTTCCTGCACAGCCTTAGAGACTCTTTGATCGTATTGGTAGCCATTCCAACATCATTGATTTCTACTTTCATTGCCATGTATCTGTTCGGGTTTAGCCTTAACCTGATGAGCTTGCTTGCGCTATCGCTTGTAATCGGAATTCTGGTTGACGACAGTATCGTAGTACTGGAGAATATTCACAGACATTTACACATGGGCAAAGACAAACGCATCGCAGCGCTAGATGGTCGTAATGAGATTGGTTTTTCTGCACTTGCCATCACAACTGTTGACGTGGTGGTATTCGGTCCGCTTTGTTTGATACAAAATACAATTGGCGATATACTGCGTCAGTACTCTGTTACTATTGTAGTGGCAACGTTAATGAGCTTGTTCGTTTGCTACACACTCACACCCTGGTTAGCATCACGCTTTGGGAAAATAACAATTTTGAATAGCAGTAACATTTTTCATAAACCATTGGTTTGGTTTGAGGCAATGCTTGATGCTTTGACAGAATGGTACACACGTGCACTTCAGTGGACGTTGAAGCACAAGCTGATCATGTCTGGTTTTATTGTTTCACTTTTCGGAGTAATCGTTGTGGTGATGAACATGGGCGTTATTGGAAATGAATTTGTTACTGAAAGCGACAAGGGACAATTTCGTCTTGCGCTTGAATTCGATAAGAATCTCACCGTGAAACAAAATAATTTACGCAGCATCGAAATTGAAAACTACCTTCGTAAGCAACCCGATGTGACAACAGTTTTTAGCAACGTGGCAGGAAGCAGTACATCATCAATCGTAGCTGGTGTGGGTTCGGATTACAAAACGGAGCTTACTGTTACTCTGATCGACAAAACTGAACGCAGTGTTTCTACGGCTCAGCTTATGCTCAGGAAAAGTCAGGAGATCTCTCATCAATTTCCGGGTGTGAAAGTCAGTCCAAGCATGGTGAGCCTGGTCAACGGCGGAGATCCTATACAGATCGTTCTTAACGGAGAGAATAGCGAACTGCTGATGGCTACAGCCAATGAGCTTAAAGCACGCATTGCTGTTATGCCAGGTGCTATCAGCGCCAGCTTAAGCGTAGAGGCAGGAAATCCAGAAGTTGAAGTGAATATTGATCGCGAAAAAATGGGACAGTTAGGTCTTAACATTTATAGTGTAGGAGCAACACTCCAAAACGCATATGCAGGTAATGACGACGCGAAGTATCGTGTGGGGACTAATGAGTACGACATTCGGGTGAAGTTTGATGATTTCAATAAACATGACATGGAAGATGTGAAAGACATCTCGTTCATAAACAATTCAGGACAGCTCATCAAACTATCGCAGTTTGCCAATGTGGTACAGAGCAGTGGCCCAAGTGTATTGGAGCGTAAAGACAGACGTTCTTCGGTTACTGTGAAAAGTAATATTCTCGGGATTACATCAGGAGAGTTGGTAGACCGGATCAATAAGTCACTAATTGAAAAACCGCTGCCTGCAGGAATCGACATGCGATGGAGTGGTGACGCGGAACGGCAAGCTGAATCTTTTGGTTCCTTAGCCGCAGCAATTATAGCTGCCTTGTTACTGATGTACCTGGTAATGGTGGCGCTGTATAACAACTTCATATACCCGTTCGTTGTTTTGTTTGCCATTCCAGTTGCCTTTATCGGCGTATTCCTTGTGCTTGCTCTAACAAAGTCTTCTATGAGCATTTTTACCATCCTGGGTATGATCATGCTTCTCGGATTGGTATCCAAGAATGCAATCCTGATTGTTGATTTTGCCAATCATCGTAAAGAACAGGGAGACAGCACCTGGACGGCATTGATATCTGCTGGGAAAACAAGATTGCGTCCGATATTGATGACAACCCTGGCCATGGTGATCGGTATGATTCCGATTGCTACCAGCACAGCAGCAGGAAGCGAATGGAAAAACGGATTAGCCTGGGTGCTTATCGGAGGATTATCCACAAGTCTATGTCTTACTGTTTTTGTTGTGCCGATGGCATACTACTGTGTGGACAGGGTAGGAGATTTGTGGAGAAGGAGATTTCCAAAAAAGGAAGAAGTACTCTCTAATGCGGTTGTATCTCATTGATCGCTCGCCTAAGTCAACAATTAATTGTGAATTCAAACAAAACCTAACTGTCGTGTAGAGGATGCCTTGACAGGCATCCCTACACTATAATATATCATGACTCGGTTTTAAATACGTTACATATGACAAAGGAAAAAATAGTTGCAAGTACAAGCATGGAATTATTTTATCAACCTGAAGATTCCATCTTAATAGTTCGTTTTCATGGTTTTCTAAAACCTGCAGAAGCTTTTAAAGACCGGCTGTTGCTTAACGATACGATACGTCAAAAGAAAATTCAATTACTTGTTATTAATCAACGAGACATTAAAGTTCTCTCATCAGAAATGCAATCTTTTATAGTTAAAACCGCATCAGAGATGGTTAAACACGGGATAAAAAAAATCGCGACTGTACTTCCCGAAGATGTATTTGCGTTGGCGGGAGTTTCAAAAATCCAGAACGAATTCCATACACCAGGAATTGAAATAGCAAATTTCGCTTCAGAAGAAAGCGGCGTGAATTGGTTGTGTGGTCGTTTTTATGTTTTATAAATATGAAGGGAGATGAGCAGGGACCGGATACTGCAGGCAGCAAGTACCATGTTTTGCAGATGTGGATTAAGAGGGGTTTCTATTGAGGATATCTGTCACTTCATCGGCATAGCAAAAAAAACTTTCTACTTATTTTATGAAGATAAGGATGATCTCGTGAAAGAATTTGTCGAAGCTTCTTTTTCAAAAATACATGTTGCCATACAGGATAGTTCGATGCCATTGGAAGCCATTCAAAGACTTAGACTATTTGATAGTCAGCTGATGGACTTTTTGAGAATATTCTATCCAACGTTAATATTTGATTTGAGGCGCCATCACAATGCAACTTATCAAATCTTTAGCAATAATCGCGTAAAGCTGATAGAACATTTGGTTTCCATAATTGAATTGGGAAAGCAGCAAGGAACATTTAGAATGCTGGATTCATCGGTTCTTGCAGAATTGAGATTCAATGAATTGGAGACGATATTTTCGAAACGCAATGAAATCGGACTGGGAGAGTTACAAAGAAATCAGCAGGAGCTTTTCGATCATTATCTGGCGGGACTAATTCTTAAATAACAAAGAGATGGTTACACAAAAAAGTTTTTCGTCTTTAACTAAAACATTCGAAGAAGAACGGTTCAGAAATTATCTGAATCATGTAAGAAATCTTTTAAGATGGGTCAGTATTAAAAATGTTAAGATCTTACCTAGTACGTCTTTATATGAGGATTTGAAACTACATCACAACGATTACTATTTTTTAAAACTTGATATCGAAGAAATGACTCGCGCTGAGATCGATCTCGATGAAATTTATGAATGTGTGCAAGTGATGGATGTAGTGAGATTATTAATTGCTAAGGTACGCAAAGGAACCATGTTAATGAAAGGACCGGCCTATTATCAATAGGAGTGACTGTGAGATTTTAAGCAGACTGATTGTCAAACAAGGGACGATGATAAAGATTGCAGTTTAAATCAATAACACTTGGAACGTGTAGAAACTCAATGATGTTTCTCGACTTGAACGTTGGTTTGTTACTAATCATGATTACAAACAGCACCAGTATTCTGATATATAGTTTTGTATTCTCTAATTGTATTTGGTGTTGTTTCCTTCCTTCCTATGGTTTAGTATCCACACTGGCGATCGATACTTCAATAGCTTTTCCTCTCAATCGGATTCTTCCTAACGCTTCAATTTTATAACTTTGCTTAGTATCAATTTTTTCCAGTAGGTATTCAGAAACAATAAAAGCTCTGTTAAACTCATTACAGACACCTTGAATCCTTGCTGTGGTATTCAAAGTGTCGCCATGATAGGCAATATCCCTTTTGATTTCGCCGATTTCTACAGCTGTCACTTTCCCCATGTGAAGGCTTGCTTTGAATGTGGGGACGAGGTCGTAGTGTTTCATATAATATTCGGTTCTCAAACGAAACTGTTCCATGCATGCGAAGAAAAATTCAATGCAATATGAATTTCTCAATCCATCCCTGGCTTGCCAGGTCACGACAATTTCGTCGCCTACATACTGATAGATTTCAGCATGAAAAGCACTTAGTAGCTGATTTATATCGGCAAAGCAATCCCTGATGAATGCACTGTAATTCAAATGGCCAAGTCTCTCTGCTGTTGATGTAGATGACTTCAAATCCATGAATAAAAAAATTCTTTCTTCTTCCTTTGGTGATCTGTATCGGCCAAGCAGCAAAGGTATTAGAACACCGGGGCCATATTTCTTATTTACCTGGTTAATAAAATTAATTAAAAGAGTCACTGAGAAGTAATACACTCCTAACATATGGAATAAGTACATCCATGATTGTTCGTTTAATGCAAGATTCTTAACACCAATTGCTGGAAGAATTAACAAGTCACTAAAAACAAAACGATTTAGTGCGAAAAGAGATATCAGTACACTTATTGAAACCACGGTTTTTATTATGATCACAATCCCAAGCGCAAGCTTCCGGGACAGCTTGTCAACATAATAGTCGGCAAGACCAAGACTTATTCCACATATGACTCCTGAAATTGTAGCAATAATAACTCCCGATGACAAATTTCCACCTTTCAAAAAAATAAAAGTTTCACTTAGCATCATTGCTTGTAGATGGAGTATGACTACTAATAGCAAATTGGCAATCACCCAGAAACTTATTTGAGTCAGGAGATAAGACCAAACGGGAAATGTTGCAGAAAACCGTTGGGCCAGTCGAGTATAGTCGAACTTTTTATGCACGTTCTTACGATCGAATTTTCCCTTCCGAGTCTTTGACCATAGTCAAAGATACTAATATCTGATTTGATACGGTGTCATCGTGGGATATATCATGTCAGAACAATGACATGGGATTCTGTGATTTACATAAGCCGACTTTATAGTAAGGTTAGCCACCCGTAAGAATATATGACGTTATTTTTTCGATATCAGTAACTAAAACCAACTATTGTACAATTACCAAATCTCAAACAATGATCTGGGCTCAGTCTATCTAATAATTGCTAAGCCACTCCAGGAATGAAGTTACTTTTACCTTGCCTACTTGAATTTGCTCCTTAAATGGGACAGTAAGGTTAACAAGTAGTTTTCTGTTAAAATATACGGTGGCTTCTTTTACAGCTTTGCGATTGATCAGGAATTGTCTGTTTACACGGAAAAAAAATGGGTTAAATGTACTTTCAAGCTTATCTAACTGCTGAGATAACACATATTCTTTTCCTTCAAAAGTTTGAGCAATCACCGCTTTATCAACAATGTAAAATATTGCTACGGTAGCTCCATCTAATGGAATAATCCTGTCGCCAAGATGAATAATGACAGATGGAATCTTTTCAGGCTGGAGTCTACTTTTTAAAAGCCCAACAACATCTGAATAATCAATTTCATGTGCTGATAATTTCTGTTTGAGATTTTGATATTTCTGAAGAGCCTTGTTGACTTCAACTTCACTAAAGGGTTTTAGAATGTAGTCAATTCCCGCACTGTTAAATGCTTCAATAGCATATTGCAGATATGCTGTACAAAATATAACAGGTACATTGTTTTTTATACTCTCAAAAATAGTAAAGCTTAATCCATCGCTGAGCTGAATATCCGAAAAGATGAGATCGATATCATCTCGGCCTTGCAAAAATGGTATAGCCTCTTCAACTGATCCAATCATTGCCAAAATTTCAATATCTGGATCTACAAGCCGGATCGTGGCTGCCAGATCTCTTGCCGTGAGTTTTTCATCTTCGATGATAACAACTTTCATGCGGGCAACAATTGAAGGGTTACAGAAAATGTTAAGTCATCTTCCTCAACAATTATTTCATTTCCGGTGATAATTCGATGTCGCTCATTAAGGTTCGACAAACCGGTTCCCGATCGTTCCGTAATCTTTAGGGACACTTTATTGTTCGTAACCTTTAGCTTTCGATTTTGATACAATATATCAAGATGCATTGGATTTTTTTCAGAGAAATAATTATGCTTGAAAGCATTTTCAACCAATGTTTGTAGTGCATACACCGGAATTTTTAGATCATTCGCACTGAGTGGCACATCAATATTGCAGGAGAAGGAGTTTTCAAAACGAGCTTTTTGTAATTCAATGTATCCGATCGTGAATTCTAGCTCTTCATGTAAAGGTACAGTGATCTGTGTTGGAGCCTTAACCGAATAACGTAAAAAATCTGACAGTTTAACTGCGTACAATCCAGCTTCCCGAGGATCTTCACGAATTAAGGATTTAAGAACACTTAATGCATTAAAAAGAAAATGGGGGTGGAGCTGTTGCTGTAATATTTTTTTTTGCGCCTCGCTATTTTGAAACTTAAGCTTTTGAATTTCAATATCTGCAGATGCCTTATTATCAGCGACAAGAGTTGAATTACATAATAGCAATATTATCGCATTAAAACCGATGAAGGTAAGTATCGGATAAAATACATATTGTTCATGGGGAAAAGGATTCTCACTTCTAAAAAGTTGTGGTATTGACATGAAGAGAACTTGAAAAAAAGAGTTTATTCCAAAACTGACAATTAAGCGCTTCCAGTTTGGATAGTGGCGATAGCGCATGCATAGATATATGTTAATAAGCCAGACCAAGAAAATGTTTAGGCACAAAGCGAGCACATTTTCCAGAAAGTCAGGAAAGATAAAAATCTTAAAAATATATAGGGGGCCAATAACGTATAAAGCCAGGATGGGCGTTGAAATCAATGCATTCTGTAACAGCTTTTTCTTCATCACCGCTTAGCTTTCCACTTAATAATTCCGGTGGGGATTGTCATATAAGTTTCAATTTAAAAATTCTTTTCGTCATCTGGATAATAATTGGATAAGTAGAGCTAATCCACTAATTCAGCCATCCTCATTAGTTCTCCTGACATTTTAATTTTCCGGGCAGTCAGTTTATTTCGGCTGATGGTAAAACCCATGCGTTCGTCTTCATTAAGAAAAAAAACAACCACAGCGCCCTTTTTAGTCATTCCATCGCGCGACGATATAATCAGATATGGTTTCCCTTTCGTGGATTCTGCGATAGCCTCCATTTCTTTACTCTTAGTGTTTGCTACGTATAAAATGTTGCAGGTGCTTATCGCGGCAAGTTCGTTTGTTTGTACAACTTTGATGGCTAGTCCTTCAGGCGTCTTTTTTAAACTTGCTAATTGTTTTAACTCTGAAAGGATGGGGGAATCACCATAAACCTGAATGATAAATTCACTTTGTTGATCTGGCCAGGAAGCGTACTTTATAAAGTTGTAAATAAAAAGGGTTTGCGTCTTATAGTCTTCTGACTGCGCTTGTATGCTGATGGAAATACATAGCAATGGGAGTATGAAGAATATTTTGAACATCATGGTTATTTTAGGTCAATTTTATAAGCCACTTTCATTAAGAGTTCGCGAGACTGTGAAGGCAGTGCACCTCCGCCTGCATAATAGGGTGTTGCAAAAACCTGCTTATCGTTAAATATGTTGTACAGACCTAAACCAACATTGAGCCCTCTGATAACGTTGTCGTAGTTCAGAAACAAGTGGGCCATGTAGTTAGCATTATAGTTTTTCAAATAAAAAGTGTAGGCACCTGTTCCATTAGACGTAGCATCGTAACCATAACGGTTTGAATTATAGATCAAGGTTGTAGTAAGTGAGAAGTGCTCGGTTAGATTTAATGTGGCTTTTGTTGTGAATTTATGCGCAGGGAATCCTAACAACACATCAGACCTGCGGCGCATTCCCGAAGGGGCAACGGTATCGGTACTTGAAAACTCCCTCAACGAATAGATATCCACTTTAGTCCTTTCCGCTACCGAGTAGAACGAGTAGCTGGCGGTAAAATACCATCGTGCATTTTTAAACTGAAATTCAGTTTCAAACCCCTGACTTCCTGCACGATTGTAGTTAGTGTATAACGAAACGGCACCGAGATTGACGAGGGGATCTTTTATGGTGGAGTGATAAGCATTTATAGTAAGAATACTATTCTTTGTAATTTGATATCCGGTCTCAAACTCATAAACAGTAGTTTTTTCTGCCTTAATTCCTGGCTCAAATGTGCTAATACTCTTAATTCCTCTTGCAATGTTTTCAATTGTTGGTGCGCGGAATGCACTGCTGTATAGGATCTTGAAATGTAATTTATCGAGTCGCTTTGTAAGCGCTACGCGAGGAACGAATGCACTTCCATAGATTGAGTTGTGGTCATACCTTCCCCCCATGATGAAGTTAGCAATCGCTGTCTTTGCTGTTACCTGAAGATACCCTGCCCAATTGTTATACTCAATTGAGCTTACATAACCAGTTATCGTTCGAATGGAATCCTCAGCATTTGTTCCTACATCGTGATAAAGTTGTACGCCACTTGCAAAATCAAGCCTTCTTGAATAATGATATGATCCACTAATGCTTGCCCCAACTCTTGTTCCATGATTCTGTGTAATATCCAATGAATCCGGAATTCCTTTCATTGAAGGAGTTTGATGAATGAACTGAACTCTCGGTGTAATAATTAATTTATTAGAAAGTTTAAGTTCCTGTATCGCATCGATGTTAATATTATGGTTGGATGTGGTCAGTACATTTTTTCCATTAGTGTCGATCAAATCCAGATCAGCGTTTCGATAACCGTCATAGAGCGCCTTCAGTGAAAAACCTTTGTGAGCAAACTTGAAATTTAGGAATAGGGGATCGGCTTTGGATCGTCCCGCCAATGATTGATATCTTCCTGTTTTAGTTATACTGAAGTCTCTGGTAAAAGAAGCAAATGATTCGCGGTCAGAACGCTGCCCTTCTCCAATCATTCCCGAAAGAGCAACAGAAGTTTTATTCCATTTGCCTCCCGCATTGATTTGGATATTACGTCTTTCGTAACTGTCCTTCATCTGACCATAAGTTCCTTCTATCTGGACGCCTTTGATCTGATCACCACTTTTTGTAATCACGTTGATTACACCTAATTCAGCGAACCCGCCATAGATAGCAGATCCAGGACCCCGGACAATCTCAATTCTGGAGATTGAAGACAAAGGATATCGATTGCCAAAGGATAATGAGCCGGAGAAAATTTCATTAACCTGCTGGCCATCGATAAGCAAAAGTATCTTTCCTTCATTGGCCCAATTTCCGCGGGCCCCGATGCCGACGTTACCTTTTCCATCGTAAGCAAAATCGAACCCGGGCACTGTCCGCAATACATCGATCAAATCTCTTGCGCCTGACTTCCGTATATCTTCATTAGTAATCACACTAACAATACTTGGACTCTCACGACTCGATAATGCTTTCTGTGAAGCAACCGTTAACATTGCATTGATTATTTTTTCAAGTTCGCTTGAATTGCTTTTTGTTTTCAGCACCTGCAATTCTTCAAGGGTCATATCATAATACTTAGCTAGCGAATCAGATGGCAAGCCCTGACCGTAAGACGTGCTCAAAAGAAGTAAGAACACGAACGCTAACGGAATTCGTTTTTTAAAATTCATGGTTGAGATTTAATATGCTTTAGGACAAGCACACACTGCTCGCCAGAAGGCGAAGTACGTCTCCCGAGTGTTGTGAGAAATCAAAAACTAGATGAAACCGGAGAGTATGCCGACAAGCAAATCAAATGGAGCTCCCAAATTTTCAGGCATTTCGTACCGTTAAGTTTTAATCAGAGAATTTACTCATTTCCCAATTGGTGCCCCACCGTCCATTTTAATTGGAATTTGTCCACTTCAGCTTCAAAGTTCCCAACAGTAGCACTGATTTTTAAAAATTTGGGTCAAAATCAAACATATGACACCGATCAGAAAATACTTTTTAACACTGCTTCTAACCGCTATGGTAGTGGTTGTTAAAGCACAATCCTCAAGAGACATCGTGGGACACTGGAAGGATAACGAAGAGAATAACCGCCTGACAGAATTCTATCAAGGTGATGATGGTCTTTATTATGCCAAGATCATTGAGGATAAAGAGAATAAAGACATAAATGGAAAAATATTCATGAAAAAACTGAAATACGATGATCAAAGCAAAACCTACAAAGGCGTCGCTTCTCCACCTGACGTCGATGTTAATATTGAAATTAATGCAACAGTAAGCTGGATAGACAAAGACACGTTGCTAATAGTCGTGAAGAATTTTTTTAAGACAAAAGAAGTCCGCTTTCTACGGATAAAATGATAGTAGGGATATGAAATATTTAAAATTCGTCGTGGTCATTTCACTTGTTACAGTGAGCCCCCAGTTAAAAGCCCAAAGAGTCTTCAACGATCTCAAGTCGTTCTTGCAATATGCGGGTGAGAAGAGTACTTCCATTCAATCCGGACAGATCAAAATGAATCAGGCAAAAAAGGCTAAGCTTGCCGCTATCGCTGCTATTCCTGATCCCTCGGGTACGATGGATTTAAGTTATACCAATAATACCAGGTTACCGGTCAGCATATTTCCTTCAGAGCTTCTAGGCGGAGAGCCAGGCACTTATAAAAAAGTTTCCATGGGTGTCCAATACAACACCAAGTTCTCACAAACGGCTGAGATCAAGTTGTTTAATATTCAAGGATGGCAGAATTTGAAATCTTCGAATATTAACATAGAGGCCACCGATATAAACTATAGAGCGACGCGCAAATCTCTATACAACGATATTGCGAGCAGCTATTTCAATGTGGTGCAGCTTCAGGAGCAGCTTCAGTCGACAGAAGAGAACCTTCTTGCCAACGATACATTGCTTCGCATTGCGGAGAACAAATACAAAGAAGGTTTATTAAAAATACAGGATGTTAATGACACCAGGATAAATTATCTCAACACAAAAGAGAATATCAATCAAATTAAATATTTGATTGAACAACAGTACTTAGCCTTGAAGTTGCTAGCCGACATTCCTGATGCTGACTCAATTGTTATTCAGCACTTCATAGCTGTAGTACCTACGGGACAGACGCCAGCGATTGAAAATAATTCACTGGATGTCAGGAACAGCTTGCTTAACGAAAAATTAGCGGCATCGACCTTGCGTAAGAATAAATATGCTAAGATACCTACGCTATCATTTTTCGCTTCGGATACGCGTCAGCAATACAATACTCAGGCGCACGTCTTTGATAGTAATACCGATTGGATTCGCAGTACCTATTTCGGCTTTAAACTTTCATTTCCATTTCCTTCAGCCAGCATGATCTCTACCACCAACGAATCGCGCTACAATTACCTACTGGCTAAAAAGAACGCCGAGAAAGCTCAGATACAATCCGATCTGCAACATCGTCAACTTGAAGTAGACTATGATAAGGCTTGGTCC
Source organism: Cyclobacteriaceae bacterium (assembly GCA_035493595.1). Lineage (GTDB taxonomy): Bacteria > Bacteroidota > Bacteroidia > Cytophagales > Cyclobacteriaceae > DATCRE01. Next base: position 16,246 of record DATJHZ010000424.1, on the reverse strand, counting down.
AAGTTTGTGTCGAACAAAGACATCTTTGCCCTGAAGAAAGACAGTTATTATAAAAATCAGAATCTATTCGAGCAGGGACTTATTGACACCAATCAAGTGCTCACTAGCTTCAACGCGATGGTCAACAGCAATTATGATTTTATCACGTCTACCATCAGCGTGCTATTATCCATTGAAAAAATTGAGATCAACAATACAATCAAATAAAATATGAAAAGGAATATAAAATTAATAAGCCTCGGTCTATGCCTCGTGATGATGTCTTGTGGCAAAAAGGAAGAAGAGACCAAACCTATTCGAAAGGACGTTACCGAGACAGTATTTGCTACAGGTATACTTGAAGCTGACAACACCTACAGTCTTACTGCACAAACAGATGGTTATTTGTCCGAAGTGAATTTCAATGAAGGCGATATTGTGGAAAAAGGAAGAATACTTGCCGTGATCAATAACAAGGAGAATTTATTCAATACAGAAAGCGCGATCGCTCTGTATGATATAGCGCAACAGAATACAGCATCCGATGCACCTGCTCTGGCTAAAGCGAAAAACGAAATTGTCATTGCAAAACAGAACTTAGAACAGGATTCACTCCAATGGATACGCTACAAAAAACTCTTAGCCAGTAACAGTATAGCGAAAGTTGACTACGAGAATGCAAGACTCAAGTATCTCACGTCGCATACGAATTTTGAAAATGCGATGGAAAATTACAGACTGCAGAAGCAAGTTGCCAACCAGTCCGTCATCAGCAACAAGGCACAAAAGGAAATTCATCGTGTGATGCTGAATAATAACAATATCCAAGCTGTGGTAAGCGGCAAAGTATATGAGAAGCGCAAGGAAAAAGGTGATTTTGTAAAAGCTGGAGACGTGATTGCTGTTATTGGCGATGCCCAGGACATATATGCTAAAGTAAATATTGATGAGAGCAATATCAGCAAAATAAAAGTAGGGCAGACCGCTGTCGTTCAGCTCAATATTAACAAGCAGAAAGAATATAAGGCGACTGTGAAAGAAATATATCCGGCCTTTGATGACGCATCACAATCTTTTCTGTGCAAGCTTAATTTTGATGATCCCTTGGATTTCAGAATAACTGGAACACAACTGCAAGCTGATATCGTCATTGGGATTCAAAAGAACGCTCTCTTGATTCCAAGAAATTACCTGAATTTTGATGGCACCATTCAAGTGAAAGGTGAAAAACAGAACAGAAAGGTAGAAGCAAATTTCGTAAGTTCTGATTGGGTGCAAATCATAAAAGGAATTGATGACAACACTACACTTGTGACGGAAAATGTCTCCGGGAATAAATCAAATCCATCCGAGCTAAGTGAAAGTATCCAATAAACCTTGAAGACTATGAAAATGAACAATGTCAACTTGGATATCGCCCTTACCCATATTATAACTAGAAAACGTCAAACGTTAGTTGCTGCGTTAGGAGTGACATTAGGAATAGCTATTTTTCTTTTTATGAACTCGCTGGTAGAAGGTTTTGGCAACTACTCCAGAAGTGAAATGTTTAAAAGTGCAGCGCACATCAAGATTTACAAAGAAGATGAAATCAGTATGCCAATCATCAAACCAAAAAATGATGATGAACTTGTAGTTATTGTCAATCCACAAATCACAACATTGTCAAAAACTATTATCAACCCTTTTGGATTGCTGAATGAACTGCGTAAGCAAACGTTTTTAACATCATCCATAGCGCAGGTCAACATTGACGTGTTTTACAACAATGGTAAATCCCAATTAAAAGGAACGGCGAATGGAGTAAACATTCTGGAAGCTGATGCCATGTTTGACATTTCCAGTTATATGATTGCAGGGAATTTAAAAGACCTTCAGGGTGACCTCAATGCAGTAGTTATAGGCAAGGGCATTGCAGAGAAACTAAGCCTGGAACTCAACGATAACATTACAATATCATCTGCCGAAGGAGTCGTCAAAATCCTAAAGATCAAAGGAATTTTCAGTACCGGAAATGCTATCTCTGATCAGTCTAAATCATACGTGAACCTCAATACGGCGCAACAGTTGGCCAAGGAGGGGCCTTCCTATGTCACTACGCTTTATGCTAATATTTCAAATCCTGATGAAGCCCGTGAATATGCTCTCAACTTACAACAGCTCACCGATTATAAAGTTGAAGCATGGCAAGTCACAAATGCGGATATCCTTTCAGGTGATGTCGTTCGAAGTACGTTAATGCGATCCATTTCATTTTCAATTTTGATTGTTGCTGCATTCGGTATTTACAACATCCTAAACATGACCGTTATGCAAAAAATCAACGACATCGCTATCCTTAAGGCAACTGGCTTTTCCGGTAAAGATGTGATCAAGGTATTTGTCGCTGAAGCAGTGATGATGGGATTGTTAGGTTGCCTGATGGGGCTTGTGTTCGGAGGCATCCTTATCTGGATCCTGGGCAATATTTATATGGGTGGTCCTGTTGGATACTTTCCAATCGGCTTTAAGCTGTCCACTTTCTCATATTCGTTCTCGCTCGGTATCATTGTCACATTAGCCGCCGGGTTTTTTCCTGCATTCAAAGCATCCCGTGTTGATCCAGTAGAAATTTTTAGAAAGTAATAACAATGTTATCAATGGAAAATAAAGAAGTCGTACTTCGCACAGAAGGTATTGGTAAATATTTTTATGAACCAATCAAATTTAAGGTCTTAGATGATGTCTCGTTTGAAGCCTATAAAAGTGAGTTCCTTACACTGGTAGGGAAAAGTGGTTCTGGAAAATCAACACTGCTCTATTGCTTGAGTACAATGGATACTAACTATGAGGGTTCACTCTATATCCACGATCAGAAAATAACAGGTAAGAAATCAGATGAAATGGCCGCTTTGCGTAACAAAAGCATTGGCTTCGTTTTTCAATTTCATTATTTACTACCGGAATTCACGTGCTTGAAAAATGTGATGATCCCTGCACTCAAGTTGAAAAAATATACATACGCTGAGGTTGAACAGCGGGCATATCAAAAACTTGAAATGTTGGGTTTGAAAGACCAGGCAATGAAGCCTGCTTCAAAACTTAGTGGGGGTCAGCAGCAACGTGTATCGATCGCACGGGCATTGATCAACGATCCACAGATCATCATGTGCGATGAACCTACCGGGAACCTCGATAGCAAAAACACACAGATTGTGTTCGATATTTTTAAGCAAATCGCCCATGACTACAGTCAGACCATTATAGCGGTAACCCACGATACAGACTTTGCTAAAGCAAGCGATCGAACTATTGAGTTTGCTGACGGAAAAATAATCGATCACGATAAGAAATTCGAGTAAACCTATTTCACTTAATCCATATACTACTATGCCTTTTACTATGGTGCACACACTAAATTTTGATTTCCTGGGTATGTGCTTATTATTGATTCTGCGTCGCTTGATAGATTGCATTCATGAACTGAGTGAAAAAATTAGAAATAACTAATAACATATCATGAAAATAAAAACGATAGTTATTGGTGATAACTGTGCTGATCTGGAAACTCACATAGGCAAAATTCCATACCTGAAGCTTATGAGTACTTTTACGGATCCTACTGAGGCATTGAGTATAATAAAAAGCGGAGACGTAGAACTGATTTTTATAGACGCAGATAACTCAGCTTCTATCAATGGGATGGATTTTATCAAAAGACTGCATACACCTCCAAAAACAGTTTTCATATCTTCTAAGGCAGATAAGGCGGTCGAAGCATTTGATAATTATGCAGTCGATTTTTTACTGAAGCCATTTTCGTTTGAGAGATTTCTTATAGCCGCCGAACGTGCATCCGCACAGATAGTGGGGAAGCCGAATAAATATGATTTTATTTTTGTGAAATCCGAGCACAATGTTATCAAGCTACATTTTAAAAACATCTATTATATTGAAGGGTATAAAGATTACTTAAAAATTTATACCGATCAGGCTAGGCCAATTCTTACCATCACGACATTCAAAGCTATGGAGGAATTACTCTCAACCAATTTTTTACGCATACATAAATCATACATGATTGCAGTCGATAAAATTGTTTCCTTTCGCAATGGCACTGTTGTGGTGAAAGATAAGCATATACCTATAGGAAGTCATTATCGGGAGATATTCAATAAAACATTAATCGAAGGTCGCTTGACATATTAATTGCCTTGTCTTGGATGGTTGCAAATTTTTTTGACCAATTCTTTCTTTGCAACCATCCATTTGTCAACGCTGGATAATTTTTCTAATTGAATTCTCGTAGCTATTCCATTTCTCCAAAAATTGTGCTGCGTTGACTAACCCATTCCTTTTGAAGAATACCAAAATTTCCTGGATGCAAATTAAGTGATTCAGTTGGTCAACTTTAGACTGGTGCTTGGATGTATCAAAGAGACTCACAGTGTTGTGCAATATTTATTTAACAAATTTTTTCCCCTTTCCACTTGCTGCGGCCGTGTTAAAAAATCCAACAACAGGACTTCCCTTTGTGTCATTGTTTGTCACGTTAGTCGATACATTACTCATCGCGGTTGAAAACAAACTCCCAACGCCAGTTTGTCGATTCGTGTTGGTAATCACTTCATTAAGATAGTTATACGCGCTAAGCGTTATAGAATTGATTTCAACATACACGGAATCCCCTGACCGGTAAGCAGGCAAGCGTTTATCATTATCATCAACATCGTTGGGGTTGATCGCTAATCGAATAGGGGGAAGAAATACCTTTCCATCATTTTGTGTATTTGTAGATATGCCGGCATCGTAGGCGATATTAATTTCACTTGGCTTGTTTAGTAACGTACCGTTTTTATATGTTTTAATCCAATACGTATTGCCTTCACCTGTCAGGTCATTACCCCAAAACTCAGCGCGGTATCCCTCAGCAAACATTGGATCATCATTTACATACTCAAAAGCAATACTATCCACTGCTGGCACTGGATTAATTTTTGAAGTTGCCGAAAACGTTTCGCCATTATAGTTGATAGTAAGAGTATATGTGTTTCCTATTTTTCCGAATACTTCGCTGCCAACAGGTTTCCAGACATACGTTCCATTTATCTTTTGCGAATCTTCAATGAACTCATACATCTTTCCTTCATTATCAAGGACGCTGACGGTAGCACCCTTTACTCCAGGAGGATATTCATCGTTATCATCGTATGCAACTGACCAGGTAAGCTGTATTAGTTGTTCCCCTGGTTTGGAAACAAGCCAAGCATCAACTGTCATAATTGGATCAGCTTTCTCCAATTTAGGATCAATAACATCTTCACAAGCCAATATGAAGAGACAGGCCATTATAACGAGGCTATATAGAGTGAAATATTTCATATTTGTTAGAATTTGTAATTATAGGATATGGCTGGAACAATGGAGCCTAGTATGGAGGAACGAACGGCTTCGGTTTCAATTACCTGCCCAGTGCTAAAACGCTTATCAGTTTGTTTGAAGTCTACTACGAACGCATTGCGTCTCGCGTACAGGTTGTACACAGAGAATACCCAATAATCTCTTCTCTTCTTTGGTTTGCCATTTCGCTTTATTTCTTTGCCTTCAAGTCTGAAAGCAAGATCCAGTCGATTGTAGTTAGTGAGACGATAATTATTCTTAGATTCATTTGCATTGTGAGGTACCGCTATTCCCTGAACGTAATACTTACTTGTTGGAGTTGTTGTAGGCGTTCCGGTAGTGAATACAAAATTGGATGAAACCGACCAACGCTTGTTGATTTCATAAAATGCTGCAAGCTTGAAATTATGTGTCTGGTCATATAAAGCAGGATACCATTCGCCTCGGTTGATGCCATCGATTTTCAATTCGGTTCGACTCAAGGTGTAGCTCAACCATCCGTTAAGTCTTCCTGTTTTCCGTTGCAAATAAAATTCTAAGCCATAAGCTCTACCTTTTCCACTAAGTAAATCACCTTCCAGATACTTATTCTGTAATAACTCCGCACCATTGATGTAGTCGACTTGATTATCTAGTGCCCGGTAGTATCCTTCAACCGAAGCTTCCCATTTATTGTTGCTAAGATTTCTGAAATAACCTAGCGCATATTGATCACCAACCTGTGGTCTTATATTGTTAGAACTCGGTGTCCATAGGTCCAACGGATTGGATGCCACTGTATTGGAAACCAAATGTACATATTGTACCGTACGGTTATAGCTCGCTTTAATGGCTTCATCATTATTGATCTTAAAATTCATGGACAATCGGGGTTCCCAATTGGTATAGCTAGCGATAGTTTCACCGCGTTTGTAGTCACGCTCACTCACGACAGAGCGTCTTTTACCACGAATCGTATCATTGAATGTATAAGCTGGTCCAGGCCCCATATATCGAAAGTTGGACAACCTGACACCATATTCTACGGATATTGCTTTACTGATATGGGCTGTATTACTGACAAATGCTGCAGCTTCTCCACCGTACTTCTTGCTAATCTTGTTATTAAATTCTTCTCCGCCGGATTTTCCGGAAGTATTGGCGGGATCGAAGGTGTAACTGATCAGTTCACCTCCAAAATTCAATTCATTATTGCTATTGATGAAATAGCTGAATTCTGACTTTACAATAAAGTTGTTTATATAAGATTTCCAATTCAACCGATCATTTGCATTATCTCCAAATTTAAGTTTGTAATCATACTTACTATAGATCACTGAAAGGTTACTGAATAGCTTTTGATTAAAAAGATGATTCCATCGAAACGTTCCTGTTTGGCTTCCCCAGCTTAACCCTTGACCTTTTGCGAAACCAAAATTATCACGACCTAAATATCCTGAGAGGTAGACTTTGTTTTTATCATTAAGCTTATAGTTTGCCTTTGCAGTGAGATCATAAAAATTCAGTGAGAAATTATTGAGTATCGGTGCTGCAAGAACATCAATGTATGACCTCCTGCCTGCAATAATAAAGGAACCTTTGTCTTTGACGATAGGGGACTCTACAGCAATGCGACTAAAAACTGTACCAATCCCTCCCTGCACATGAGTCTCCTTGTTGTTTCCTTCTTTCATGCGGATGTCAAGTAAAGAAGATAGCCGCCCTCCATAACGTGCTGGAATTCCACCCTTATAAAGCTTTACATCCTTCACTGCATCGGGATTGAAAGCTGAAAAGAAACCCAACATGTGAGAAGAGTTAAAGACGGGCGCTTCATCCAGTAATAAAAGGTTTTGTCCTACACTACCTCCGCGCACATTAAAACCAGATGCTCCTTCTCCAACTGTACTTACCCCAGGTGTCATTTGCAGACTCTTAATGATATCAGCCTCACCCAGAAATGCAGGCATCTTCATTATAGTTTTGATATCCAACTTGGTCGTACTCATCTCAAGTGATTGAACCTTATCGTGTTCTTCATCAGCAACAATAACAATTTCCTGTAATTGGGAAGACTCACTATTCAAATCAACATCCAGTTGTAGGTTCTTTGTCAATTGAAGTTGTTGTCTATGTGTTTGATATCCGACGTAACTAATGTCAAAGGTATAATTGCCTGGAGGGATTGTAAGTGAATAAAATCCATATACATTGGTAGATGCACCTGCAGAAATTTCTTTTACGTAAACAGTAGCCCCAATTAAGACCTCTCCATTGGATTTATCTTTTACATATCCGCTAAGAGTTACCTTTGATTGTGCGTAACTTTTTCCTTGAAGTATAAAAAATAACAAGACTAAAATGACCAGTTGTTTTTTTTGCATGTAATCGAGTTTATGGTTTAAGTTATAAAGTGGTCAAATGTTTATTTATTCCAAGGATATATCCGAAGCCAAACCCTATGGAAAATCCTTTGATTGCATTCACTTGTCCTGCCGAATCAAAGCGTCCCGAGTGTAAATATTTTACGTCGCCTTTATTGTAAACTCGCTTTCCGAGCCGCCACTCGTATCCGGTTCCCAAGGAAAAATGCATGACCAGACGTGACTCACTTTTAAGATGATTTCGAATGGAAGAAGGATCCAGCGTAGTGCTATTTGCTCCGAATTTTCCTCCTATGATAAACATATATAGAGGCCCAGTGCCTAGTTGGAAATAAGGCCGAAACACATTCCGATGAATAGCATATTTAAAACCCACCGCTATTGGCACAATAGTGCCACCCCCGCCTTCACCCTTTATATTCACGTTGGTTCCATTAAAATCAAATGAGACTTCTTGTTTTTTAGGAATCTTAAGCCAGCTTACGTCAATAAACCAGGCCATGGAATCGTTCATCCACTTTGTCATTTCAAGAGTATAGAGACGTTTTACATCACTGATATCCATATAGGTCTTGTCATCGATACCTGTCTTTACCGCAGGAAGCATTATAAATCGGGAGGCTTGCAGATCTATCGTTGTTCGCTTCTCCCATCTGTTTCTTTTGATTGAGTCAATCTTCGCTTCTTCACTTGGCTCGTCGATCTTAACCTTTCGCCACAGTTGGTATCCCAAATCTTTTTCAGATTCCATCGGTATCAACTGATCAGTTGCTGCTACAATATCATTGTCATCGTTATCATACTTTTGTAAATACTCAAAGGCATTATTAACTTTTTCGGGATGATTTTTATGGAAGTCATGTATGACGCAATAAGACTCACTATAAGCGACCATGTAAACCTTGTTACGATCAACATGATAATTGAGGTAGACCTGGTCAATCAGGTCAGATAGGAATCTTCGATTCTCGTAAAAGTCCGTACTATCCTGGCATATCCATTTTCCATTCGTCGACAGAGGAAACACAAGCACAGCCGACCTGGACAAGTTCTTCCATGTTGATTCAGAACGAAATGTCCGCATCGCGCTGGATCCATTTGAATGGAGGATAATAATGAGCGGAAGATTGGGCGACTCACCTCTGGAAGTCGTAAGCAAGTACCCTCTGTTCTGACTGTTTATTCCTATTGAAAAATAACGTTGACATATTGATGGATGTACGCACCCAATTATCAATACAGCGGAGACAAACCAATGATGTCTGCGATTCAGTATTCTCAAATCGCTTATTATCACTCTCTTGAAACTGAGTTGAAATAGAACCCTGAAACTGTTTTTCACGGTGCATATTACAAGAGCTCTACTTGGTAAATAAATAAATGCAGACAAACGCACTTACTTTAACGACATACACAGAGAAAGACAATACATTTAAATATCTAGTCTGACCATTATCCAAGTAATAATTTATTATAGGAAATCAGAGCAAATCTAAGCATCGGAAAAAATTAAGAATCTTATCAAAAGCATTACAACTCTGAGAAGTATGTAATAAGTTTGTTTGACCTATTAAAAAATAGGAGGGGGGACCTAAGTACTGGATGCAAATTACTTGTGGACTATATCAAACTTCTAGTTCCAACTTAGAATCCTTTCAGGTAAGTATCGGCTCGCGATAAATTCATTATATTAGTAAAGTGTTCAACCCGCGCATTTTATGGCACAAGTAAAAATTGAAGATGTGATAGATCATTTAGATTCTGACATTAGAAAAGCTCTTGAGCAAACTATTAAAGAAGTTTTCCCAAATCAACCATTTAACAGCCATCAAGCATTTAGAATTTTTGTTAGAATGGTTAGACGTAAGTGTAATACGTGGGAGACGGTTCCTGATGGCCTCGTAAAAGATGCTTAAGGACTGAGCTTCGGTGTTCTGGAGGTCGTCTTCAATTTTTTTAAATAGCAGGTGTTTTAAAATCACGGTGCGGACTTGACAATGTTGTTTAAATAGCACATTGTTTGTTTAACATTTTACCTGGAAATAAGCACAACACCATTGCCCGCCACATTGAGTCAATCTTTTCTCTTCAGAAGCTGACTAAAAAGCCAGGTCAAAGGAATTGGCTAAGGACGAGGCTAGCTTGACAGTTGACTATGATGTACATGCTGTTGGCATTAAAACGGAGTGAAGGTAATTTACCGATGCTAAAGAAATCTCTTCTAAATAATAATAGCATGTTGCCCTCAGCTCTATCATGACAATAATCACATCAAAGGAGTAGCGATTTAACCTGATCAACCATATGACTTCGTTTAACCAATTCTAATACACCAGCAATTGTCGACTTTTCTTCGTCCGACAGTTGCAGTTTTGTAACCTCGTCGAAAATCATGAATAGTCGTTCATCTGAAATAACACTACTATTTTCCTCGGAGTTACTCAATTGCTGAAAATAGTTCGGGGGCAAATCTAAAGCCTTCGAGATGCTGGTAAGAATCTGAGGTTTGTATTTCTTTACGCCATCGGACTCGTATTTATTCAACTGAGAACCGCTGATATTTGCCTTCTTGGCCAAAAATCTGATAGTGTAACCTTTCTTTTCACGTTCAGCCTGTATCAAATTTCCTAAAGTTTCCATAATAATGACCAAATCTAATTCAACTTAAAAAGTAAAAAAATGACCTTTTATCAGAAAAGCTTAAGAAATCTTACATTAGAATTACATTTATTGTGCACAAACGTGTATATTTGTGTACAAATGTAGACAATTGGATTCATGGCCTGGTTACTGATAATTCGGATATTAGAACAATGATAACAATGTAAATCGGTAGGTAGCAAGGAATTCGAATGAATTTTTCTCTCATCATTTTTAAACTAATTCTATGGAAACCAGCAACGAAATCAACCTAGCTACTTCTGTTGAGTTTACTTCACTTCGGTGTTATACCAGTAATATAACCTCTTACCCAACCCCCTCGTCGACAATTGCTTTTTTAAAGATTGCCTCGACAAGTGATAACAATGTTTCAAAATGAAGACTACACTGCAAAATCAATTACATAAGGCGAAAGCAAAAATCATATTGCTCGTCTCAATATCAAAGGCGATTGAACGCACAACGATTCGCCACGCAAATATGTTAGCTGCTCTTAAGCTGGCATGGACTTTTGAACGTGTATTGATTTTCTATGACTGACAATTCATATGTCAGAATTTACTCAACAGTCTCTGTTAATTTTCTAGCTGGGCCATTTTTTAATTTATTATCCAGCGATTAGAATTTTCTAACTCCTTTATCACATTTATTTTTTAAATGCCTCTGTAAGAGGCCTGGCATTTTACTGTCTTTTTTCAACTTACAAATACTCTCATGAAACACACATTAAGCAACCCTGGCCACTACTCAAATGACGAACAGTTCTCTGACCAAGAAAATTAAAAATGAATTATGCGTATCAGAAACAAAATTGATGACACGATTAACAAATCACATTGCTATATGACGATTCTTCAGGACGAAGATTCGCTCCTAGAGATTATACAGGACGTTTATGAATCAAAACTAAAAAGTTACAACATAATTCTAGATCTATGAGAAAAAAAGTCAAGCACGTATCTGAAGCCAATTTGTATCTTATACAGCGGTTTCAATCATGGGAATACCTGATAAATCGAGATAGCGTTCGATATCACGGGCGCCATTTGAAAAGATCAGTCAATGCACACCTCAAAAAAATCCTGATACTCACACAATCTGATATCGATAATTTCAACAAAAATATCGAGCATCTTGCCAAAACCTATCCTGGTGTCATCATTATTTCGACTGATTTTGAAAGTGTACAATTCCATGGGCTTACGAACAAACAAATGAGGGAATGTTCAATGGTCAAAGAATGCAACTTCGAACTCCTTGAAACAAAATCATGAGACAATGTTGATGACGCGCATTTTTTAAAATAATAGGGATTTTTTATGAAAGCATACTTGAACGCTTTCTCTACCTAGCTCCAATCATTTAAGTTCCAATTCAGCTATCACCAGGCGTGAGAAAGAATATCCTATGTCTTTTATTAACAATGTGAAAAAATTATTAACAACCAGAATGGTCGTGTTTTAACGACCATGTAAACTAAAACAAAACATACTCAAGATGGATAAAATATTAAATCAAATAATTGGACTCAACCATAAAGAAATTAATGGTACGACATTTATATCAACGTTACTGTTAGAGGTTTTAACCGATGGCCTGGACCTTGCCATTGTACGAAAGAAAACGATCAATGGAGTAGAGTTTGTGGAAATTTCATCAATACCTAGAGAAATTTGCTTGGATTGTGGGATTAGAATTCACCAAAACATAAAAGACGACAATCGCCAAGATAAAATTATAGAATATGAAAATGAAGGTCGCGCAGAAATGCGTCTTGCTCAAATGGACGTCAATAACTCCGTTGAAAACGCGGATGCGCATAGACATGAATTCGTGGACCATTTTGTTGATCCGGAGACGATCAGAATAAAGTCTGTGACTTTAGGGATTCTTTTAAATCTTAAAGGGATGAATGAAGATCTAAGCTATTTCAAAGCTGTTCACTCAATCTTAGAAACTGAAAACATCCTCACCGAGTTACGCACGGAATCTTTCAAGGATTTCTATCAGTCTTATCAATGGTATAATCGAACAGGATTCACTAGTGCATTAATCAGAACCAACTTTAATCCCAATACATAGATATGATGATATTTTATACCAAAATGGAAAGAATCTTGATTACTAGAATCTTCAAGAAGGACAAAAATGAATTGCTGTATAATTCCAAGCTCCCTAAGCTTCTTAGTGGAAAAACAACTTGCAACAACGAGGGAACCAAATTTTTTCCAGTAAGTTCCGCACCTTCCACAATTGCAACGAAATTTCCGCCAACAGTCTGTGAGTCGATTTCACAGTATCTTTTTCATTCGAATTATCAGACCACTGTAATTGAACATAACTTCGAACGGTATTTTCTTTCTTGTCTAGAGCACCTATTTCAGGGACGTCATGGTCAACGCGAGGACTATAGAGATTATCAAGATATATATGCCGCTAAAGATTACTTATCTGAAAAAAAAGTAATTGAATTATCAATGCTTCATGCATTGCTTGTATTGGTTGAACGTTATTCCAATGACATTAATAAACTTCGATTTATCTACGATCATCTTTGCGAGAATAGTTATGGTATTCCAATTCCCACAACCACATTCGAGTCTTTTCGAAAGTATTTGCGGCGAAAGCGAAATCGACTACCAGATGCCATTATACATGGTCTTTATAATCAACCTTCGAATAATCACGAGATAACTGAGCTAATGAAAAACGTTCTGATTCTTCTTGATATCAATATACTAACTCACAAATCTGCCTACTCTGTGAAGGAAGATTTGGATCATATCATCGAGACAATGCCTAATGCTAAGGTATACGGAATATATTCTTTATCTCGCTCAAAAATAGCTTCCTTTCTAAAAGAACCGAAAGCCAATAACTTGAGAAACTATGCAAAATCAAATCCACTGGAGTTCAGACGGAAAGTTACCGGTATGCTAGCATTTTTAAGAGCCTCAGCGCCATTAGTGAAAATATACGTTGATGCATATGTATTTCAAGTTGAATACAAAAACGCTGTCACCAAAAAGCCAGATCGGATTGTTGGAGTCATGATACTAGATGATTTCAGCGACTATGTAATTGCAGAAGATATTGGAGATTCTGAAAACTATGATGTTCTGATGACGGCTTTTGAACGTTATTTTAAAAGAACGAAGAATGCAATTTCAAGAGAAATTGTAGTAGATAAATTTACGTATCGCATACTTCGGAAAAACAAAGCATTAATGAATTTATTTCGCAGATACGGACTAGAAGAGGGTAGGGGAATAACGATTTCTTCTAATCCCAACCGCAAGAGCAGGTTGGAGTTATTCTTTAATATTTATCAACAAAAAATGATGGGATCGATGATAATCTATATTGGGCCATCTCTCCGAGCAAAACGAAATCATTCTCATCCTTTTAAGGAGTTTATTATTCACTTACGAAAGAATTTACCAGAAAAATTTGATGTGGTGCTTGAGCTTAGAAAACTAATTAAAATACACTATAACAAAGATTATATTTCTCCTACCCAAGAAAATCTTAGTACACCTGAAAATCGCTTTGATACTTACGATTGGAACCCGCTAGCTACCGTCACCAAAGAAGTTGTCAATACATTGTTTACAGAGCATCATAGCGTAACTATCAGGGCAGGAGCTGCCGTTCTGAAACAAGATGGCCAATTGTTAATTTTTTATAAAAGAGATTTTGATTTTATTAACAATTTCAATGGTGTCGAAGTCGACGCATATCTGTCGAGTAAACTCATAGAGCTCTTTATTTATAGAAAAGATTCGTTTGATGTAATTGCTACTGTACCACTTTTTAAAATTGTCCCATCAGCGTTGTTTGACAGAACAGAAGAGGATAAAGCTTGGGTAGCAAATTTTAATAAGGAAACAGCAAACCTTCTTTCTTTGTTTGAAAAGGAGCTGAGCTTGATGGAGGCGACGGTTATATCTGCTGTAAAAGGTAGAGATATTCAGAAATACACAAAGTTAGCGCAAATGAAAAAGGAGATGAGTATTGAGCAAGATATCGCAGGGGAAATGAATTTGACTACTCAAAAAGAAGAGCCGGTGCTGTTCCATGCGAATAAATCAAGAAGAAAAACTAAAAGTCGGAATATTTTGACGCAACATGGCATAGATATAATAGACACATTTTGAACTATGGATATTTGGAGTACAGATGGCCAAAGGAAGTATCTTGATAGCTTCCGTATCGCTGTCAAAGAAAAATGTATCATTGCGTTGTGTGACTATTCCGGCACTGGGTTTAAACATTCATTGCGATATTTTAGCAGGCACAATTCTGATGTACGAATTGTTTTTGTTAAGATATCAAAAGATTCAAAGAACAAGGAACTAGGATTAACAATGCTGAAACAATTGATGACTATTCGATTTAATAATTTCAAATACATTCATCCGACGATTTTTGATATTTTCAGAGTTCTAGGGGATCGTGTTAAACAAGATCTGAAAGGGAAAAAGATTCTCATTGTATTTGAAAATTTACAAAACATAAGGACGGACGTAAAGTTGTCCAGTTTTATGAATTTGATTAAACGGATAACTTTTCCATGCGGCATTGTACTAAGATTTGAACGTTCCTATTATGATAAGGTTGAAAGATGGGGTGACGAGCGATTGCTCAACGAGTTCAAGGATTTTACCGAGAAACGCAGATTTATTGAACGGAATTCACCCGAAGACATAATAACCTTTTGCCAGATTCATGGACTGAGCGACTATTCGCTACTTCAGGAAATCAAGACTAAGACTTCGAGTTTTACTATTGCAATGCAATCTGTTAAGAAATTTAAAGCCTATAAACCTCCTAGTCAGCTGAGTCTTTTTACTGAAAATCTCGTACGATAGGGGTGTTTGACGTTAACGGGGACACCCTTTACTAACCCCTGGACAAATTAAAAGGACGTTTCTAATTTGGTTGAGTCATTTAATTATGTACCAAACAAATCGCAAGTCTAACGTTTCTATTTTCTTCGAAATAGTAATGGAAATAGGCATTTTTCTGGGTCGAATGACAAGTTTCTATCGGCTAGTTAAAAATGTGTTAATCCGGAAAAAACGGGCGAAAAAATAGAATTAAAATGTGCTACAAGAATCTCAGAGAACCCTTCCATTTCCCAACATTTGAGAATTTTTGTCCTGAATTTTAAAGAGCAAGTTTTCTATCAAAATCCCGAATAGTGTCCCGAATAATCGGGATAGTTTTAAAGTTCGAATTTAGAAAGATGTAAAATGTAATGAGAGTGAAATAGTGGCGTCCCGGTTGATCTACGACTGGGGGGATTATAAAGACGTTAAAACTTATCAGACTGAGGTGAGAGGCTTTCTGATTTGAATCAAAATATTTTTGGAAGAATTTCGAAAGTCACAGTCATGTCCATGGTCACAAAATTCGTACCTTTAGTAAATGAATCGGGACGAAAAACAAAAATCCAAACTCGAAGAAATCGCCCGCCTAAAAATAGCGATGAACCTCGCGGTAAAGAACTTACCAAAAATAGGAGATGTGAGCCACGTCAAACTAGAAAACGCACCTCCCAGATCTATGATCCCGAAGCCTAAGCCCGAGAGCGAGAAGTAGTCCTTGGTTTTGGACGCGTTGCAGTCCAGCTATATTACATTACCGAAGTGCAGCGCATCTAACGCCTCTTCAACCAATTCAATTCCAATAGGATCAAGTAATAAATCTCGGGGTAGGCTGGCAAGGCTTATATTACGAGCGTTCACCCACTTTTTAAAATTATCCTCACTAGCAAAAATCTCAATACCCTTTTTTAGGATCCTGTCCATCCGAAAAAAATGGGCGGAGGCTAACGGGTTTATCTTGGAAGTTGACCTCCA
>DATJHZ010000423.1:0-25653 GCA_035493595.1 Cyclobacteriaceae bacterium | reverse complement strand
CTTGGCTTTGAACATGCCATACCAAGAGGAGGGTATCAACTTTATAAAGGTGAAGCAAAAATGCATGGCACACTCAACATGGATAATCATGGGTTAACAGGTTATGGTGATATCGAAAACTACGGTGCTCGTGTAAGCTCTCATGAATTTGTGTTCTACCCCGATTCCGTTATAAGCAAAGGCGAACGCGCCAAAATAAGTGAGGTTCAGTTTGGCAATGTTAAATTTCCACAAGCATCATTGCCTGATTATGAAATGAAATGGTATCCTAAGCAAGATCAGATGAAGCTTACAAATACCAAGGCCCCTTTTAATTTCTATGATTCAACAGCACAGCTTAAGGGTACCGTCGTAATATCAAAATCTGGTGTTTCTGCTTTTGGTAAACTTGATACACGAGGCACAGAGCTTATCTCACGAAAGATGAATTTTTCTGCGAAAGAATTCTCTGCGCGCCATGCCAAGTATAAAGTAAGAAGTCCTGATCCTGAAAAACCTTTGCTCTCAGGTAATGATATTCGATTGAAGTTCAATCTTGAACAGAACTATGCAGACATTAGTCCTGAAGTTGCTGGTGAGGCTGCGATCGATTTTCCTTTCGCACAATTCAAGACATCTATTCCAAAGATGAGATGGGATTTGAACACGCAGATCATTACCATGACTAAGGATAAAGATGTGCCTATTGAAAATTCCTATTTCTATACTACCCGAAAAGATCTCGATTCACTTCGCTTCAATGCTGAGAAAGCAGAATACGATTTGAAAAAACAGGAACTCAAGGTTAGTGGCATTCCTTACATTATCGTAGCCGATGCTAAAATAACTCCTGAAAATAATGAAGTGTTGATTTTGGAGAACGCCAAAATTGGAACGCTGAAAAACACAACAATCATTCTTGATACGCTTAACGGATATCACCGCTTGACAGAGGGTGTTGTAGACATTGTATCACGTAAAGAATTTAGTGGTTATGCTACGTATCAGTATGTGAACTTCCTAAAAGATACATTCGCTATTAAAATGACTGACTTCCACCTGGAACCAATTGTTCAGGAGGAAGGCAGCAAAAGATCTAACCGAAAAAAATCTATCGCTTCCATGCAAACTGTTGCCAAAGGTACAGTTATAGATAAAGAAAAAGTGGTGTTAGGTGCTGGTATGTTTTACAAGGGCGATCTGACTATGTACGCCACAAAACCTGCTTTGAAATTGACTGGCTTTGTGAAGCTGGATATCAAAAAAATAAAAAATTACAACACATGGATTCAATATAATCAAAGTGGTGATGAGACAGATGTTATCATTGATTTTGATAATGCTGTTACTGAAGAGGGTAAAAAAGCAAATGCCGGTCTTCATTTCTCTTCAACGGACAATGAGCTATACATTACTTTCTTAAATGATAAGCGTAATGAGGAAGATGAAAATTTTTATGAACCTAGTGGCTCACTCTATTATGACACAAACTCAAAAGAGTATAAGATAGAAGATCGTGAAAAGGCAGCCGGTAATAAACTTTCTGGTAAAGTGTTCTCTTACAATGATGAAAACATGCAGGTGAAGTTTGAAGGTCCGGTTAAAATTTTCAACGGCAATAAAGATTTCAACATTACATCAACCATGCTTGGCTCTGGTAATATGCAGACCAATGAACTTCACATGAATTCATTTATCATGGTTGATTCAAATGTTCCTGCACAGGCTTTTGATTTGATGGCGCGTACTATACAAGATGTTATAAAAAATGAAGGTGTGTCAGAAGGTCTGGGAGATCAGACTGAATTACTCTATAAAATTGCTGATATCATTGGCGAGCGAGCTGCCAAAGATTACGAACAAAAAAGTTCTGTTGGCTATGTTTCTCTTGGTACAATTCAGGCAACAGCAAAACCACTTGTGTTTTCTAATGTAAGTTTAAAGTGGTCACCTAAATATAAGGCTTTCTACAGTGAAGGAAATATCGGCTTGTCTAACATTGGAAGAAACGATATCAACGGTGGTTTTGAAGGATTCCTGGAAATTAAAAAGAATGAAGACGGTGCTCCTGTATTTAATGTTTTCATTAAAGCATCTCCTGAAGCATGGTATTATTTTGGTTACGAAGATAACCGATTATTAGTCTACTCTTCAGACGATAATTTTAATACAGTTATTGCCAAGAAAACAAATTCAGGAAAAGCCAAAGTTGGTGAAGTTGCGTTTGTTCCTGGAAGTGATGAGGAGACACTCACATTCATTAACCGATTCAGAAAAAATTATTATGGCATAGATGTTCCTTATGATTTAAGTGACCCTGCCGCTGCTACAGGAGAAAGAAGAGAGCCTACTGTTATTCCGGAGAAGGCAAAAGAAAAAGGTAAAGAAGGTGCTATAACTGATCAGAAACCAAAAGAGAAAGAACCTGAGAAGAAGAAAGAAGATGATGGATTCTAGATCCATTCAACGTATTTAATTAATCATCATAATTTATTACCCACATGACAAAGCAATACATTGCAACGAACAAAGATCGTTTCCTTACTGAATTATTTGATTGGCTTCGTATTCCATCGGTAAGTGCCGACAGTCGGCATAAAGGTGATGTGCGCAAAGCTGCTGAATTCCTTAAAGAAAAATTTCAAAGTGCAGGGGTTGATTCTGTTGAAATCTGTGAGACAAAAGGACATCCTATTGTATATGCTCAAAAAATAATAAACGCTTCGTTGCCTACTGTATTGGTCTATGGACATTACGATGTTCAACCAGCCGATCCATTAAATCTTTGGACCTCACCTCCATTTGAACCTGTTATAAAAGACGATAAGATTTTTGCACGTGGATCTTGTGACGACAAAGGACAAGTCTACATGCACGTGAAAGCTTTCGAAACCATGATGAAGCTCAACACACTTCCATGCAACGTTAAGTTCATGGTTGAAGGTGAAGAAGAAGTTGGTTCGGATAATCTTGGAACATTTGTAAAAGAGAATAAAGAAAAATTAAAAGCTGATGTTATTTTAATTTCAGATACGGCACTGATTTCTCTTGAGCATCCCTCAATAACAGTTGGTCTGCGTGGACTCAGTTATATGGAAGTTGAAGTTACAGGACCAAATCGTGATTTACATTCTGGTGTATATGGTGGCGCCGTTGCCAATCCTATTAATACTCTTTGTGCCATGATTTCATCACTGCATGATGAGAATGGAAGAGTTGCTATTCCTGGTTTTTATGATAAGGTCGCTGAACTTACCAATGCTGAACGTGAAGCATTGAATAAAGCACCATTCGATTTGAATGAATACAAAAAAGATCTCGACATTAATGAGATCAAAGGAGAAAAAGGTTATAGTACGATTGAACGAACTGGGACCAGACCAACGTTAGATGTTAATGGAATTTGGGGTGGTTATACCGGTGAAGGTGCAAAGACTGTGTTGCCATCTAAGGCATCTGCTAAGATCTCCATGCGTTTAGTTCCTAATCAAATCAGTTCAGAAATAACACAACTCTTCACCAAGCACTTTCAATCTATTGCTCCCGCTTATGTTAAGGTTAAAGTTACTGCTCATCATGGTGGCGAACCAGCTGTAACACCAACAAACTCAAAAGCTTTTAATGCAGCCAGCAAAGCATTCGAAGAAGTATGGGGCAAAACACCAATACCTACACGTGATGGTGGAAGTATTCCTATTGTTGCGTTGTTTAAAAAAGAACTTGGTCTTGATACTGTTCTAATGGGCTTCGGATTGGATAGTGATGCCATTCACTCACCTAATGAACATTATGGTGTAAAGAATTTCTTGTTAGGGATAGAAACTATCGTTTCATTCTACAAACAATTTGCTGGCAAATAATCTTGCCTAAAACAAACTCAAGTTGCCACCCTTTCTGAATTTTGTCAGATCCATGGGTGGCAATTTTTTGTCTCCGAAATATTTCTTCTTTGACGTTCTGAAGAGTTGATGAATAATATCGGCGTACTCACCTTCACCACTCATGCGTCTTCCGAATTGTGAATCATTTACATTACCACCGTGTAGTGAGCAGATTTGATTCCATACTTTATCAAAACGATCTGGAAAATTCTTGCGAAGCCAGTCTTCAAATATTTTGCCAATAGAACCGTTCAGCCGCACAACAGTCATTCCTACATTCTGAGCTCCATGCTCAGAAGCTGCTTTTAATATCTGTGGTATCTCATGATGATTAAGTCCTGGAATGATGGGTGCATTCATAATGCCAACAGGAACACCCGCCTTTGCTAAAGCTTCAACAGTTTGAAGTCTTTTCATAGCACTGGCAGTGCGTGGCTCCATAACTCTTCGCAAATCTTCATCTAAAGTTGTTATCGAGATATAAACATGAATCAGATTATCAGATGCCAGATCTTTGAGTAAATCAAGATCGCGTAAGATCAAACTGTTCTTGGTAATCATTCCAACAGGATGTCGGTATTGCGCAAACACTTTTAGCAAACCTCTTGTGATCTCAAGTTTTCTTTCCAATGGCTGATAACAATCGGTATTACCGGAAACACTAATCGGCACTGCATTCCAATCAGGATGTAAAATAAATTTCTCAAGCAGTGATGGCGCATTCTTTTTAACGATAATCTTACTTTCAAAATCAAGGCCGGCACTAAAGCCCCAATACTCGTGCGTGTTTCTGGCATAACAATAAATACAACCATGTTCGCATCCCTGGTATGGGTTGAGTGAATAACCCATGCCAAGATCAGGACTCGTAACTTTATTAACTACCTTCTTGGCATTCTCATAAAAAACCTGAGTTGTTGGTGCAGACATCAAAGGCGCGTCAAGACCCTCAACATGGTCAGTAACATATTGCGCTTTCAGAAATTTATTTTCTGATTTAATTTGTGCGCCTCGACCTTTGAAGTAATCCTCTTCCATGAGCAAAAACCAGTGTATGAATGTCTCTGCTAATTAAACGCAGAACGGTTTCGTCTGTCTAAAAATTCCAATTAACTTTCATGCTATTTATACTAACATCTTGCTTTCGTATCAACCAACACCGATCCTGCAACTTCGCAATGAGCTCCTTGATGATGCGGGCGTACAATTACTTTGTAAACGAGAAGATCTAAATCATCCTGCTATTTCAGGCAACAAGTGGTGGAAACTAAAATATAATTTAGAAGAAGCTGCACGGCGAGAAAAGAAAACCTTATTAACTTTTGGTGGCGCTTACTCTAATCATATTTATGCAACTGCCGCGGCTTCTCATGAAACAGGTTTTAAATCTGTTGGCATTATTCGAGGTGAAGAAACATTGCCATTAAACAAAACACTTGCCTTTGCTCAGCATTGCGGCATGCAGCTTCATTATATTTCAAGAACACAGTATCGTGAAAAAGACAATCCCGCATTTATTCAAGAGCTTCATAACAAGTTTGGTGATTTTTACCTGATTCCTGAAGGAGGTACAAACGAGTTTGCCGTAAAGGGTTGCGCTGAATTTGGAAAACAATTATTAGAGGAAATTGATTTCGATTATCTCTGTCTACCTGTCGGCACCGGTGGAACTATAGCAGGAATAATTGCAGGTCTTGAAGGCAAGAAAGAAGTTATCGGATTCCCGGTACTCAAGGGTGGAGACTTCTTAAAAGATGAAATAGAAAAATTATTACAAAAATATTCCAACACTCTTTATGGAAACTGGCACCTCGATGCATCTTATCATCATGGAGGTTATGCTAAAGCAACACCGGCCCTCCTTGATTTTGTGAAGTTGATGAGTGATAAGCATAACCTCCCGCTCGATGCTGTGTACACAGGTAAGTTACTGTGGGCTGTGATGGATTACGTGAGGCAGGGAAAATTCAAAAGAGGCTCAACAGTACTTGCCGTGCACACAGGCGGGCTACAGGCTGTCGGATAATCACTACTCTATGAAAAAACTATTACTCATGGCATGCATACTTTGCATGCACAAGATCTGCTTTGCTCAAAATCTGGCTACGGCCAGAAGTAGCAGCCATTACACACTGATCTATTCTATCACTAATGATGAGGCAAGGCAACTTTATTTCAACAATAAATGGCGTGTTGATGAGAAATTCTTTCATAGTCTATACGATTCTTATCTCAGCGACTCTTCTTATAAAAAGAAATTGCCTGTTGGTCATTATCTGTTTGTAAAGGCAAATGAGGCCACACTTACGTGCGAAGTAAAATCTGTCGATAATGTTGATATGAAAATTCTCAACAATCATCGCGACATGCTTCTGGTTTTTCTTTCTGATTATGGGAAAGAAATAGATTCTGTCTCGTTACGAATTGATGCTCGACATATCCCATTTAATAAAAGATTAAAGGCTTATCGTCTTGCTAAGAGTAACAGGCGAGGTGTGGTTGAAGCAACATATAAAGGACATACATCATTCTTGTCTATCAATCGTCGCTACAATAATTCTTCACTGAAAAGAATTAAACGACGAGTTCTGGGCACATTTCCTATCAACCATCTTGCTTCACCTTTTTATTATGTAACCCGATCTATAAAAGGTCTGCTAAGACCATATCCACACATTTACCCGCCAGGAATTTATTATCGCGTTCAAAGATTATTTCAACCCAAACACTTCAATGGTTTTGTTGTATTGAATAAGCCAATATACAGACCAGGCGATACCGTGAAATTAAAAGCTTTCATAAACACAAAAAAAGGAAGACCAATAAAGAAAACACTCGACATCCGTCTAAGTTCTAACAAACTCGGTACAATAAAATCTTACAGACCAGGCGCATACACTTTCGATTTTGTATTGACTGATAGTTTAAAGCTGAAGCTTGATAATGAATATTGGTTCCTGCTTGATGATGGAAGTGATAATGATTATCCATCTGGTAATTTCAGATACGAAGAGTATGAGTTGAAACAAAATACTTTTTCTCTTTGGGCTGATGAAACAACATTAAATAAACCCGCCACCATTCATTTAAAAGGTGTTGATTCAAACGATCTGCCTCTATATGATGTTCAGGTCGATGTTATTGTGAAGGCAACCAATATCATCAAGCCTTTCGAAAAAGAAATATTTATTGCAGATACACTTTGGAAACATCATTTGAAACTGAATCCCATCGATGATAACAAAATTGTGCTGCCAGATTCTATCTTTCCATGTGCGCTCATTGACTATGATGTGCAAGCTATCTTTACAAATGCTGATAATGAACGTACAGTTAAAACATTGCCTCTTCGGTATAATGCTCTCGCGCACAGCATAGATGTTACACTGCAGAATGATACCATTAATTTTATTTCATCCTACGGTGAAGAGAATGCTTCGCTGGAAGCGTTCAATACGAAAGATCAAATCCTTTATCGCAAGTCGGTGCATCTTCCGTATCATCATAAAATTGAACCTCTGCTCAAGGGCTA
The DNA here is from genome assembly GCA_035493595.1 of Cyclobacteriaceae bacterium. GTDB lineage: Bacteria > Bacteroidota > Bacteroidia > Cytophagales > Cyclobacteriaceae > DATCRE01. Next base: position 18,261 of record DATJHZ010000423.1, on the reverse strand, counting down.
TCAATTAAAACAAGGCGGTCAGGTATTGCATACTATGAATTTATCTGATGAAGATGCTTCCTTACAACTTCAGGCTGGACGTACAGTGGATAGTTTATTTATGGAGGTTGTCAATCCGCGAAAGCTTGTCTTTCGTTATCAACTCTTTAAAGACAATCGCATAATAGATCAGGGGCTTACTTCTGAATATCATTCCAGAAAATCCGCCAATGCAAATGAAATCTATCACATGTCAATGCACTACATCTGGGGTGGTGAGGCTAAAGAGCTCAACTACGATTTACCCTTTTCCAAAAAGAAATTAAACATTACTATCGATCATCCATCAACTGTATTTCCAGGGCAGACAATCGATATGAAGGTTCTAGTGAAAGATGCTTTTGGAAAACCTGTGAGTAACACAGATCTGACGGCTTACGCGATCACTAAAAAATTCCATGAAGTCTCAGAGCCAACAATTCCTAATTATGAACATTTTAAAAGTCGTGTTGTATTTAATGAGTTTACAAAAGGTAATGTTGCAAAATCTATAACGCAACATATTCAATTTGATTTCTGGAAAGAGAAGTTAGGTCTCGACAGCATGGAGTTCTATCATTTTCTTTATCCACAAAATGGCATGTATCTTCATTACATGCCAACATCAGAAAATGAAACACAGGTTGCACCTTATATTATATTAGATGGTATTGTTCAACAGGTGTTCTATATAGAGATCGATCACAAATTATCATTCTATGATCAGGTATCAACATCAGAGCCTTATACTTTTAAAACACGAGACGGTGAGCAGCAAATTTCAATTCGTTTACGCGACAAGTTTATTATGTTGTCTGACGTGCCCGTATGCAAAGGGGAGAAATTAATAATAAGCGTTGACCTTAATCATCTTCCCGCTAATACTATTTCTGTTGAAAGACCAACAACCTTTACACCTCAGGAAGTGGATAAACTTTGGCCGAGATTTGCTACCATTGAAAGAATTTCCTCACAGAGTTCGGCGTACGTTGCACAAGATGGAGTCTACCGATTGCTTCCTTCTTTTAATCAGTGGGAAAATAATCGATATAATGATTTGGTCGGGCCACTATTGCTCGGACCTGTGACCTATGCCACATCTTCATTCTCTCTTAATTTCGATTTTGCTATTGGCAAAAGTTATCGATTCTTCCCCAGCCTTGTTGACCGTGAGAGCATCAATCTTAAATCAAGGTTTCAATACAGACAATTAAATAACGGATTCTCCAGCATCAAATTCAGAGATGAAGCCATCACACTAAAACAAATTGAACGATTATGGAAAGCGCCCGAAGTAGCAAGAATTACTAACTTCAGAAAGATGCCTTCTTATAACTATGCTGTTACAAAGCAATCCGGTAGTTTGAAAATGCAGTCCAATCCAAAATTGGAATCAGTACTGGCTACTTTTATTATAAACCTGGACCAGCCAGATGAATATTATATCTATCCAGGTAGATATGCTGAATTCTCACCACTTCGCCCAGGACTTTATCAGGCTGTTGTTATTCTTGATGATGAAACATACATAAAGACAATACCACTATTCATAAAAGCCTACGGCAAAACTTTTTATGAAGTTACGGATGAAAAGATTAACGCTGCTGATACATTTAGTATGGAAGTAATCCATAAACTAACGAAGTGGTCTTCTGAGAATACATACGTTGAGCAAGCACGCATGATGGACATGCAACAGGTTCGTGAGCTTTATTATAGTGAAGCTAACAACGCTTCGTACTTCAGCAATGGGAAATGGGTGGAAGGATTTGTAAAAGATAATAATGAAATAATTCCAGGTGTAAATGTGCTGGTAAAGGGAACTACTATTGGTACCACTACGGATGCAAATGGCTTCTTCAGAATATTTGTTCCATACGGAAGTTCTTTAGTTATATCTTTTATTGGCTACGTCACACAAGAGATTGACACAAATCAAAAACAAAGAATAGAAATATCACTTGAAGCAGATGTACAAAGTCTTCAAGAAGTTGTTGTTGTTGGCTATGGTTCTCAGCAAAAACGTGATTTGGTAAGTGCAATCTCAACAATTAGTGGTGATGTGTTACAGGGAAGAGTTGCTGGTGTACAGATTTCAGGTGCGCCGGGTGCTGCTGATTCTGTTACCATTCGCATAAGAGGCATCTCTGCATTTAACACGACATCTCCGCCGATTGTCATTATTGATGGTGAGCTGAGACGATTAGATGATATTGAGCCAGGCAAAATTAAATCAATCGAAACATTGAAATCAGAAAAAGCTGTTGCTCTCTATGGATCACGTGCAGCGAATGGAATAATCATCATCTCAACAAAAGAAGTGTTAACAACTCAACAATTGCGGCAAACAAAACTTCCTGTCATTCCACAACTCATTTCACTTGATGAAGAAACGCCTGGTAGTTCGCTCCGTAAAAATTTCAGAGACTATGCTTTCTGGCAACCTAAACTTGTCACCAATAAAAATGGTGAAGCAACTTTCAAAACTACTTTCCCTGATGACATTACAGGTTGGCGCATTAATGTTGTTGGTATTGCTTCCAGAAAACGTAACGGGCAAATTAGCAGTGAGGTGCAGGCATTTAAACCTTTATCCGCTCAACTTAAATTGCCAAACTTTCTGATAGAAGGTGATCAGGCAATAGCGATAGGAAAAATCACAAACTATTCATCTGATAGTTTAAGATTGGAGAGAAACCTAATCATAAATAAATTGTCACAACTTGATGGTGAAGTGCGAATGAAGAATTCTTATATAGACTCTGTTCGCATCACTGCACAATCTGTTGATAGTATTCGTGTACAATATGAAGTAAAGCATAATGCATACAAAGATGGAGAGCTCCGAAAGATTAAAGTTTATCCGCTAGGTAGCAATGAATCAAAAGGAGTATTTGCAGCTCTTCCAAGAGACACTACGTTTACCGTTAAGCTAGACTCCATTAAAGGAAAGGCTACGTTTTATGTTGAAGCTGATTTGCTGGATGTTTTGCTCGACGAAATTCAAGTATTAAAAATATATCCGTACGAATGCAGCGAACAATTGGCATCGAAGCTAAAGGCTTTGTTGTCAGAGAAAGCGATATTGAAATATCGAAATGAAAAATTCACCAATGATGATCTCATTGTAAAAATTATTAAAAGATTGGAAGATCGTCAGAATAAAGATGGTGGCTGGGGCTGGTGGAAAGATAGCAAAAGTTCTGTTTGGATTACTCTGCATGTGGCAGAAGCATTCAAGCTAGCGCAGCAGCAGGGTTATACCATAACATTAAATTCAACAAGCTTTGTAAGTTATCTGATGAAGGTAACAGAAGAGGCAAATACTGAAACAAAATTAAGAGCATGGATACAACTAAGTTATATACAAGGTCCTGTTATGGCCAATGCTATTGTTGACACTCTTCAAAAGAAGCATGCCTTGTCAACTTTCTATCTCAAACTTCTTGCACAGCAATTTCTGCAAGCTAACAAGTTCGAACCAGACTGGTCTTTCATTATGAAGCAAAGACATACTACGCTGAAAGGCAATTGGTATTGGGGAGAAGAAAGACAAACTTTATGGGATAACGATCTTGACAATACCTTACTGGTTTACAAGCTAATGGAGAGAGCTGACTCAACGAATATAAATCTATTGCACTTACGAAACTACTTTCTGGAGAAACGTGGAAGACAATGGGTGAATACATATCAATCATCAAGAATCATTGAGACCCTTATTCCAGCGTTACTTCGTGAGCATAAACATGAAACAAAACCAAAGCTTGTTATTACTGGTGGTATCAACACCGATGTAACAAGGTTTCCATTCAAACAAGAATATTCAGGAGAAGATCTTATTATTCAAAAAACAGGTGATGCACCGTTGTATCTAACAGCTTACTATCAATTCTGGAATTCAAATCCTAAACCTGTTCGAAAAGATTTTAAGATTACTACTTCCTGGAGCGATGGAGAAACGAAACTGAATGCCGGCAAGCCTGTTACACTTCACGTTGAATTAAAAGTAGAAAAGGATGCCGACTATGTAATGATTAACATTCCCATACCAGCAGGTTGCTCTTATGATGACAAGACACAGCGTCGTTGGAGCATTGAAACCTACCGCGAATATGATGTTGAAGAAACCCGCATCTATTGCGATCATTTACGTGCAGGTGTTTATTCTTATGACATCAAACTTCTTCCTCGTTACAAAGGTCATTATACTATCAATCCTGCCAAAGCAGAGTGGATGTATTTTCCAGTTGTGTATGGACGCAATGAAATGAAGAAAGTTGAGATCAGATAAAAACAGAACCAGACGTATGAAAGCAAATCATACGTCTGGTTTATGGTCCGTAATATTATTTAGCGGGCACTGGCGGTGGGCCATCGGGGATGTATGTTTTGTAAACTGTATTTCCTTTGCCTTTCTCAAATTCATCACGTACTTGTTTACGCAATGTTTCATTTTGAAAAAGATCAGCCATGGTCATGGCTAATCCCCTTGAAGCAAATACCAAACCTTTATGACCAATAGACATACCTCCGCATGCAACAACAGCCCATGAATGCCATGGTGCTTTTACTGGAGCCGTTGTTACTAGTAATGTAATTTCAGGCACAAGCCAGCTTACATCTCCAACATCGGTTGATCCTCCCTCTGCATCTTCTTTTGTAGCCTTAACAGGATGTATCGCTCCATCAAGACCAGTTTGTGCAACACCACTTACTTCCTGAATTTTCTTCGCGAAAGAAATTTCTTCTTCAGTATAAATAATAGGGCCGATAAGCTCCAGGTTTTTTTGCATCGCCTCTGCGCCTGTTTTGTTGACGAGTAATTCATAATCACCCGTCTGCACTGTAACAGTTACTTCCACACCAGCCATCAATCCTGCACCTTTTGCAATATCTTTCACACGCGCAAATACTTCTTCTACGCCAGTACGTTTAGAGTCACGCACCCACATCCATACTTTAGCATATTCAGGTACAACGTTTGGAACATCTCCTCCGCTTTTAATTGCATAATGCATCCTTACACTTGGCTTTACATGTTCACGCAACATATTTACACCGTGCGTAAATAATTCAAGTCCATCTACAGCGCTTCTTCCATTCCATGGATCTGCCGCAGCGTGTGCAGCCTTTCCTTTGAACTCAACAATAAAATCTACCATAGCTTGTGAGCTTTGCGTGCTGGCCTCAATCTCATCATCCGGATGCCAGTCGAGACAAACATCAAGATCATTGAAGACACCATCACGTGCCATATAAATTTTACCTCCAACAGATTCTTCTGCTGGCGTTCCATAAAAACGAATAGTGCCTTTGAGTTTTCCTTGTTGAATTAATTCTTTGATTGCCACTGCTGCTCCCATACTGCCGACACCAAACAAATTATGTCCACAGCCATGACCGGCTGCACCAGGCTCTAATGGTTCTTTAACAGGACTTGCTTTCTGTGAAATGCCTGGCAGCGCATCATACTCACCAAGAATACCAATGATTGGTTTACCCGAGCCGTACTCAGCAATAAAGGCCGATGGCATATTTGATACACCTCGTTTAACACTGAAACCTTGAGCTTCCGCATAATCAGCCAGTGCTTTCGATGATTTGTTCTCACGAAGAGCCGTTTCGGCATAAGCCCAGATTTCATTACTTAATCTTATGAGTTCAGGTTGTTGACGTTCAACCGACTGGATGATTGCTGTTTTAAGGGGATCTATTTTCTTTTTGCCAGGTTGAGCAAAACCAAAATAGCAGCAAGTTATTAGTGTCATGATCAGGAATGGTCCTTTCATATCTCTCTGTTTAGGTTTAATGAAATTTAGAAAATTGTCACGTAAAACCTTAAACTGATAAAGGTTTTTTCCTGAACATCAGGGCACTTATCTTCGCGCCAAAAGCATTTGTTAGATTATTCCATTTGGTATTAAAGTACTATTCATGATCATTTACGACGACGTTAAGCTTCAGCATATTTCTATCCATCACATTGGCAACAAAATCAATGACGAGGATCTTATTCTTTCAAAGTCGACATTAGAAAAGACGGAGATTGATGTTAATGAATTATTGGTGAAATATTTTCTGTCGCCATTTACAAATGCGGAGTGGTATAATTTCACGTTCAGTAATGACGATTTTGAATTAAACCCACTTTATCAGTTTGCAGCGCAGATTTTCAAAAATGATAGAAGCTTTCATCCTAATAGTGTAAACATTGCCAAGCAACTCTATGAGGTTTCTGATCATCCACAAATAAAGTCTGGCGATTTGTTTGTTGTCTATTTTAAAAATCTTGAGATAGATGATGAAAATGTAGCAGGCATTGGTTTATTAAAATCTGAAAACAAACAATCCTTTTTAAAACTTGGTCGGGAACAAACTGATTTTCTTCTTGATGTTGAAGAAGGAATCAATACCGATAAGTTAGATAAAGGTTGCCTGATTTTAAACATCGAACAAGACAATGGTTTTAAAGTTTGTATCATAGATAAGTCAAACAAAAGTACAGAAGCACAATTCTGGAAAGAGAAGTTTTTAATGTTACGTCCTTGCCAGGATAAATATCATCAGACGAAAGACTTTCTTGATATCGCCAAGAATTTTGTAACCAAACAACTCTCAGAAGAATTTGAAGTAAACAAAACAGATCAGATTGATATGCTGAACCGTTCAATGGATTATTTCAAAACACGCGACAGTTTCAGCAAGAAAGAATTTGAGAAAGAAGTTTTTCAAGACGCAGAGATCATTAAATCATTTCGCCAATTCGATGACTCTTATCGTATGGACAATTCCATTCAGTTAGATGATAATTTTGAGATCTCTGAACATGCTGTAAAAAAACAATCAAAAGTTTTTAAAAGCATCTTGAAACTCGACAAAAACTTTCACATCTATATTCACGGCAACAAAGACCTTATCGAACAAGGCGTCGAAAAAGATGGAAGAAAATATTACAAGATCTATTTCGAAAAAGAAAGCTGACAAGTTAGCTATGAGTTATGAGCCGTGAGCTTCGAGATTATCACTCGCAACTCATAGCTCACAGCTCGAGGCTATCTCTTCATGTACATATAATCCAGTGTAACATCAAGCATGGCTTTCAGGCCGGTAAGCATTCCGCGTTCGTCAATCATAAAATCAGGTGTATGATGTGATGGTGCTTTGTCTACATCAACATCCGGAGGGCACGCACCTACGAAGAAGAACATACCTGGTACTTTTTCCTGATAAAAGGCAAAGTCTTCAGCACCTGTTTGTGCATTAATCTTAACAACATTGCTTGCACCAGCTGCTCGTTGTAAACTGGGAACCATTTTTTCTGTAAGAGCAGGATCATTATAGGTTACTGGTGTTTTTGGATCGAATGTTACTTCGGCAACGGCACCAGAGCTCTCTGCAATTTTAGTAGCAGTGAGTTTTATCTTTTCAAAAATCTTATCGCGCATATCACGATCTAGTGTTCGTATTGTACCCGCCATCACAGCTTCTTCAGGTATAATGTTTTCACGAATACCAGCGTTGATTCTTCCTACTGTAATAACTGCTGCCTCTTTTGTTAGTTCTGTCTGGCGACTGATGATGGTTTGTAAGCCGTTAATAATTTGCGCTGAGACAACAATAGGATCAATACCCATCCATGGCGCTGCTCCATGCGATTGTTTTCCTTTTACTTTAATAGTAAACCAATCAGAAGCTGCCATGAAGCCACCGGGCTTATATTCAATTGTGCCTAACTTAGACATGCAACGAATGTGCAAACCAAAAATAACATCAACATCATCTAAGTAACCTTCTTTCACAACTACACCTGCACCGCCATCTTCACCTTGTGGCGGACCTTCTTCAGCCGGTTGAAAAATAAATTTGATCGTTCCTTTCAAATCATTCTTATTCTTTGCCAGAATTTCAGCAGCACCCATCAGGATGGCAACATGCGTGTCATGTCCGCAGGCATGCATTACTCCTGTTTCCTTATCATTAAAAATGGCCTTCTCTTTCGATGCAAAGGCCAGGCTGTTTCTTTCCGTTACAGGTAACGCGTCCATATCGGCACGCAAGGCAATCGTTGGTCCTGGCTTGGCTCCTTTTAAAATTCCTACAACACCAGTATGTGCCACCCCGGTTTTTACTTCTATACCCAATGACTTTAAATGCTCTGCAACTTTGGCTGCAGTTTTGAATTCACGATTTGATAGTTCAGGATGCTCATGAAAATCTCTTCGCCACTCTATAACTTTGGGTTCAATAGCAACAGCCATTTTATCAACCTTGGTTTGTAGCACGGGATTAATCTGAGCATGCGCTGAAAATGCAACGTTGATCAGGAGAAAAAGCAGGTATGTTTTTTTCATAGGATAACAGTTAATTTATAACAACACATCACGTGTTGCAGGAAGCCAAATTCTACTAACTTTAGTGCATGAAGATACTGCAAGAACTAATATTTGCATAATCATTCACAGAATCATCACATGGATTGGATAAAATTATTTTCGACAGAAGCAGAAGCCAGGGATAAAATTTTACGAGACAAGCCTCAGTTAGTTATTCTTCATGGCGTTCGAATTTGTTTGACATTGCATCAGGAAAAATTCTATGCTGTACAAGATGCCTGTACTCACAATGGCACATCATTAAGTAAGGGTAATATTAATTTTCTAGGTGAAATAATATGTCCCTTACACAATTATCAATTCAATCTTCAATCGGGACGCGAGTGTAATTCACGTTCACGCGATTTAAAAACATTTCCTGTTAAAATAGACGAATCCGGATTTTTCATTGGTATTTGAAATACAATCGTTCTATTTTCGTTTTCCTTAAAATACATTCATGGCGAGGCTCTTATTTGGTTTCATACTTCTTTTCTTTTCAGCAATCAATTCATTTGGGCAAACCTCAGTTGAAGAGACAGCATTTTTAAGTCGTATGACAGCCGGCTCCGGTCTGCCAGCAAAGCTATTGGATACACGCTCTGTTGTTTTCTACAGCTACACCATGACAAATATTGAGTTGGACAAAATCCAGCAATCTTGTCAGCGCACCGGCATTGATCCAATTGTTTATTTTGAAATGGATGAACTCCTTGCCGGAAAAGATGTAAGCGTTGCCATGGCCCGCTATCTGAATAAGCGTGATATAACGAACCTCATATTCTTCCTTAAAAACGAAAAAGGATATAAGGCTTACATCACTGAATATAATACAAAGGAAACTATGGTCGAGCAAAATCAGTATGCCTGGATTGCCGAGGACCCGTCGTTATCAGAGTTGCTTCTTAAAATTTACAGAGCTGCGGGTGGCGGCATGAAAAGATTAAACATGCTCATTAACGATGTACCCGAAACAGATATCGAGATAAACCCAATTGATGGCAGACGTTCTGATTTCTTTGCCATTGATCTAAAAGTAGATGAACTTGCTATACCTAAAACCGGTGATGCCGCTATGGATAAAACGTTAGAGGAAATCTTCAGCGCGTATCCTTTTAAACATAAATTTACAGAGCCCGGACTTTCAGAAGCAACACTACGCAAAAATGGATCGCTCTATGTTCTGTGCTACATTCACACTCGCGGATCAGTTGCCAAAAAATTATTGGGATATGATATGAGTAAATCAGAAAGTGCTATAGCATCCATCACGTATCCTGATGGTGGTGACGCTCAATTGAAAAATATTCCTTCACAAACAACAGTCTACAAATTCTATTTTAAGCACATTGATTCTGGCAATGTATTCCTAGGTACTAAGTGGGATGCTGATATAACCTGGGAACAAGCACTAAAAAATCAATATCGTGCTTTTAAGGCTGAGCTGAAATTCTGAGTTAGTTATTTAGTTCAAGGTTCCAAGTTTCAAGGTTGTTCGCAACTTGAAACCTGGAACTTGAAATCATTAAAGCTTGGAATGACTCAACTCAGGAATGTGATCAAACAACTTCATGGCTTGCAAGAAAACTTCATTCGTGTTGTTCATAATAGGATAGAAGCCATCGTTATTCCAAAGCTTGCGTGCAATTTGCGCTTTAACGTGAATCTGAAAAAGAGTTTTACGTTCTCTCAACTCACGATAGTCGGCACGTACTTTATTTCGTTCACCAACTTTTACTAATCCATTTAACATCTGGTCTGTCACCACAAATGTTTTAAAGAACTTTTCAAATCCTTCTTTCTGCAATTCATCCTTATGTGCATCAGCATAACCAAATGTAAATTCCTGAATAGAGCTTGATGTATAAAGTTCATTCAGATAATGACTGTTCAACGTTGTGTCGAGTGGTACAAAGTAATCAGGCATGATGCCTCCTCCACCATATACGGTGCGGCCATTTACAGTTTTGTATTTCAATGAATCATTAAAATGAATGCTATCGGCATGGAAAAACTCTCCATGATTATAACGACTTATTATGTCACGTGCATATTCATCTTCGTCGTCATACGGTTTTTGAATTGATCTTCCACTCGGCGTGTAGTAGCGTGATATAGTAAGACGAAGTTCAGAGCCATCACTTAAATCAAAAGGTGATTGAACAAGTCCTTTACCAAAACTGCGACGACCAACGATTAATGCACGATCATTATCTTGTAATGCACCTGCTAAAATTTCAGAAGCAGAAGCACTGCCTTCATTCACCAGTACAATCAGATCGCCCTTCTCAAAATCACCACGCGTAGTAGATATCGCATCTGAGTTGTACTTCTTCTCTTTACCATTGGTGAATACTATTTTCTTTCCTTCTGATAAAAAGTCATCAGCCATATCAATGGCCATATTCATATAACCGCCAGGGTTGCCTTGTAAGTCGAGCACTAATTTCTTCATGCCCTTATCTTTAAGCTTCTTCAATGCAGCACTGAACTCTTCATAAGTTGTTGCTGAGAACCGGTTAACCTTAACATAGCCAACCTCTGCATTAACCATGTAAGCAACATCAACTGAAAATTGTGGAATCTTATCGCGTACAATCGTAAAATCGATGGGTTCACTTTTCCCTATTCGCAAAACAGATACTTTAACTTCTGTTCCTTTTGGTCCTTTCAAGGCGTGCATAACATCAGCATTGGTAATGTTAACACCTGCCATATTCTTTCCGTCTACTTTAATAATCTTGTCGCCTGACTGAACGCCGACAGCCTCTGAAGGACCTCCACTAAGTGGAGTAACCACTACTACGGTATCTCTAAAGATATTAAACTCAACACCTATACCGTCAAAATTACCACGCAGGTCTTCATTGGCAGCTTCTCTTTCTTTCACGGGTATGTATGCAGAATGTGGATCGAGTTTATTGAGCATGTGTTCAATAGCATCGTCTACTAAATAGCCCGTATTTACAGTATCAACATAGTCGCCTTGAATCTGGCTCAGTACTTCCCGAAATTTCTGTACATCACGACCCACTTCCCCATTACTTTTGCGAGAACCAAGGCTTGCCCCCAGAAAAACGCCTGCTGCCAGGCCAATGCATAATACCAATGGTAAACTTATCTGGTTCTTCGAATTCTTCATTTCACTCATAAAAATTGAATAGTACTACTATAACGGAGTGCTAAAATAATTGTTAACCGCTTCCGGGTGACAAAAATCATATTTTATTGTTACTTAACCCCTTAACTATGACCAGATTTTTTAGTGATTTACTATATTTACCAGAATCGTATGGATAAGTTAGCTCTAAAGGACAGGCGCATATCGGATCTGGTGGACCAGAATTATGTTCACGCATACGTGCTTTTCTATTTTGGTATCAGCTTTTACGAGTACTCGGCGCAGACATTAGAGCAAGTTTGTAGCGAGAAAGGCCTACGGGTTGAGCAGGTGGTAAGAGAACTTGAGTCGCCCACACATATTCAGGAGGCCGATCTTCCACTGGTTTCATATCCAATTGATTTAATTATTGAATATCTCAAGCATTCACATTTTCTTTTCATCAAACATAAGTTGCCTTACATTGCCCGTCTGGTAGAAGCTTTCAAAGCCAACCATGGCGATTTTCAAATTGTAGAACGCGACTTGAAAATGGTCTTCCCCTTATTTGTAGAAGATTTTATAGAACACATTTATGCCGAAGAAGATACACTCTTCGTCTACATTCAGGCATTAGAGCGTGCATCAAAAGGACAGTATCATCCAGGTAAACTTTTCTTTATGATGGAGAAAAACTCCGTACAGAAATTTGCCATGGAACACGAAGCCCATGATGATGAAATGGAAGGCATCAGACTGATTACAAAAGATTATGGCCTCGATAAAGATGCTCCTCTTCATGTGAAGGTTATATACAACGAATTAAAAGCCTTCGAGAAAAGTCTTATCACCCACGCACGCATTGAAAACGAAATACTTTTCCCCAAAGCGATGGCTCTCGAAAACAAAGTGAAGCAATTCTTTTTCGACAGAGCAAAGAACAACTGACATACGGTTGACACCTCTGTTATTCACTTTTGATCATGCGAAAAATAATATTAAATCTTGCTGTAAGCCTGGATGGTTTTATAGCCGGACCTAACGGTGAGTATGATTGGTGTTTAACCGATGCTGATTATGGCATGACAGAATTTCTTCAATCTGTAGATTGCACCTTGATGGGTAGAAAAACATTTGACCTTCTGGGCGAATATGGCGATCCATTCAAGCATTTAACACATCATGTTTTTTCAAGAACTGTTAAAGAATCAAGCATAAGTAATGTTCGCTTAGTCTCTGATGACTTACTTACCTACACAAAAAATTTAACACATCAACCGGGAAAAAATATCTGGCTCTTTGGTGGTAGTGAAATTATTGATCCTCTTGTACGAGAAAATCTTGTTGATGAGTTTATTCTGTCAACGCATCCCGTTCTATTAGGAGATGGAATTCCGCTTTTTAAAAAGAGCAATGAACGAAAGAATCTGAAATTGATTGATACCAAATCTTACCCAAGCGGATTAGTGCAACTAACCTACCGCAAATAAATTCATTAGCTTTACGCATATATGGGACGAGTGCTGGCAATAGATTATGGTAAAAAAAGAACGGGTATAGCTGTAACAGATCCACTGCGGATTATTGCTACGGCTTTGGATACTGTTTCAACATCAGAACTCCTTCCGTTCCTAAAAACTTACCTTCAAAAAGAAACAGTTGATGAATTTGTTGTGGGCATGCCCAAAACGCTAAGCAATGAAGACTCGGAGACGGCTCCCCTGGTTCGTCAATTTGTTGAGACTTTAAAAAAGAACTTTCCAGATAAACCTGTTCACCTGGCTGATGAACGCTTTACCAGTTCCATGGCGAAGCGCACCATGATTGATGGCGGCATGAAGAAAAAAGACCGTCAGATAAAAGGCAATGTCGATAAAATAAGCGCCACCATAATACTTCAATCGTTTTTGGATACCATTATTCGATAATACCTAACGGGAAATATTACTTATAACTTTTATTGACTACCGATTAACGTATTCCGGATAAGATTTAACTTTGCCACATGATATTTCCGATTGTAATGTATGGCGACCCGGTGTTGCGCCAGCGTGCCAAAGACATAGAGCAGGGCACAGACTTAACTCAGCTTATTAAAGACATGTTTGAAACCATGCACGCCGCCCATGGCATTGGGCTGGCGGCTCCTCAGATTGGCAAAGGTATTCGCTTATTCATTGTTGATGGCTCACCTCTTAACGAAGAAGATGATGAACCCGGAATGACCGAATTCATCAAAGTATTTATCAACCCTACCATTCTGGAAGAAGTTGGAACACCCTGGGAATTTGAAGAAGGTTGCTTAAGCATACCGAACATTCGCGAAAAAATATCCCGTAAGGATAAGCTTACCATTCGTTACTACGATGAGAACTGGAAAGTGTATGAAGAGAAGTACGATGGCATGAAAGCCCGTATCATTCAGCATGAGTACGATCATATAGAAGGTAAATTATTTGTTGATTACCTCACACCACTAAAGAAGAGATTACTGAAAGGCAAGCTTGCTGATATTTCAAAAGGTAAAGTGGATACCGAATATCGCATTGTTGCTGCTTCAAAGAGCAAGTAACAAAACAGTCATGCAAAGATTCCCTTCTCGTCTGCCTGATGTTGGCACTTCTATATTCTCCGTCATGTCGAAGATGGCGTTGGATGAAGGAGCCATTAATCTTTCGCAGGGCTTTCCTGATTTTAGCATTGATGAGAAGATCATCAACCTGGTGCATCGTTACATGTTGGAAGGCAATAACCAATATGCACCTATGCCAGGTGTTCCTGCCTTACGAAATGTGTTGGCAGACATTGTCAGCAAAACGTATAATCACAAGGTTGACGCTGAAACAGAAATTACAATAACAGCCGGAGGTACTGAAGCAATCTTCTCCATTATTGCTGCATTCATCAGCAGCGGTGATGAAGTAATTTTATTTGATCCATCCTACGACAGTTACGATCCATCAATAAGACTTAATGGCGGTGTGCCTGTTCACATCAATCTTCAGTATCCAGATTTTTCAATTGACTGGGGTTTGGTTAGAAAAAAGATAACCAGTAAAACCAAAATGATTATGATCAACACACCTCACAATCCCAGCGGTAGTGTTTTTCATAAACATGATCTCGTTGAGCTTGAGAAAATAGTTGTGGAGCACAATCTGCTTATACTAAGTGACGAAGTCTATGAACGTCTAATCTTTGATGGCCTCACGCATCACAGCGTATTAAGTTCACCAACATTGGCAGCGCATAGTCTGGCCGTATTTTCGTTCGGCAAAACGTTTCACGCTACAGGTTGGAAATCTGGTTACGTAGTAGCCCCCGCACATCTGATGGCTGAAGTGCGCAAGACACATCAATTCATTGTATTCAGTGTAAACACACCTGTGCAATTAGCACTGGCTGAATACTTGAAAGATGAAACAAATTATACTAACCTCGGAAAATTCTATCAGCAGAAACGAGATTTCTTCTTACAGCAGATCAAAGGTTCATCGTTTGAACCGTTACAGTCGTCTGGCTCTTACTTCCAGGTATTGTCTTACAAAAACATTTCCTCAAAGTCTGAAGTAGAAATGGCTGAAGAGATTACTCGTAAATTTAAAGTAGCGTCTATACCTGTTTCCGTGTTTTACAAAGACAAGACTGACAATAAAATCTTACGATTTTGTTTTGCGAAAAAGGAAGAGACGTTGGAGAAGGCATGCGCTATCCTTAAGCAACTATAAATTAGTCTTCTAAATCTTAATAATCCTATTCAGGCATATTTTGTTATTCTGAAGCCTAGTCCTCACCAGGTAAACTCCCGCCGCGTGCTCTGAAATGTTTACATCACTCAAAGAGGATGAACTCTGTCTTCTCATAACAACTCTTCCAAAATTATCCAACAACTCAACACTCAAAATTATATCGCTCTCATTTACAACATTGATTGATAAAATATCTGTAACAGGATTTTTAACTAACACTATTAGTTGTCTTTCAATATCTGGTGGCAGTGCTGAAACAATGTCATTACATGCTGCAGGCAATTCACAAGTAGCCTTGCTGATTGTATTTAATAGTGATTTTGAATTGCTTGATGAAATGTCCTGACCCATCTCCCAGATCATCACACCTTTCAATCCATTAGTCATCACATACTGTACTTTCTTACGAATGGTTTCAGGACCATTAAAGACAGTAAGATTTGTTTCATCAACATCACAACCAAGATTAGGATAGGCTGCAACTATTTCACTATATGTTTTTGCTGTAGCGAGTCCACCGGAAGCAGAGTTAAACTTATAACCATAAAAGGGTAAACCAATAACGATCTTCGAAACGTCATTATAACCACGACCCGTCCAATAAGTAATAGCATCCAGCATCATTTGATAAGAAGCATGATTGCCATACGGACTATCGGCCCAGGTACCTGTCTGATCATATACCATTAGCTGAATCCAATCAGCTTGCTTTAGTGCACCTACATTATAGAAGTCACCGCCATAACCACCATAGCCAAGTGTTGCAACAAGTTGAAGTTCTTTAGCATGCAATGCTGTAGCTAATGCCCGCATAAGATTACCATATTTCACACTGTCTTCTTTTGTTGTGATCCCTTCCCAGTCAACATCTATGCCTTGAAAATTTTGCGCTACACAAAACTTAGCACAGCTGTCGGCAAAAGCCTGAATTGACGCTGAAGAAGACGTCATTGATGAGAATGCCTCTGCTCCGCCACCACCTGCAAGACTTAGAAAACGCTGCTTACCTGCGGATGCAGTTTTGAAAGAGTTAAATACAACAGGTTGATCCACGATCAATCCACCTTGCGCATTGGTAGTAGCAAATCCATAAAAAGCATGACTGAGCTTAGTATAATCTACAGTAGCCGGATCTCTATATGAGGGCACATAACCACCAACAAATTGATCGCAGATTTGGGCATAGCTAAAAAATATTCCTACTAGCAAAATTGAGAGTGTTAACGTAAAAGTCTTTTTCATCGTGGTGAGGTTATATAGACAATAATAATGATGTGTACGAACACACTCAAATATTTATCGACATTAATCACGATGATTACTAGAAATAGGCCTTTATCGCCAGCATACGCCGATGTGGCATTAAACAATTATTATATTGGTCAATTATAAAGCACTAGTTAGAACCATAGCATTGTGATGACACAGAAAGTAAATGCCAACCTTTGGAATAAAATTCAGGACTTTGATTTCGATAGTCCTATGAGCGAGTATGGTTTTTCTACAAGACTTGCCAATGAAAATTACTGGACTCGCAATTTTACAGAAGAAGCTATTCTGGAATATAAGAAGTTTATGTACCTGGCTGCAACGTCAGACTTTATGGTTTCGCCTTCTGAAATTGTGGATGTGGTGTGGCATCAACATCTGATCTTTACACAATCTTATCAGAACTTTTGCAATCTTATTGACAAACAGGTTCAGCATATACCTTCGACACACAACCGAGAAGACTTTGCAAGATTTAAACAAGCCAAAGAAAGAACAACAGAACTTTACACAAAGACTTTTGGAGAACAACCCAAAGCCATCTGGAATTATTCTGATATGTATGAAAGTCTAAATCTTGAGAAGGCAAATCTTAAAATCAGAACGTTTCTTGTTGGCGGTATTCTTTCATTTCTGGTATTAACAGTTCCGTTTTATTTTGTTCTACGGCCATTATATATACACATTAACAATCCAATTTTTATATTATCATTCATTGGATTGGCATTGTGTGCATTCATTGGTCTTGAAATATATAATCGCAATACATTGCACAAAATAGTTTATCAATTTAATGGTGACTCATTCGTATTTAATTTACATCCAATCGAGCTCGTATACTTAAAAACACAAAAACTCCGAAATGTTATTAACGGTTACGTGAATGAACTTGTGAAAAAGAAACAGATACGTGTAAACAGCGATAACACAATTGAAAAGGTTAAAGATTTCGATGATGACTCCATCGAAAATTTTCAGATAAAAGATGTATTCGAACATAAGGGCCGATCATTCTACCCAGGTATTCTTAATGAATTGTTAAACAAGCCTGTCTTCGGAAATATAGCGAACAGTATGGATGCCCTTAAAAAATATATCATCAAGTCTAAAAAATTCTTGCAGTTATTCTATATCAACTTTGGTGTCTTGTCATTGATCTTGATGGGTGCGATGATTCGTGTGTCTACCGGGTTACTACGCGATAAACCTGTATCACAAATAATGTCGATGGTCATATTCTTAATCGTTGCTATAATTTTCTATCTGAATCGTTTAACAAAACTTGTATGTGCTAGCACAATACCAAAACTCTATGCAGATGAAATTCTGCCTCGCAGAAAAAAAGAAACAAGCTGGGAGTGGAGATATTTTTTGATGGGTAGTGGCATCCTAGTATCATCATTCGAGCCATTGGTTAATTACGTTAACAAAAATAGTTCTGGGGATGGCGGCAGTAGCTCATCTTCATGTGGTTCATCATGCGGAAGTTCATGCAGCAGCTGTGGGGGCTGTGGTGGTGGAGATTAGAAGAGATAGGCATAAAAATTTGATGTCTCATTTTAAATGTTAGAAAATGCCAGAATCCAAATACTTTCCTATAAAAACACCTTCTACACCCACTCCGGGCATCTTTTAATTTTGGTCTATAAAAACTCTTCCCATTTACCCTTCGATTTGTTTTCTTTGCAATTCGAAACGCTTAGGAAATCACTAAAATGCAGGACTTAAAGATCACACTAATTCAGTCGGA
>DATJHZ010000422.1:0-35477 GCA_035493595.1 Cyclobacteriaceae bacterium | reverse complement strand
CCATTTTTACTTCTGATGGAAAAGATTGTAAACATGTATCAGTATGAAGCGGAAGAAAATCTGTATTACATTCGAAAGGTAGAACTCACGCTTGGTATTGCAACTGTACTTATCATTATTCTTGAATTCGTATTTATTTTTCTGCCTACTATTCAGAAGGCCAGTGCGAGTAACGCAATGTTACTGCAACTCAATCATGATCTCATGGCATCAAATGCAGAACTTATAGCTTCTGAAGAAGAGATCAAGAGCAATGTTGAACAGATCTATGAACTTCAGCAACATGTTGAGGCCAGTGAAAAACAATATCGGGAGCTGGTGCAAAATGCCAGCGACATGATTTATGATTTGAATGAAACTGGAAATTTTTCATTTGTTAATCAAACCATGGAAAATATAACCGGTTACTATAAATCAGAACTGGCCGAAATGAGTTACTGGGATCTTGTTAATCCTGATTATAGAAAGAAAGTTATTGAATTCTATAACAGTCAGCGAAAACAGAAAAAGGAACTCACCTACCTTGAATTTCCAATGGTGAGCCGTCATGGAAATGTTATATGGGTTGGTCAGAATGTGCGGATGTTCTTCAACGAAGACTGGGTATGGAAAGTAAGTGCAATCGCCCGGGATATCACTTCGCTTAAGAAAATTGAAAACGAACTAAGAGAAAGCAAAGACCGGTTTATGTCTTTAGCTGAAAATGCACCAGTCGGAATTTTTCTGACGGATGCTAACAACGTAACAACCTATTTTAATAAGAAGTGGTGTGAGATCACAGGCATTGTTACTAATACAACATTGCAAGAAAGAATAGAGCGGATACATCCTGATGATCAGGATCGGGTTTTGAGTGAGTGGGAAATTGCCATGGAGGAAAGGCTGGAGTTTTCATCAGAGTATCGATACATCCATCCTATCCGCGGTATTGTTTGGGTTAGTGGAAAGACTATTCAATTAAAAGCTAATAATAATGCTATTTCAGGATCTATCGGCACGATCAGTGATATTACAGAGGTAAAACAAATACAGCAAAAGCTTTCTGAAAGCGAAAGGTTATACCGCCTGCTCTCCACCAACACAAATGACTTAATTTGTCTTCATCAGTTAAATGACGATGCCACGTATATCTATGTATCTCCATCATCTTTAAAATTAACGGGCTATACTTCTGAAGAGCTTGTCGGCAAATCACCGTTTTCAATTATGCTTCCCGAGGATGCCATTCACATGCGTCTGAATGCTCATCGGTTAACCATGAAAGGTGAAGTAACTTTAAACACAGAATTCAGATTACGCAGAAAAGACGGGAATGTGATCTGGATGGAGGCGAACTCTCATCCAATTGTTGATGAGTACGGAAATCTATCATACTTTCAGACAGCATCACGTAATATTTCTGAACGAAAGAAAATTGAAATTGCATTACAGACCAGTGAACAAAAATTCAGATCGTTATTGGCAGATACACCTATAGGCATTTACCAGACTGATGCCAGTGCACATGCCATCTATGTAAACAAGAGATGGTGTTACATTGCCGGCGTTCAAAAGGAAAAAGCTTTAGGACAAGGTTGGTTGAGTACTATTCACCCGGAAGATCGTGATAGAGTTTCTCGTGCTTGGATTACGGCTATACAGGAGAGCACTGAATTCATGATGGAGTTTCGCTACTTGAACACTCTCCTCGGTACGCGCTGGGTTGTAAGTCATGCTGTACAATTCTATGAAAACGACGGAGCTATAGGAGGATTTATTGGTACCATCGAAGATATTACAGAGTTGAAAAAAGCTCAGGAAAAAATAGTGGAGAGTGAAAGATTGTACCGATTGATTTCCACTAACTCTAAAGATCTTATCTCATTGTACAATACGGGTGAGGATCCGATACGCATTTACGTTTCTCCCAGTTGTAAAGATATTCTTGGATATGAAGCCAATGAACTGATTGGCAAATCACCATTTGATATTATCATTCCGGAAGATGCTGAGGTCATGAAGACTAGAGTTCATCCAATTACTATCAGTGGGCAATCTGCCAGTGCTGAATATCGAATTCGAAAAAAAGACGGTACAATAATCTGGCTGGAATCTAACTCTCATCCCTTCTTTGATGATAATGGGATGATGACAGGCTTTCAAACTTCAGCGAGAGATATAACGCAGCGAAAAGCTTTTGAATCAGCATTGCTACAGGCAAAAGAAAAAGCAGAAGAAGCTACACTGGCAAAATCTCAATTTTTATCTATGATGAGCCATGAGATAAGAACACCAATGAATGCCATCATCGGGCTCACTAATTTGTTACTGGATGAAAAGCCTCGCATCGATCAACGTGATAGTCTTGACCTTTTAAAATTCTCAGGAGAGAATCTGCTTACCATTATTAATGACATTCTTGATTTTAGTAAAATTGAAGCAGGCAAAATTGAATTTGAAAGTATTGACTTCGATTTACACACGCTGCTGATAAACACTATCAAGATGCTTAACCAGCGTGCTGAGCAAAAAGATATAGAGCTGACTATTAACTATCCTAAAGATATACCTGAAGTTATTCAGGGTGATCAGGTTCGTCTCGCGCAGATCATTACTAACCTGGTTGGCAATGCTATCAAGTTTACGGATAAAGGTATGGTTACCCTCGACGTAAAAGCTAAAAAGAAAGATGATCATTGGAAATTTGAGTTTGCAGTAATTGATACAGGCATAGGTATTGAGAAAGAAAAAATAGATCAGATCTTTGAAAGCTTTACACAGGCACGCAGCGACACTACGCGCAAGTTTGGAGGAACAGGCCTTGGTCTCTCTATAACAAAACGCCTGCTTAACTTAATGGGCAGCGATGTTCAGGTTGAAAGCCAGGTTGGCATTGGATCGAAGTTCTTCTTTATGCTAAACCTGAAAGAAGGAAAATTAAGCAAGCAAAAAGGTCGTGATCCAAAAGATCTTAGTTCAGTCTTTAAGAAGAAAACATTCAACATATTACTGGTAGAAGATAATCGCATCAATCAAATTGTGGCCACGAGCTTCTTAAAGAAATGGGATCTTGAAGTTGCCCTTGCCAACAATGGTGCCGAGGCCATTGAAATTGTAAAAACGAAGAAGTGCCACCTGGTGCTTATGGATTTGCAAATGCCAGAGTTAGATGGTTACGAAGCAACCAAGATAATTCGTGCTATGAATCATGATCCATATTTTACTTCACTTCCTATCATTGCATTGACGGCATCGGCGATGGCGGAGATTAAAGAAAGAATATTAAAATCAGGTATGAATGATTTTGTAAGCAAGCCATTTCAACCTGAAGAACTCCAGGCTAAACTAAGTCAGTATTTAATTCATGATGAAATGCCAGCACAGCCTAACAGAACAGCCAGTAAGCTTGATTTATATACGGAAGGTGATCTTGAGTTTAAACGCGAACTTGCCGGCCTGGTAACACAAAATGTAGAGAATCTTCAAAAAGCAATTCTCTACTATCTTGCTGAAGGTGAAACGACCATGTTTCTGGAAATCTATAACAAATCAAAAACAACTTTGAGCATGTTGGGTGATGAAGAATTTTCTAACCTGGCTGATCATCTTGAAAGCATGTTGGCGGCAGATTCAAATCCACCACCAGAGATGAAAGTTAAGATTCAGTATTTTCTGAAACTATGTCGTGAGATACTGGCTGGTCTTGAAGAAGAGATGAGTAGTATTTGATTTACTTACCGCTCTCCTTCAATTTCTTAAAATATAATTTCGTTTCCTTCAAAACTCTGGGCGCCAGGTAAAACGAATATATCATCGTGGGGTATGCCATCAATGCAAACGCAGCATCAATCAAACTCACAACCATCATTAATGACGATGTGCAGGCAAATATTATACTCCCCAGATAAACATAGTTGTAGTAATGCGCTCGTTCTGCACCAATCAGAAACGAAAGACTTTTAGCACCATAGTAACTGTAGGAGAATAAGGCTGCGATGGCAAATGTTAAGCTGCTGATCATTAACAAATATTTGCCAACACCAGGATAAACGGATTCAAATGCATTCGCTGTTAACGTAACACCATTGGTAGCGGATGTTTCCCAAACACCCGTAACAAGAATTGCCAATGCTGTAAGCGTACAAACCAGTAGCGTATCAATAGCTGGACTAAGCATAGCAACAAGACCATCCTGAACTGGCTCTGAGCTCTTAGCAGCACCCATAGCCATAGGTGCAGTTCCTAATCCTGCTTCATTCGAAAATGTAGCACGTCTGAATCCTAATACAATCAGCCCACCAGCAAGGCCACCCAGTATGGGACTGCCATGATAATGATTCACAGCAAAAGCATCGGTAACCATGAGTTTGAAACAATAGGGCACGGCATCATAATGCACTATTAGAATTCCCAATACACTGAGAAAATAAATTACAATCATGATGGGCACAAACTTGCCAGCCGTTTTACCAATGCGTTGTATACCCCCGAGAATAACTAACGCACAAAATATGGTGACAACAACACCAATGATAAAATCAGATGAACTGAATTGCCAGAAGCCAAGCGATACAATCCTTCCCTCCCAGTGATTGGGCACCAAGATGATATCGCGTATAGCCTGTGTTAATTGATTTGCCTGAAATACAGGAAGGCATCCAAACAAGGCACAAAATGCAAATAGTGACGCCAATGGTTTCCATTGTTTGCCCATAGCCTCAACGATAACATACATAGGGCCGCCCTGAACCTCGCCTGCTGAATCTTTACCACGATACATCATGGCTGCAGTGCTTGAAAAAAAGTTAGTGGCCATACCAACAAAGGCACTGACCCACATCCAGAACATGGCACCAGGACCACCAATAGCAATTGCCAGGGCTACTCCACTGATGTTGCCCATACCAACGGTTGATGCTAATGACGTTGAGAGTGCTTCGTAATGATTAATCTGTCCGGGAGCATTGGGATCGTCATACTTTCCGCGAAGTATATCAATAGCATGTCCAAAGAAACGAAATGGAATAAAGCCTGAGTAGATAAGAAAAAATACACCACCAATAAGCAAGAGCGCCAGGGTTGGTGTCCATAGAAAATTAGCAAAGTCTATGATGTATTGTGTAACCGGATTCAATGTATGATGCTTAGGTTATACCCGAAAGTAATAATTAAAATCGGGGCACAGCATCAAATGAATAAACTTTAAGAAATTATCTCTATGATTTTAACCACTTCTTAAACCTTCCCCAAAATGACGTTGGTGTTTCTTCACGATCGGCCTTCGTTTCCGCTGGCTCGTCTATAAACGTGTTCACCTTAACGGGTGTAACAACCTTAACCTTCTTCATATAATGAAGCGTGCGTCGCTCTTTTTCAAGTCTGGCAGCTTCTTCCTTTTTTTGCCTTGCTTCTTCAGCTTCACGCTCGCGTTGTACAGCTATCGGATTACGTCTGTTACGCTGATCATCGTTTCGTTTGAATTCTTTACGTCTTTCCTGAGGCTGTCTTCTCTCACGGCTGCGTGTTACTTCTTTCTCAGGTGCAACATCTTGTTTAACCTCGCTGTCAGATTGTACTTCTTCTGCAGCCGGTTCAGCCTCTTTCTTCTTGGGCTCTGGAATTTCTATCTTACCCAAGACCTTCAGTCCTGGAAGTTCAATTTTAGGTGCACGTATAACCTCTTCGTCAGCGATAGCTGCATTGGTTTCTTCCACAAGCACTGGCTCAGGAAGCACAGCGCGATTTACAGTCGTCTCTTCTGGCTGCGGAGATATTACTTCAGGCTCAGGCAAGCTCTCCGTTACGGACACCGGAGCTTCCATTTCTGGAGCAACTTCTACCTTGTCTTCTTCAATAACGGTAATCTCTTCTTTTGTAAGTTCTGCCTTTATGGTCTCAACCATGTCGGGTGCAAAGTGCTTAACCAAGTGAATGACCTGGTCATCTTCAATTCGGGTGTTGGAGCTAGCTTCCAACTGGATATTTTCTCTAGATAAAAATTCAGCTATTTCGGTAGGTCGTACGGCAAGCTTTCTGGCTAATTGTCCAAGCCTCATGGGTAATAAAATTTGATTTCTGCCGCAAATATAATTCTTATCGGTGATAGTCAATAGTCCATAGCCGATAGACCCATAGTCCATAGCCATATAACTTGACTCATCAAGGAGAAAGTCAGACTATTGTTGATAGCATCTAATTAGGAATAAAGCAATGAGATTTACCATCAAATCCTTACCATAAACTTAATTTCGAACATCCAATCTATCGGATAATCAAAGTCATGATAAGGATGAGTTTCCCGGCTCGCCCCCATTTTTATTTATTGCAGACGAAACTAAAAATGTATCGGTATGTATGGCTTTATCTAAAATCGCGAATTTAAAATTTTCAGTTCCTTCGGTGATTTTGAGATAAACTGGATAGTTCCACCATTTTTGTCTATCAAGTCTGAGATCGGTTGTTGTCTTGCAATCAAATTCAACTGTTTGTTTTTTTAACAATGGCGTCAGGTATTTAACTTGGAGCTTATCACCTCTTATCTCTAATTGAATTAAATATCTTCTACTGGAGAATAACAATTCCAGAATGAGATTAAGCAATGTAACAGACGAAAGAAAAACTCTGACTTGAAATTCTAAAGATGAAAATATCGTAAAAAGAATGATCCAATAGCCAATCGGTTGTCCGAATGTATAAAGAAGTACTTTGCTTTTAATTTCGGCCTGGGGGCGTCGCGTTAGAAACCAGGTAAGTATGGTTCCCCAACCTACATACAGCACGGCTCCTAATATAAAAAGGAGAAAAAAATGGAGGTTAAAATTTAATTTCCACATGAGTTAGCTAAATATCCCTGCGTTTATACATACATCAATTGAAAATCATATGATTTCAAATAATCCATGGCATGCTATACCAAAGCTGAATTGAATATCGACCATGGACTACTAACTATTACTCCATCCACCCCATCGTTCTCGAAACTGCCTTCTGCCATCCTTTGTAAAGTTTCTGGCGAACGGATTCTTCCATTTGAGGCGTGAATCGTTTTTCAATTTTTCTATTTCGGATGATGTCTTCTTTCTTCCAAATGCCTACCTGGATGCCCGCGAGATAAGCTGCTCCCATGGCAGTGGATTCAATAACGTAAGGACGTTCGACTTCAGTCCCTAAAATATCAGCTTGAAATTGCATCAGAATATTGTTGGCACAGGCACCACCATCAACTTTAAGACTGGCCAATGTTAAACCTGCATCTTCCTGCATGGCATTGAGAATGTCTTTGGTTTGATATGCAAGCGACTCTAGTGTTGCTTTGATGAGATGATCTTTTCCTGTATCACGTGTAAGACCGAAGATGGCACCACGTGCATACATATCCCAATACGGAGCACCTAATCCTGCGAAGGCAGGAACTACGTAAACTTCATTTGAGCCTAAAGCCTTAGCTGCAAAATATTCTGAGTCTTTTGATT
The DNA here is from genome assembly GCA_035493595.1 of Cyclobacteriaceae bacterium. Lineage (GTDB taxonomy): Bacteria > Bacteroidota > Bacteroidia > Cytophagales > Cyclobacteriaceae > DATCRE01. Next base: position 28,026 of record DATJHZ010000422.1, on the reverse strand, counting down.
GATCAATAACATGCAAACTATCACGAAGCCATTGCACTGCAGCACCGGCAATGAAAACACTTCCTTCAAGCGCATACTCAACTTTGCCATCAAGGCCCCACGCAATGGTGGTGATCAATCCATTTTTAGATTGATGAATAGATGAGCCCATATTCATCAACATAAAACATCCGGTGCCATAGGTGTTCTTGGCCATGCCCGGTTCAAAACATGCCTGACCAAACAAAGCTGCTTGTTGATCGCCAGCAACACCGGCAATGGGAATGTTCACACCATCCAATACATAAAACCCAAACTCATGCGCTGAAGGTTTTACTTCAGGCAAGAGACTTGATGGAATTGTTAATTCATCTAACAACTTTTTATCCCATTTCAACTCGCGGATATTGAAAAGCATCGTGCGGGATGCGTTAGTATAATCCGTTGCATGAACCTTGCCACCTGTCAGATTCCAGATGAGCCAGGAGTCTACTGTGCCGAAGGCAAGCTCACCGCGTTCAGCACGTTCACGAGCCTGAGGTACATTATCAAGGATCCATTTTATTTTTGTTCCTGAGAAATATGAATCGATCACCAACCCTGTTTGTTGACGAACATAATCTTCAAGACCTTTAGCTTTGAGTGCTTCACAAATAGAAGCGGTACGTTTGTCTTGCCAAACAATAGCATTGTAAACGGGTTCCCCGGTTTTCTTGTCCCAGATAATTGTTGTCTCACGTTGATTGGTGATGCCAATGGCAGCAATAGAAGATGCGGCAATATTGTTATCGCGAATTAGTTTTTGAAGAACACCAAGTTGCGAACTGAGAATCTCGCGGGCATCATGCTCTACCCAACCTGATTGCGGAAAGATCTGTCTGAATTCTTGTTGTGCTATTCCTGCAATATCACCAGTCTCATTAAAAAGTACGGCGCGTGAACTGGTGGTTCCCTGATCAAGGGCGATGATGAATTTCTTCATAGTCTGATTCGTTATGTGCAGGCTTATGTTGTGACCTATATAAACAAGCTGGTATAAATAATGGCACCCAGAATTCCTCCGGCTATTGGCCCGATAACGGGTATCCATGCGTAGCTCCAGTCAGAATCACGCTTGCCCGGGATAGGCAAAATAAAATGTGCGAGACGTGGTCCTAAGTCGCGTGCAGGATTGATAGCAAAACCTGTTGTGCCACCGAAACATAAACCGATAGTAACAATGAGTGCCCCTACAACCAGTGGATTCAATCCATCAGCAAATGAATTTGCACCTATGCATAACAAGCCTAGAATTAACACCGCTGTTGCAATCAATTCACTTACAAAATTTGCCCACGTTAAACGAATGGCTGGAGCTGTACAGAACACAGCAAGTTTCGCTGAGGCGTTATCAGTTTTACTCCAGTGAGGATAATAATGAATCCATACCAGGATTGCACCTGCAAAAGCACCAGCCAACTGGGCAAAGCAATAACCGGGCACTTCACTCCACGAAAATTTACCTGCCATAGCAAGACCAATGGTTACTGCAGGATTAAGATGAGCCCCACTGATTTTACCAACGGCATAGATAGCCATCACCACTGACAATCCCCAGGCAAAGACAATCACAAGCCATCCGGCATTTTCAGCCTTTGAGTCTTTCAGCAGCACTCCTGCAACAACACTGTCGCCAAGAAGTACAAGAAGCAACGTACCAATAAATTCAGCGGTGTAGACAGACATATTTATTATTTGTTAATAGTCATCGATGAATAGTCAATAAGTAATCAGTCAATAGTCAATGATCGATAGTTAAGTCTATGATCAAATTTCAATTCCTAAATAAAAAGATATTGGAATTCAAACGATTAACCAAATTTTACAAGATAAATGAATCAACAAATAAACATAGCCATTGCAAAGGGTATCCTCTGACGACTAATGGTTAATTATTTACGATTTTAGATTTACGAAGTACAATTAGTAAAACTATTGGTCATCGATTACGGACTACGAACTTATGACTTAAAAACTATACGCATATGAAAGCGTAGCCGATAAGGCCTGAGTCTCTGGCCTGTTAACTATATTTCTTTTTTGCCAGATAGCGTTCGCAGTCAGATTATGTTTTTTCAATAGCATATACGTGGCATTACACCGTACGTTTAAAACATCGCCTTGTGTTTCGCCACCTGAATAGCTCTTATTGTAGGATGAAGAGAGGCCAGTGGTTATCATTTTATGAAGCACCTTTGCTTTCACACCAACTGTAGGACCGATTATAATAAATTCTTCGCCACCAACATGATTGTAGGTAGTATTGAGTGCCGCATTAAAGTTGATAGCCTGGGGCACCAGTAACAGACCATACATTGTGCTTAGATTATAAAACTCTGACAGATTACCAGGCTTGATAATATCTCCTTGTTTGTCTGCGGCCTGTTGAAAGCTGACGTTTACATTCAGATTCTGTTTTCTGTTTTCGTTTTTACCGAAGTAATACATGGTGTTGAGCGCCATGTTCTGTGAAAGCTGTGTATAGTTAAGCGTGTCCAGGTTATCGTATGGTGTTTGCCCGTTGATGTAATTGAACTGCGACCGGATATTCATGTGTGTCTGAAAATTCGAATAGGAGAATGATGTATTAAGCTTTTCATTTGGTGTGTAGTTGATGTTCGCCGAACTCACAAAACGTTTCGTCGATTGTTCATTGTTATGATCCAGATCATCTCGCTGCACGCCCCAGCTCATGGCAATATTTGCCTTATCCTTAAAGAAAGGTCTTGCATAACGGAGTGTTATATTCTCATAATCGTTGTTAAAATAATAGGCACCAAGTGTTCGATACTCTGGTGCGATGCGTTCATAACCAACGCCAATATTATTCTTCAGCAACTGATAACTTATTTCAGCTTTTAAAGCGCTATAGGCATGTGTTGATGTTCTGTTAGCAAGCGCTTTGTCTGTAAGCGATGAACCTTCCCGGGGCGACCGTACGTCGCGGGTCATCAGGCTAAGACCGTATTCACCTGAGAGGTTAAAGTTTTTCGCAAGCTTCACTCCACCTTCCCAGCTAAAAGCAGTGTTACTTTGCGGGAAGATGTTGAGACTATCAGGCTGCCATTGCAATGATGTAGCATTATCCTTGGCTGAGAAAAAACTCATGCCCAGGTAATGACTTTCTTTATCGTAACGTACTTTAGCTGCGTATCCCATACGTTCATAGGTGGCAGGAATAATTCTGTTAGCGGTATCATATTCTACCGCACGCTGCAATCGCCCATACATAGCACTGTATTTGAATGATCCGGCAGGTGTAAGATCTACCCCAACGCCTCTGAACATATGGCCATTAAGTGTATATGGAGAAAAGCTCATGGCCACATCACCAATATGCCCCGTAACCCATTTATAAACCGGGTGCACACTCACACGGTTAGGCAAAGTTGGATACCCATAGTTGGTTCCAAGATTAGTAAAGTTGAAAGAAAAGGGAAGGTTGATCTGGTTGAATAAATTGACATTAACGTTGCCGTTAAGGAAATAGGTAAAGGGTTGTCTTTTCTGACCATCATTGCCATTATAAAATATAGTACTGGCAGATACTCCCCCACCTATTTTTACAGGCTTCTGCGAAAACGTTTTGCCCACTTTGGCAAGATCAATCTGCTGACCATGACTGATTGTAAAAACTAAAAATGTAATAATGATGGTGACTAAGCCAATCTTCAGCGAAAAGTTTTTCATGTATAAACTACGATAGAGGGTAATCGGTAATCTCATTGTTTTAACTTTTGAATTTTGATATCGGCCATGATATATGATTGCATTCCGTCAGACACGAAACTCTTGATTTTGATTGCACCTTTTCGTCCGTCATCAGTTTCAAAAAGTATAATGCGCGGAACAATACTATTATTAAAAAAAGCTGTACCACTATCCTGTCCTTTAATATCTAGCGTGGTCAGTGGTTGATCATTAACCATGTTATCAAAGTCGCTTACCGAAAATGATAGTGTACTTGTCTCTAACGTATTTACAAAATAGGTATGAGAAGCTTGCGGTATAGCAGGGAAAGTAAATACTGAAGCAGAGTCTGGCGATACAAACCTGCAATAACTGAACGTTGAATTAATTCCATAAAACACCAGGTCAATCAAATTCCCATTGCTTGTGTTAACGTCATTCTTTGTCATCACCTTGCGTAATGATGGGGAGTAGAAACTTCCAATGGTAACATGCGCTGCACTTACGCCAAGTTTCACATCGCTCATGGTGTAAAGATTTGTATTCGCCTTTACGTGAATAGTATGATCAATGGATTTTGTTTCCTTGTCATTATCTGCATTAAGCGTTACTGTATAATCACCCGCGGCAGAAAAATCAATTGAAGAATTCGCTGTATTCGTAGTCGTCAGTGTTCCGCCAGTGCTGCTCCATGCATAGTGCAGTCCGCTAACAGTTGTGTTTACCAGTGAAGCATGAAGGGGCGCTTCGTAATCTTCGTCTTCAAATGAAGGTACAATTTCGAAATCTGCATTCAGCTTATCTTTTAGCGTGATAACACGTGACGATGCATATGTTTCTCTCCCGTTAGAAACCTGCAGACTAATAGTGTGTTCGCCGGGATCTGAAAATACGACAGATGGCGGATCTTGAAGTGTTGACGTTTCCGGAGTACCGCCTTGAAACGACCAGCTATAGGTAGAAGCGCCTCGTGTTCGGTTTGTGATCTTCACTGTGGCTGGTGCAAAATCATTAATCAGTACAGCCACATCAAAGTCAAGCGTAACGGCGGAGTCGAGTCTTATAGTAATTTCTTTTGAAGATCGTTGTGTATCATTCCAGGCCTCGAGCACTATTTTATATTCTCCTGCTGAAGTATAGGTAATTGTACCCGGCTGTTTCTTTTCAGATGATGCCGGAGATGCTCCTGTAAAAGTCCATTTATAAAAATCAGCGCCAGTCGTTTTATTCTGCAATTCAATTGTGACTGGTGCGGTAAAGCTTTCAGGTATGGCATAAGAAATATCAACCTGCACAGGGATCTCTTCTTCATGATAACATGAAACCAGAACAATGATTAAAAGCGAAAAAAGCGTCGTAAAAATTAAGCGCATACTTTTATTGAAAAGTTGGTTATAGCAAAAGCCATAACCAACTGTTATTAAAAACTATTAATTCTCCTCTACTGAAGTAATTGAACCTGTAAATGTGCCCACAATGACATGGCTACCTGCTACTGCATTAACCTTGATCGTATACTTGTCCCCTGATTTTGTGACAACCATTGCTCCAGATGTAAAATCATATGTCTCACCTTTCTGAGTTGAAATGTCATAGCCAATCGCCGCAGACGCCTCCCATATCTGGAATGCTTGTGAATTTTCTTCCGTACCAGTAAATGTATACGTGCCTTCTTCCAATGTCTGTGATCCTCCGTTAATTTCGAGATCGAGGAAATCACCTTTACCTGTCAATTCATCACCACTGTTTGTAAGACCGCTTGAAAATAATACCAATTCATTGCGATAGTATGGTTTGCTATCAACAGGGCTCTCACTTGATGTCGCATCGTATATAAATAATGCAGATTTAAGACCTTTCACAGTTCCATCAATGGTAACGTTGTTAGAAGGTTTTTCATCATCTTTCTTGCAAGCAGATACTGCAACCACAAGTGCCACGGCCAACATAAACTTGCCAGAAATCATTCTCATTAAATTGTGCTTCATTGTTTATTCGTTTTTAGTTAATAGTTAGTTATTGTCTGGGTTATTATTAGCTATATTTTCAATCTGATTTCAGTCTACTGCTTAAGGGTATTTAAATGACAGAACTCCTCCGGTGAGGTGCTTTGTTGTACCTGCTACCGGTGTAGATTCCACCACTACATCGTAAGTACCTTCAACTTTTTTGTTCTGAACGTCAACAGAGGTTATGACAATGCTGCCTGATGTTGCTTTGTAAGAATATAGACCATCAACATAGGTAACATTGTAGTAAGGACCTTTAAGTCCAGCAACGTCGTAAGTGACTGGAGTCTCCGTATATGGGAACGCTAACATGAGCAACTGGTAACCACTGTTATATTGTAAGGAGAATGTATTCGATACAGTGCCTATAGCACCTTTAAATTCAACACCATCCAACATGGCTAATTGAGTATCACCTGTATTCTCCTTTTGAACAACATAAGGAACCTTGCTAAAAACACCATTTGAAACAGTAACACTGTCCGTGTCCTTATTCACATTTTGAAGAGTAGACTGGAACGTGCCCGACATAGTTTTATTTGCCTCATCTATTTCTGTAATTACAAACTCGCCCATTTTATCTGTAGCGATGGAACTATATAAAACTCCACTAACACGATAGCTAAGCGCTGCACCACTTCCTGACTTCAGGTCATAGGTGGTTTTAGCTATCCCATTACTAATCTCAAAAGAAAAAGAGTTTGACCCTTTGCTCCTTAGTTCAAGATGACCCTGGTAAACATATATGCCGATCTGAGACATGGCTATTATTTCACCATTCACCATAGCCGTGAGGGAGCCACCATACTTTTGTGCATTAGGATTAATTGACTCATCGTTCTTGCAAGCTGACAGAGCTACAGCGAATGCCACTGCTAATAAAATTCTCTCTAAAATCACTCTCATAAATTTGGGCTTCATTGTTCTATTTTGTTTAGTAATCATTTGTTGAAATTTTTAAATCCTCTGTCCAAAGGAACTTGATTTGATAATCGTTTTGTCTCTTTGTCATCTTCTATATCTTTCTTGAGCAATTGTAGACTCTTTTATTTTTTTCTGCATCTATAATTCCTCATCCAATGGTCATCATTTACATAAAATCCTTTGAATAATAATTTCAACTCAACTGGGTATCTTCCAACGGTTTGACATTCATGAGTTTCTTATACACGTAATCAAAAACAACAGGGTAGTTGGCTAAATACTCTTGCCCCTCAATTTTTCCATTCTCTATATACCATTCAAATGTGCTCTTGAAGAAGTCGCATAGCTTTTCATAACTACTGTCATTAGCATATTTTGCTATAGCCATACGTCTATAAATAAGACCGTTATTATTTAAAAAGCTGTGGATTTGTTCATTAAATTGAAATTCGTTATTGATGTAATTATTCAATTCATTCAAATCTGTATACTTCAAAAGTTTGGGTATCATCTTTTTGTTAAAAACATAATCCAAGACTTCAGACATCTTCGCTAAACCACTTTGCGATATTTCAAACAAAAAAGCTCCAAACCCATCGTAGTATGGTTCCTTGATGATATCAGGAAATGCATTTTTTTCTGTGATATAAAAAGTTGTAATCTCATTTGGATCCGCAATATTGACATTCAATAGATTACTCCACTCTTGCCATACCGTCTCTATTAAATTTATTCGTCTGTGGATAGTTAAGCTAAAAGTTATATGTTCAGGTCGAAATCGCACACTGGGAAGGAAACAATAATCATAACCCCATGAATACTCCTTAACATACTTTTGCCATTCATTCTTCACATCAATCACGAAACCATTTTTAATCAATTGATTCGCTACTTCGGTTTGTACATCAGTAATTAAATTCTCTCTTGTTAACATATTATTATTGAATAACTAATTGCATCTGTCGATCTACCGTTAATTTCTCTACGGTTCTAATTCTTATTACTGTGCCTGGTAAAACAATTTCAACGTCATTTACATTCCTAACTCCTTGTGGAGCCGTTGCCAGTGCTACACCATTAGTGGTGACCTCTTTCACAATTTCTTTTTGACTTATAGTGAAGGGAGAATCCCATAAATACTTACAATCAACATATTTTACGTTATTAATATCGTAAACTATTCCGTTTGGAGTATTAGTTCTCTTTATAAACAAGTAATCAGGGACGGGATTTTTACCGTTAATCGTCAACTGACCTTCAACGGCAAGCTCGTACCCTTGATTTTTCAAGCTTTGCAATTGAGTTGATACAGAACCTGGCAAGTCTGAAAAATTGCCTGTCCTCCACGCATCAATCATTCTTGTCTCCATTGCCTCATCAAACAGCTTACCAATATACGAAGCGCTAGTTTCTTCCAGTGAAACCGTTCTTAATAACAACTTTTCTCCAAGAGATGTTATTTCGATTTCCCCAACCATTTGTCTGAAGGCAGCAGGCAAGACTGGATTTGTTCTCTTTGCTAATCCTCCAAGTGCGTATTTAGTCCACCACGTCGTCTCCAGACTGTTGAAATAATTCAATAATTGACTACTTGCAAGGAATTCAGATTTCAAACCTGGGTATAAATTCAATTTAGAATTTAAAGAGATCAGAAGATCGTCACTCCAGTTCTTGATTATGTTTTCAACGGCCGATTTTGACGTGCTATTAGCAAGTGGTTTTAACCAATTGTCAATTTCAGAATACTTAGCAAAACTGACAATACTATTGGCTTGCTTTGATAATACCGACTCCGCTTCAGTTACTTTAGCTTCCAACTTTGCAGCATCATCTGGCGTTAATTGAGTAAATATTTTTTGATTTGCTCGATACCCGGAAGCAAAATTTGATAAGACATCGGTTGCTAATGTTCCTAAACTAACTCCAGTACTGATATATGGCCACGCCTTAAGAAAATTATTTCCCGTTTCCGTTTGCCGAAGTTGAGTTTTGACATTCTCGTTTAAGACAATAATATTTGTAACTGTATTGAGTAATTCAATTGCCCCCAGTGCTTGAGCCAATCTTGTACTGCCACTAATTATTAGTCTTGTCGCACTGTATAGTCCAATAAAATTTGATATCAGCGTGATTGCTTCAAGGTTGCTTTGACTACTTTCCTTGTCAACAAGTCGATACAAATAGATAGCAGGTAAATCAATCATTAATCTTTCATCCGCGCCGGATTCATGACCAAAAAACACTACAGTAACCGCGCCTAAGGGTGGGTGATCACCCGAGTAATTATCTCCCACATCAGTTACTTGAGTGCTCAGGCCAGTTCCCGAAACAAGTAATGACCATATTCTGAAATAATCACCATGTTCTTCAGCTTTGGTAGAAGCTCCGTTTGTATTCCAGAAATAGTATCTGATGTTTGGTGCAACTAATGGCTCATAATATTTTGAAAAATAGCCTGTTAATATATCAACATAGGTATCACACTCTTTGCCATCGATGCCATGATAAAGTTCGATTAATAAACTTGCGTTACTTACATGGCTCAAACTATCCCACATCTCTTTGCTCTGAGAAGAATTGAGAGTAGATTTTAACATAGTATTGACTATCGTTTCAAATCGATAATCCATTGGAGCAAGTACCGAAGTTTTATTAAATACTTTGAGTATGGTAATTTTTTGGTAAACTGTTAGGCTTAGAAAATCAGAACTTTTATAACCTTGCAACGCCTCCATCAAGGCTGTGGGATCTGTATTCAGGGTTAAATCTTTTAATATAGAAGCGGCATTCTGACGTTTATCTTGAATGCATTCAATTAGAACCCTCATATCAATTAATGATTCCTCAACATCAGTCTGAGGGTCAAATTGTAATCTAAGCGCTGCTAACCTTTTAAAGATGGGTTGATGTCCTTGACTCGAAGCTGGTTTAAATTCTCCATATACTAATGGATAGACCTTTGCAATTTGAGCAATTTTAGAAAAAACAAAGAAATCTTCTTCATCACAATGCCCTGAAATAATTTCTCTTTCCAGTTCCGTAATCTGATATACTTCATCACCCAAAGATTTATTCGTATATTCCGATGCAACACTTCGTGTCTCTGCTTCATCCAGATTAATTGGAAAAGTATTTTCAGATTTTATTTCCAATGTACTTCCAGAATACTTAGGTAGTGTAGTAATTTTTATTTCATAATACTTAAACTCATCCTCGCATGGAAGTAGCATCACAACCTTATTAGGATTGGGCACTTTAGAATAGTCTGATTTAAAAATTGATCCATCAGAACCTTTATATCCGGTCATTTTAAGATTTTTCCATAAACTGTAATAATCCTTAATAACATCATCTGAACTTCCCTTCACTGATAATTCAGTACTTTTCTCCTCAGTATTAATTTTATACAGAATACCTTCTTTTGTAGTAAATCCATATAAAGTGCCAGTGACATAATTGAGTTGCGGATCATCGAGCCCAGTCAGACTATGCGAAAAATTTATGCTTTTAAATCCTGGGGGAATTATTATTGACTCACCAGCTGGTGTAATAAATGTTGCACTTCCATCCGCGTTTAAGAAATCCTTAGGAATTTTCGTTGTTACAATCATTTTTCCTTTGTCATCACTCTCAAACACACTCACCAACATCGCTGGATCATTCATCTGATCCCATTGCCATTTCGCGATGTGGCTGCCGTTGCCGTAGGCCAAGAGATTGTTGGTTTGCTTGGCTTCATCGAAACCTCCGTAATGTTTATCAAAAGGGTGGTATAATTTCCAGCGGCCATGGCCAAGTTCGTGTGCTACTGTAATGGGTTCATCGGCATCTTTCACTTCGCTTGTAAAAATGTAACCGAACTGTGCGCCGCGTGGCATGAAGCCTGTGAGGTCGCGGTTGTTGATCTCATCTGTGTTGCCCGTTGCCTTGAGGAAGAACAGGTAATTGGAATTACTATTAAAGTCAGGATGCGCTGCGCGGTATGCGTTGTTCAGATCACGCATAGCATCGTTGTAGGTGCTTAGCCCGGTGCTGTTTTTCATAAGCTCCGAAGCATTGTAGGCAAAAGCATCTCTGGATACTGTCCACGTTACGCCAACACTATCATACGTTTCTTTTAAGGTCTGCTCAATCTTTTCATAGTTAACATATGCGTTATCTACGGCAACCAACACCACGTTGTAGCTTTGCGGGGCATACGTTGCAATACCAAGTTTGCCAAGTGTATAATATTTTCCATTCTCTCTTGGGTAGAGTGCGTATAGCTCCTGCACATCTCCTTCTGGTCCGGATGCTACTTGCAGTGTGTAAGTCTTGTCATTTCTTACTGCTTCGTACTCCGTTCCTGTTGGTGTTTTAAAGATGACCAACTCTGGTTTAATGGTCTCATCTTTTATTTCGATGGTAGCAGTTATCTTATCGGTTTGACCACTTGGTAAGAATTTCCATGGCGCGTAGTAATTGGTATAGAGCTTTTGATACTTGTCTTGAATCAGGGCTATCTTGTCATAGTATTCTTTCCATGTATCGAAGGCATATTTACCACCGCCTTTTGTAAATGTTACAATGGCTTTGTCGCCATTAAGCTGTGTAGGATCGAAACTACCTGCTGCGAGTGGTGTCCCTACTTTGCCTAAATAAGTTGCTTTCGCAACCTCTGTTGTTTTGCCATTAGCATCTGTTTTTGTTTCCTTTTCTACACTGTAAACATTTCCGTCTTTGTCTTGTACTGTCATGGGGAATACCACCACCTTGTTCCCTTCATTTCCTTCACCTTCTTTGTCAGCAGCTGTTACGGTGTGGGGTTCGCCAGTGTCGTCGGTTATCACCAACTCACCGTTGTTATTCAATGCAAAAGCATCAACACCTGGAATGGAAAAATCAAACTTGTAATCGGGTTGTGTAAGTCCTGTTTTTACATTGCCAACATCAAAGCCTCCTTCAAAAACATCATCAAGGTTAGCAATCTGTCCTTCGTTCTTGTCGTACTTGGCTTCAACAATACCGTTAGTCATTTGCCTGTCGGTATTGATGGTAATGCTCTTGAACTCAACCGCTATTCTTGCATCGTTAAGCCAGGGTATGATCGTCCAGCCCTGGCCGCTAAAATTTCCGTTAGCACCACTGATGCTCACGATGGTTATAGGAAAATCTCCTGCTTTAAATACTTCAGCAGTTTTAAGTTCTTTGATCGGCTCCTGGTTGGTGAGGTTTACGGCAGGAAGGATACCGCACTGTGCCAACCTGGCGCTATCGGCCATGGGTACGGTAATGGTGAACACGGGCGTATACACCGGCTGGCCTGTCATACACATAGAGGCAACTCTGTATTCGTATGTGCCGCCGCTTTGCAGTCCGTAGAGTGTTGCCTTCGTATCCTGAAGTTGTAATTCTTTCCATTCGGCTTGTGGCTGGTCTGCGTTGCTCTTGAGTCTGTAGCTTACTGTAAAGCCTATGTACTCGGGAAGTGTATTCCACTCCAGGTTAATGCGTTTGCGCTCGGTAGCGGCTTGTACATATTGTGGTGGTGCGCAGTTGTCTTGCAAGGTGAACCAACGGATCTCGCTATAACCATCGTTCTGAAAAAGATTCACTTCATCAAGTCCTTCGCGTGCTTTAGCGCGTACACACCAGGCATAGCGCTTACCCGCAAGAAGTGGTGGCTGCATGGCACCGTAAATAATGGAAGTGCTCTGTGTAGTTTCGCGATAGATCTCTGGTGAGTAGGCAAAAGCTGCCTGTGGGGTCATGCCATTATCCCATAATTCTTTCAGGATAAAATCATACTCTACCAAACCAAGACCTTGGTGTAACGGCGTCCACTGGAAGAGAACATTCAACGGATCTCTAAATGCAATGCTTTCTTTATTGCGCGGCAGACTGAGCAATGGTGGTTTCTGACTGGTGATCCAGGCACGAGTACAGGTAGAGGCTGATAATACCTGGCCGGTGTAGGCTTCAATAGCCTGAAAACAAAATTCAACCATTCCTTCGGGAAGTTTGCCTGCTGTGAGGTAGCCTTGCGTGATGAGATTGGCAGGTTGAAAGTATTGTGCGAGATCATCTTGAGTAAGTCGTACGGGCGAACCTGACTCAACGATAACGGGTTGAAAATAAGCATTGTCGTTTGTCTGAATACGTATGCCTCCTGGTGCAGTAATAATCATGCGCAGCTTAACATTAACGGTAGGCTTTAGCTGATCGCGATTAATGAGTGTTACGGTAAGCTTCTCGCGCGTGCCACTGTAGTAATCGCTCAGGTAAAGACTGTATGGCGGAAGCAAATGCACATTAACCTGGATAGGATAGGTTTGCTGACTGATGCCTCGTGTAAGACATGCTAATGATAACAAAAGAAAGAATGCGAAACGTTTTAGTATCATTGATGGGTTTGTTCTTGATCTGTTTTTAATAACTTTTCTTCTTTTGTTTTTTTACTGAATCACAACTTTGAAAGTGGAGTATCCTTGTGATGTCACCAGTTGCAGCACATACACACCTTGGCCCGTTTCGGATGTTACATCAAATTCTGTTTTTACAATCAGTTGGTCCTTAATTTCCTTACGCATAATAACAACGCCTTGTGGTGAAAGGAAAATCAATTGATAATTACCTGACTCCCGCAGTTCTACTGTAGCTGTAAAGTGGCCATCGTTTGGATTAGGTGTTACCATAAACTGTTTAATGTATGGTTCATCCGGTGTCTGATAATCGGTGAGTTCACGGCTGTCAACAACGCGAATGGTATCATAGGTTGTTTTTTCACATAATCCTTTAAAGCCAGTAAGGCCAACGATGTATTTTCCCTTTGCATTAAATTTTATATCGATGTAACCCGAATTTTTTTCCATCACTGTTGCTTCGGCGGGAATGATCCACCTCACACTGTCGGAAGCAGGAAAACTGATGTTGGCAACTCTCACTTTGCCAGCTAATGGTACACGCGTTGCTACAATGATGCTGGATGAAATCTCGGTATCATCTCTCTCTATTTTTACATCATCTTGGTTTTTACAACCATTGCTGTCGGTTGTGGTAAGATGGTATGTACCAGTTTCTGTTAACTGAACAATTGGTGTGCTGGCAAAAGGAGTACCATTCTTCGTCCACGCATATTGCACGGAAGGATCCGACATGGTTACATTAAGATCAAGTGTCTGGTCTTTACACAATACACGGTCAGGACCCAGATCAACAGGAATGAGTTCAGGATCTTGCATGGAATAATCTTTATCGATGAAGCAATGATTGGCATCGGTAATGCGCACATGATAATCGCCTTCGCCAAGTCCACTTACGGTTGCTGTTGCCGGACCGTGTGTCCACGCGTAACTATAGGGAGCATGACCGCCGCTGACATCAACTTCGATAGACCCATCAGTATAACCATTACAGGTAGGATAATCCAAAACGGAATCGGCTTTCAAACTGTTCGGCACTATTACTTCTGTCTGTCCATAAGTAGTACACCTGCGAACATCTGTTACTATCAGCGAGTACCATCCATCAGCAAGATTATTAATCTGACTCGTAGTGTCTTCTGTACTCCACGCGTATTTGTAAATACCAGTACCTCCCTGAACATTTGCCTTTGAAGTTCCGTTGGTATCACCATTGCACAGTAATTCAGATGTAACAAAATTTATTTTGAGGGGGTCTGGCTGTACCAGCATAAAATCAGACGACCATGCGCTGATACCGTTGCGGTCAGTCACCTTAACGCGATAAACTGCCGAAGGTCTGTCTGTAGCAATACTATCTGATGTGCCGAATGATGAAAGACTACCTCCACTTACAGAATACCATTCGTATTGATAGGGATGATAGGTGCTACCTTCCAGATACGGTCTACCTCCTGTTGCATGAGCTACGACTTTTCCATCATCATATCCATAACAGGAAACAAAATGAAACTCTTCTGTGAACACTTCAAGAAGTGGTGGTTGATCAAGAATAATAGACAGTGTATCGTAACAGCCTCGCAGGTTAATTTCTGTTTGTGGAAAAGCTAACGCGTAGTTTGTATCCTGTGCCCGAACGAAATATGTACCTTTTCCTATTCCCGAAAGTTTACTTGTCATGCTGGTTCCTTCTGTAACGGAGGCTTCGGGTGTCATAACGGTATTGTTGCTATCCTTCCAAGCGAAAGTATACGGGCTTGTTCCATTATCTGATCGCACCGTGATATGGCCGTTTTGTAATCCGAAGCCAAGCGGTTCGGTGGCTTCTACTGTGCTGAGTGATGTGTTTTGCAGAGGCTCATTAATCGTATTATCAATATGTCTTACAGCACCATTGCTTTCTTTGGGATCACACCCTTTGCTGTCTTTTAACCATACACTATAGGTATCGGGTTTCAGATCATTGAAAGAATTTGATGCAACATCGTTCAATGAAATAGTTTGAACAGTATCATTCGCATCAAGCAGATACGCTGTATAATCCTTTGTACCACCTACGGCAGAAACGGTAATTTTTCCATCCTCACCGCCATGGCAATGCACATCTGCAAAGACGGCGTTAAAGTTTGTTATCGGTGGTCTTGGAACAATGGTTTGATCTGCCGCATGATCTGCGCCATCTGAATAACCATTTCCAAGACTACTGTTCGAATCTGTTTTCTTGACGAATGACGTAAGTAAGGTAATATGATAGGTGTTGTTCACCAGATTCAAAATAGTTAGAGAATTATCAGCAGCCATTGTATTCGGAAATACCTCATGGGTTTCACCTGGTGGTGGTGTGCCGTTCTGTTGCAGAAAAATATAAACACGCTCGACATATTCCACTCCTGAAAAATTAAATGTATAAAGCGGGCGTTTGAAATTTATCTTAAATCCTCCGTCACCCACCCCGGCACATCTTTCAGTTATCGGATCTACAGATGAAATGCCTGGCGCCGAGGGCAAGTGAACCAACGTGATTGTCTTCGTTTCACGATTTGAAGCACACGTATATAATGCTTTAAAGAAAATATTTTTAAAAAGATAATTACTCCAGTTAGATCCAAAAAGATCTTCACCTGAAAAAGAGATTGTATTAGTGTTTCCAAAGGAAGCCGGAACATTATTGAATGTACTGCCACCATCAACACTGTATTGCCATTGAAATGGGTCATTATTGCTTTCAGGTATCTGCAGATTTATTTTGTTGCTTGATGGAAGTATATTGGACGAGCCGGGGCTATAGTTTACGGGTGTTCTTGGTTGGTTATAGCGGATGTGAAGGTAACTTCCAACCTTGGTGTATGGAAAGGGGAGATTATTGGAATCATCCAGCATAAGATCTAAATCTCCACCGGTATCATTAACGGGAAACACTTTGGTGACTGAAGGCGTAAATAAAATACCTCGAACAAATACTCGTATCTCCTTTATAAGGCTACGACCTCCGGTTGTAAGGCATTCCTTGTTCTTGAATGCATCATCCTTACTCCTGCTTCGTAGTGATGATGAAGTTAAAATATCATCTTCTGATCCATTCGTGTAAACGGCTGTTACAGTGTAATTATAAAGAAAGGCATCGTTGCTCATAACAAACGCCGCCTCAGTTTGTATAGCATTGGGACGAACTGTTATTCCAAATATCTTAGTATTACCAAGAGAAAGAGGTGTGATATTGATTTCAAGTGAACTTTCACCATCATAAGCATTAAATAATCCGGTGATCTCACCAGAGTTGTTACAAGGATACCATGTATCAGGTATAGAGTATGTACTCGTACCTTCTGCACGCGTTTTACAACTTGAAATGTTTTCTGTTTGTCTTTTAGATCTTATTGTCAGACCAGTTACAATTTTTCCTGCGGGTACACTTATCGATTTTTCAAATTCAGCCCAATTATCTTCTCCCATATTCAATCCCTGATACCATTCAAAGTTATCATTGTCCTGAGTATGAAGCGTGATCTCAAACCAACTGTCGCAGCTAACATCATTATTGCTATACCTGAGGCGCGCCTTCATGTCAATTCTATATTCCTGCGCCCACACTTCTGCACTAACACTAACTAAAATGAATATTGTAATCAATCTCATCATGATACGTATCATTTACGTTTATTTAATAATTACCTCCAGCGTTGTAGATACTGCGCCTTGACGACCATTCTCCAGTATCGCCCTGATCATATAGTCATACTGAGAGTCAGGCTTTAAATCAGCATCAACAGTTTTCAACTCAAATCCTTTAAGAGTTTTTAATAATGTAAAACTCTTGCTCTGCTCCTTCCGATAAATCTCAAATTGCTTCACGTCTTTCATCGTATGCTTCCACACAAGTTCTACCTGTTGCGTCTTGTGGTTAAACTTACCAGTCAATGCTGTGAACTTACCTTGCTCACCTGCATACACAGGCGCTTGCACAGTAACTATGGGTGATGGAGCAGATTGCAACCCTCCTGCTGTTACACATACCAGGGAGTAACTATAAAAGCGATCCGCTTGAATGGTTGAATCCTTAAAAGATTTTACCTGTAAATCGGTAAATTCTTTTATCACTTTTTTCTCCTTTACATCTCGTTCGCTGCGAAAGAGTTGAAGGGTCTTTAAATTTTCTTCTCCCCCTGTAGCCCATTCAAGTACAATAGCATTACGCGTAAGCTTATACCCAGTAATGACTGGTGTTGACGGTGGAACCAATTCTGGTTTGAGCAATGTTACAACCTCAGATTTTCCAGACTGATTGTAACGCTTGTCGAGCGCTGTCACGGCATAATATACTTTGCTGTTGAGATTGTGTACATCAATGGTATCAACCCAATATGCGTTAAGAACAGCGTTATCGGTAAGTGGAATCAATTCTTCACCAGAAGTCTGTGCACGGTATATTCTATAACCATACATATCAGATTCTTTATTGGCTGTCCATGATAAGCGCACAACGCCAGTACTATCTACTACTCCCTTTAATCCTACTGGCGCCGATGGTGGAATGGTGTCTGAAGGTTGTACAAGTACGGGGAATGATAAAACAGGTTCGCCATCTTTGGGAATAGCAGCAATAACAAAGTAGTTTGAAGCTTGTAGACTATCGTAGGTGGTGATGCGCTTGTGAGGGTCAATATTTTTTTGAATGGACACATAGGGACCTTTTACATTATCACTTCGCTGAAGGTCAAATCCGCTTAACTGATCATTACCATGTTCATCAAATTCCCATTCAACTGTAAGCACACCTTCTTTATCAGGCACTGCACGATTAATATGAGGAACGTAGATTAACCTGTTTTTACCTTCTCCTTTTACAGGATCGGACGGCGGACCTTCTTCGCTAAAGGTTGTAACACCAATAAGTCTGTAAAAAACTGTTGAGGCATTGTCGCGTAAAGAATCTGTATAAAACATCCGGTCGTTTGCTTTTCCATTTTTACTATTCATGTTGGTAAGCGGAGTATCGGAAAGACGTTTGAATATTTTTCCGTCAGTTGATTTCTCCAGGTAATATGAATTGTACACACTGTTAAGGATGCCGTAATTCCAGGCTAGTAACACACTCTTGTTTCCAAACACTGCAGTTAACTCCTGAGGCTGTGGCAATGATGCTTCATCACTGAGACTTGTATAGACCGATCCCATTTCAATTTTCAATGTCTTGGCAGGAACCGCAGATATGACCCGATACAGATACCGCTCTCCTTTCCGAACTGTTTTGTCTTCTAATCCCCATCCTGCAAACAATGCAGCGGGATAATAAAGATCAGCGGCGTACATAGAAACCAAATACCGTTGCTCCAGCTCTTGCGCCAACGCAATGAATTTTGAAACACCTTTTGAATCCTCTTCTGACAAATTAAAATCATCGCCATATAATGCCTGTGCTATTACGGCTGCATAGTTGTTTGACGTTGCCAGTTCCTTCCAGTTATTGAGAGGTTGTGGTTTAAGTGGCGTGGCAGTAAGAACTACCTTTTCAGGTTGTGCCAGAATCTCACCATTTCTAACTACGGTATATCGTTCAACGTTAAACCCATAGGCATTGCTTTGCTTCCACGCCATCGGTGTGGTCACTGCCCAACGCAACTGAACATAGCCCGACCGAACATTTGAGCGCACACCAATGCCTGCCTTATCTTGTGCCAAGACAACATAACATTGACTAAAAATGAGAAGTATAATCAGGTAATATTTCATGGAAGAAAAACTCATCATTTTATAAAATTGTAATAGTCAAATTCAGCATTGCTACCCTTCGTTCCGTCAGGTGTAGTGTACTGCAACCTGATTGTATAATTTCCTGAGCGAATAAATTTGTAATAGCCATTGATTATATAATCATATTTTGATTGCTGTGAAGTGCCTAAAAAGCGGTTTACAATTTTTGATTGTAAGAAAACAAAATCCTCTTTATAGATCATCGGTAAATTATAGATGTACGGGAAACGGTGACGGGCAATGCCATCGTAATTATTATTTTCAACTTCTGTGAGATAGCTTGTTGACAATGGAATAGCTTTTATTGGAGGAAACCCTAAATCATTTACATTGCGATCAAGCGTAATACCTTCTACAGGATAGTTTTTATAAATCAGCGGATACATATCTTCCTGATAGTATGCATCGTTTATTGCCGCGGTAGCCTCTACAAGTGGTAACCCTCCTGAATATGAACTTCCCTGAAGTTCCATAGGTTCAAATGGCTCACCTCCTGCTATCTCATATTGAAGATTAATTACATCAGATGATAACCGTCCAGCAACGGCGCTTCCTTTTTGAATAGTGTTTATTTTTTCGCGGAACGTTCCGTACTGACCTGTTGAGAATGTATAACCAAGAAGACTCTTACCAACATCAGCACGCACAACACTTCCTGCCTGACGATTGGTAACGGAGATAGCATCGTCCGCTGTATTTACCAGGTCTGTTTGTTGATCAGAAGCAGATTGACTTGTACTATCTCCTTTGCTTAAGGTAACTACATTAACACTGTAGTTCGAATGTAACGTAAGCTCTGGCATGGTGTAATTAATCTTATTGGCGGCTGGCACATAGGTGAACGATGCAGATTGAACTCCATCTGCTCCTGTAACCTGAATTTCATGTTTGTATTCGGTTGAGAATAAATAACTCTGTCCGCGTTTAAGTTGAATGTATCCGTTCTTCGTCTCGTCTTTCAGAAAGAATTTCTGCTCTACAACCGGATAAACATATTCTATGTTTGTCATCGGAATAACATCCGGGGCTGTACCTGTTGTAAAAGTAACTTCCATAATCTCTTCCGCTTTCTTACCTGAGGTGTACACTACATTCCATTTTCCATTCTGCCATTGTTCAAACCCAACCTTAACAGAAGCTTTTAACTTTTTAGTTGGAGGAAGTACTTCATGAGAGTAAAATGAAACATTGTCATTCATTTGTGACCATACAAGCTTACCTTCAACCAGTTTGCTTTCTTCATCTGTAAGCGAAAAATCATTGAGCTGAATTCTATACGTTTTAGGTCCCTGATCATCTTCAACATCAAACGGAACACCTACACGCATATTAAAGGCTGCCTGAGGTGCCGCGAATACATCAACATCTGAAGCGTTTGTCCTCGGTGTAAGGTCACTGATCATCTTCATTTCTATCGGACTGCTACCCGGCACAACAAGTTCACACTTCTCTCCTATTGTCATCTTGAAACGACACTTACCTTTTACAAGTCCGCCGAGTAAATCAAATTGTACACCCAGATAACCTTTTATAAAGACAGGGTTAGGAAGTTGCGCCTGCATAAGAGCTGCTGCCGCACCTTTTATAATTGGAATTTTAGTTTTCAGAAACCACAGGTTCACTTTTACACCAAGCTCACCTTGCAGATAAACATAGGACTGTCCGTTGGCATACCATCCGTCAATACCAAGTTTACCACTGCGTCCTTTACACTGCATGTCCTGGTAATCCTTCAGCATAATATCAAAACCTATCCCTGCTTCGAAATTGGCATACAGAATCAGGAAGGTCATATCGCCTGTGGCAACTTTTAAGCTTGCACCAAAAGCAAACCCACGACCATCTCCTAATGCGTTAAGGTCACGCATGTAATCAAGTTCGGCCATATCCACACCGAGGATATCAGCAACCTGTTTAGGTGGTGGTGGTGATCCAGGAATTCTTGAACCCAACATCAGGTAAGAGCCAGTTTCTATGCTTACACCAGCTATGCCCAGTTTTAGTCCAAGCCTGTCTGTTGGTGTTCCCATGTGGATATACCATTCATGCGGATCGATATGCAACACCGCCCAGCCTGCACGATTGCCTGAAGCTGTACCACGAAGCATACCTCCCAGTGTATTTACATATAGATCAAAGGTTGCGTGAAGCGAGCTTTGTGTAAAATCATATTGAATACCAACAGCAGCAGCAAAGCCACCATCCTCGCCTGGCTTTTGTGAAGGTTCAAAAACAGCAGAGGCTGCTTTATTCGGTTCAAACTGTTTTAAGGCATCCAGTTTCTGAAGACCACCACTCTCGGCTATAAACTTCTTCTCCAGGTCGGCTACCTTCTGCGCTTTATCTTTTACAAATTTCTCAACATTTTCTGTACCTGGTATCTTACCAACAAATTTGGCAAAGCCATAGAAGCCTATAAAGTTCAAGCCTCCTGATCTGCTGAATGCAATTTCAAAAGACGCTTCGCCATTAACTGCAGCTTCGCTACCAACATTAAATAATACGGATGCCTTTACACCAATGCCTGTGTTTTCATCGGGCACATAACGACAACCTGTTGGGGATGCTGCAACATCGGCACCATCGCGTTTCATCCGATAATAAACTCCACCACCAAAACCTGTCAGGCCAACCGGTGGAAATACGGGGATGCTCGTACCAAATGATACGCGGCCATCAACAAACCAGTAGCGAAAATCTTTGCGACCAAACATCGCTCGTGCTTCAACCTTAAATCCTTTGAGCACTTTGTCGAAAGTCATTGTCAGACTGCCAGCATAACCATCACCATAGATTGGATCATCGTTCATGATGATCAGTTCAGCCTTCAGACTAAAAGTCTCGGCAATCTTGGCGTTGATTGCAATGCTGCTGATCTTAAGCTTGTCATAAACCCATCGGCCTGACTTCACTTCACTATTGCCTTCCGTTGAGGTAGTAGTAGGTTCTTTATAAACACCTATAAATTCCAGCCCTGTACTACCGGAAAACATATTGTCGCTAAGTGTAAGCTTGATGTCCATGCCAAGGGCAATTTCATCTTCCTGAATTCGCACCCCGATGCGACTAATGGAGATGGGGAAATTCATCATCTTCAGTTCTCCCTTATAACCAAAGTATTCGGCTGTTAACCGTGGGGCATCTGTTTTCAGGTGAAGACTCCTGAATTCAATTCCTTTAAACTCGGCAATCTTTTTACCAGTAGAGTCTGAAGCCGCGCCTACACGTGCTGCCAGATTCAGACTACCATGCAACATGGCTTCTGGTTTGAATTGACCATCTTTTACTTTTAACTGAACATAAGAGTTGGGCAACAACTCTGCTTCAGCATGAAACACATCAAACTTTGTCTTTCCAATAGAACTTACTTTAAGCAGATATTCATTATCCGCTGTTATGATGGCGTCATAACCTAAATTGGATTTTTCTGCTACCGGAAGACCAATCAAACCAGAGAATCGGGCTTCTGTCAAACGGTTTGCTTCCAACGCCAGGCTAAAGGCATCAACTGAAAACCGCCAGCCCGATGCTGAGCCTGCACTGATAGGTAAAATACCGGCGGCTGTAAAAATTCCACTGACACCGTTGTTGTCCAATAACATGTTGTGAGCCCGTAAGGATACTCGTTCCTTTTTTTGCCGCTTGGCAAACTGTTCAGGCAGTATGATAGAAAGGTCTCGGATAAAAACTCCACGCCATAGCGTAGGGTTTCCTGGAATCATATAGTTCTGCTGATAACCTTCGGGGTATGCAATAGTAGGATCGTTGCGCAAGTCGCTGAAATCAAATACAGCATCTTTCATAGAGAAAATAAATCCTTGCAGACCCTTGATTTCAAAAGGAGGAAGTGATACGCCTACGAGAATATCATTCCAATCACTGACAACAGTTTTAAAACCTCCCTTTACACGTCCCGGCATAGGGTGACCTGTTGTATCAATGGGTGACATCATGCTTTCAGGAAATTCTATTTCGGCAGTAATGCCCATTTCCTTAAACCCCTTGCAATCAACGGATACATAGGTTAACTCTTTGCCTCTGCCCGTGTTTTTGTCAAAACTTCCTTTCAGGGTAAGGGCCGCGGTATTGCCATTTATGGGTATAGTAAAATCGCCCATCAACACAAGCGATGCATCTCCTACAATATCGCCTTCATGAGAAAACTTAATTCCCTGTGCACCGAAAAATAATGTTTTATCATCCTGGGGTAGTTTAACCCTGGCAAAAAGTGTAAGCTCGCTATGCGTAGTCTGCCAGATAATATCACTTACAGCTATGGTCACTTCCATATTGCCAACAGTTCTTCGTATGCCCATGGGCAATACATTCATGTCTGCGTAGGTTAGCGATTCAGTATAGTTGTTGGATTGATCGAGCTTATAGAATGTATTGATAGCTGCCCTCTGCTGCTCCTGCCAGCTTGGAGAAGCGGCTGTTGTTCCTTCAGTAGTCTGAGCTAATGTTGTTGTAACCGTCAAAAAAGAAATCAGAAAAAGAGAAATTGATAGTAGTAAGCAGAGAATGAATTGCTTGCAATTGTGCCAACTGTTCAATACAGTAGAGATTAATGCCATACTTTAAAATTAAGCTTAAGGGTAAATGGTTACATCAGTGAAGTCTTGAAAGAAAGATTAATCAGTCAAGAGATAGTGTTGTGGTACTAACAGTTGGATTGTAACCAGCGTGGTGAATTAAAACCTTTGAAAGAATTTGGGAGGGCAAATCTGGTTTTCATAACGTAAGTCTAAGTGTAAATTTAGTTTTGCAAGAACGGTATTTTTAAAAACAGGGGAATGTAATTAAATTATATCCGGAGCACGCATGTAAGAAATTTGCTCAAAATGAATTTGATATGCTGTCGTATTTTACCAGTATATAATTGTTCCTATTAAAAAATAAAGAAGAACAGAAACTTTCAGAGATCAATCACTCTATGAGCAGACCGACAATAAGCAAAATAAAATCACCAGGGAGCAACTGTTTAAAGAGAAAATAGGACCAAACGGGTATGCTACATTATAAACTATGCGATTTGTTACATTCCGTAAACAAACGAAGCTGGCAAACAAACCTTTCGTAAAACGTACTTTCAGGTTTAGCGGTATATCCTCCTGTTAAAATATAAACTTGGATATAGAAATTCCATCATTACGATGAGTTAAAACGCTGACTATTATTTCTAATTAGTCATCAGTCATTAGTCAGTATCTATCACTCTGATGTCCACGAACTATTGACTGATGACTATTAAGTTTTAAATACTTGCCACTTCCGCTTCAGGAGAAATCTTTTTCACAAGGCCTTGAAGTACTTTACCAGGACCACATTCAACGTAGAGTTTTGCGCCATCAGAAGTCATGTTTTGTACAGATTGTGTCCAGCGCACTGGTGCTGTTAACTGGGCAATAAGATTCTTTTTAATGGTATCAATATCCGTAGCTGCTTTTGCATTTACGTTTTGATATACAGCACAAATTGGTTTTGAGAAAACGGTACTCTCTATGGCCGCAGCAAGTTCTGTGCGCGCAGGCTCCATAAGCGGTGAGTGAAATGCACCTCCAACAGGTAAAGGTAATGCACGCTTGGCGCCTGCAGCTTTCATTTTTTCACACGCTATTTCAATACCTTTATTCGAACCAGAAATAACTAACTGACCCGGGCAATTGTAGTTGGCTGCAACAACAACTTCATCAGTAATAGAAGCACAAATTTCTTCAACAACTTTATCGTCAAGACCTAAAATGGCTGCCATGGTAGATGGATTAATTTCGCAAGCCTTCTGCATAGCAAGGGCGCGTTTGTAAACAAGCTTCAGACCATCCTCGAAAGAGAGAGTCTTGTTAGCTACCAATGCCGAGAACTCACCCAACGAGTGACCCGCAACCATATCAGGATGAAAATTATCATTTGAAAGTGCCAGCGCTACAGAGTGAATAAAAATTGCAGGCTGTGTTACTTTTGTTTGTTTCAGTTCATCGGCTGTGCCTGTGAACATGATATCGGTGATCTTAAATCCAAGAATAGCGTCTGCCTGATCAAAGAATACTTTAGCCTTTGGGTTAGTGTCATAAATGTCCTTACCCATGCCTGTGAATTGAGAACCCTGCCCTGGAAATACGTATGCTTTCATTTTAGATTTGGTTAATTAGGCGGTAAAAATAAAGATTCGAAGTTCAATGTTCAAACGGACCAGGGAAACGGTTTGCTGGCATTGCAGGGATCTGCCCCTCTTCTTTAGGATGGCATTGTTGATCGCATTAAATAATATTGTATCTTATAAAGGCGGTATTGAATATGAATCGAATACACGTCTATCTAACCCCAGCCTTTGTTTTGCTTCTTGGCGTCGCTGGCTACGCACAGGAGATTGATGTGAAGAATTATAATATTACTGCTCCTAAAGAAAAGCACTATCACACCAAAATACTTCTCACAAATGGTCAAACTGTGAAGGGAGTGATAAAACGGGTTGGATTTTACACCATTGAGCTTGAAAAAGTTATCTACAAAAGTCCTCAACCCGACAGCTCCACTCAAATACCAAACAATGAAATATCATACACCACAATTAAGTCCATTAAGATAAGAAGTGTTGGAGCTGCCATTGTAGGAAGTGTGGCAGGAACTCTGATAGGTGCCATACTTGGCGGACTCGCAGGCTTTATAGGTTGTAAAGATTGTAATACTTCGGATGAAAGACTTGGTTCGGCTTTCCTGGGAACTATGGCTGGTGCTGGCCTCGGTGCTGTGGGTGGTGCTATACTTGGCCCCCCGAGTTTTGAGATTGGTGGTCAGTACGTAAACTTTGAAAAATTTAAAAGCTGGATGGATCGTAAAAGAATGAAAAAATAGCCCTGAGAACATTTCTGACAGCATTTTCAACCTCCCTTATATGCTTTTAGGCCAGATCTTTCTGAAACCTTAAGCCAAAAAACCGTGAACTTACAACCTCGCAGATAAAGACTTGCATAACCTGATTTCGAAGTGTTAATTGCACGTTGATTAAAAATACAAACTGTGCTCTGGTACCGCGAATTCGGCCTTACTGAAATTATACTTATCTCCTGCTTTGCAATCTTCTACGTGCTGTACATTACCCGTGTAATCCGCATTGCAAAGAAGTTGAAGACATCGTTCATTAATGTGTTCATCAAACTTTTGATAAGATCATTCATTTTTGCTTTACTCATCATGGCCTTGTTAGGGCCTTCATTTGGTGAGGCCAAGAAAGAAGTTAAATCCATTGGCAAAGACATCATGATTTGTGTTGATTTATCCAAGTCTATGGATGCTTTTGACATTCAACCTACACGTTTAGAGAAAGTTAAGTTTGAGATGAAGCGCATTGTAGATGCCTTTAGTTCAGACCGGGTTGGCGTGATCATCTTTTCATCGGAAGCCTTTATGCAGTGTCCCCTCACCTATGATCAGAATGCACTGAACCTGTTTATCGAAACCATGAACTCAAGCCTGGTACCGGCTTCAGGAACAGATTTCGGCCCGCCACTAAAGATGGCACTCAGCAAGTTAGAAGATGACGACTCTAAATCTGCCCAGGAGAAATCGAAAATTATTGTATTGATAAGTGATGGCGAAGACTTTGGCGAAGACACTGACGAAGTTGCACGTGATATTGAAGATAAAGGCATCAAACTTTTTGCACTGGGTGTTGGCACTGAGAAAGGTGGCAATATTTATGCGGGCAACAGATTAAAGACTGATCGCAATGGTAATGTTGTTACCTCTAAACTAAACATTAAATCATTACGTTCTATAGCTGATAAAACAGGTGGCCAGTATTTCGAGATCAACGATTCACAAAACGATGTATCAAGACTTATTAATACAATAGGTAAAATTGAAGGCGAACTTCGTGATGCACGTTTTGTTGATGTTTCGGCTAACCGATATTATTACTTTCTCGGGCTTGCCATTATACTGATGATAATTGATGTTTTAATTAACGTTAAAACAGTTAAGATATGAAGATTGCAGTTGCATTGTTAATAGTCATTTCAGCATTTATTGATCCTACAAAAATCAGTACTATCAACACAATAAAGTCTGAAGCGAAGAAAGTATTCAATGAAGGAAAATATAAAGAGGCCATTAAAAAATATCGTTACCTCATTGACACCTTAAACGTTAATGAAGATGAAGTAAAGATTAACCTGGCGAGCGCCTATTATTTATCTAACGATACTGCCAATGCTAAAACAACGTATCAGGGCTTAACGCAAAGCGAGAACACTAAAATACGTTCAAAAGCATTTCAGCAGCTTGGCAACATGTACACTAAAACAGGCAAAACTGATGAGGCGCTGAGTCAATTCAAACAGGCTATCAAATCAGATCCGGCCAACCAGGATGCTCGTTACAATTATGAGATGTTGAAGAAAAAACTTGAAGAGCAAAAGAAGAAAGACGAACAGAAAAACAAAGACAACAAAGATCAGGAGCCTTCTGAGTTTGCTAAGAAACTGAAAGCACAAGCCGATAAATTGGTTGCGGCCAAAGAATATAAGTCGGCATACGACCTGATGATGAACGGCTTATCGAAAGATAAAACAGTATCCCATTATCAGAAGTATATAGAGCACATTAAAGACGTTGTAGAAATAATTAAATAAAAGAATGAAAAGCGTAATCATTACCATCATTGTTTTATTGCCATTGGCTTGCTGGAGTCAGTCGGCTGATCAATCATTTCATATTGCTTCCAATCAATATATCCATGAGAAAACACCTGAAGCAAAAGCAACATTAGAATCTGCCCTGCAACGATATCCTGATGATCGAAAATTGAAAGAACTGCGAGCTAAGATTAAAGACGACGAGAAGAAAGAACAGCAGAAAAAGGACGAGCAGAAAAAACAAGATCAGAAGAACAAAGAAGATCAAAAAAAGAAAGAGCAGGAGAAAAAAGATCAAGAGAAGAAAGATCAGCAGAACAAGGATCAGAAAGATCAACAGAAAAAAGATCAGGAAAAGAAAGAGCAGGAGAAAAAGGAACAAGAGCAGAAAGATCAGGGCAAGAAAGACGACGAGAAAAAAGACGACAAGAAAGATCAACAAAATAAAAATGAAGAGTCTAAGGACGAGCAGAAAAAGAAAGATGATAAAAAACAGTCTGAAGTAGCTTCTAAACTACAGGAAATGAAAATCAGTCCTGATAAGGCCAAGATGATTCTCGAAGCCATGAAAAATCAGGAAGTACAATACCTGCAACAAAA
>DATJHZ010000421.1:0-11101 GCA_035493595.1 Cyclobacteriaceae bacterium | reverse complement strand
GAAGCCAGATTCGTGATCATTACAACGCATTGACACTTTACTTTTATAAAGCCAGTGATCCACGGTATAAGATTAACCTGATCATTCGTGCTTATAATGAAGGCGTTGCATTCCGTTATTATTTTCCAGATAACCCAACGGGTGTCTATTATCACGTTACATCGGAAAACATGGAATTCACTTTTCCGGAGAATACGCAGGCATGGTATGAGCAATGGGCACAAGGACCTTTTAAAATGCTACCACTTAATGGCTGGCCAGATGAAAGCGAGCGACCACTGACGCTCAAACTCTCCAACGGCGTGTATACGTGCCTTGCAGAAGCTTCCATGGTTGATTACGTGCGAACGAAATTTACCTTGAAGAAAGATAAGCCTAATACCATTGTCACATCCTTGTATGAAAATGTAGATCTCGTACCGTACTTTCATACGCCGTGGCGTGTAATGATGATAGCCGATAAACCAGGTGATCTGATTTCGAATAACAGTCTTTTACTTAACCTCAATGTCCCTGCAAAATTAAACAATACGAGTTGGATAAAGCCAGGAAAGATTATTCGTGAGATGACGTTGACGAATGAAGGAGCCAGAGCCTGTATAGACTTTGCTGCAGCGCATAATCTTCAATACATACTCTTTGACTGGAAATGGTACGGCCCGGCATTTACTTTTGACTCTGATGCACGCAAAGTAGTGGCTGATCTTGATATGAAAGCCATTATAGATTACGGTATAAAGAAAGATGTAGGAGTGTGGCTGTACGTCAATCAGCAGGCACTGGTGAAGCAGGATTATGAATTGTTTCCCCTATATAAAAACTGGGGCGTTAAAGGAGTGAAGTATGGTTTTGTGCAGGTAGGTTCACATCGCTGGACAACGTGGTTACATGAATCTGTTCAACGTGCTGCGGAAAATCAATTGATGGTAAATATTCATGATGAATTCAGGGCAACAGGTGAACAGCGTACCTGGCCCAATCTGCTCACGACGGAAGGTATTCGTGGAAATGAAGAAATGCCTGATGCCAATCATAATACTATTTTACCCTTCACGCGTGGAATATCGGGAGCAGGTGATTATACCATTTGTTATTATTCCAATAAAATAAAAACAACGCATGCTCATCAACTGGCATTGGGCGTTGTGAATTACAGTCCGTTGCAAACCCTCTTCTGGTATGATAAGCCATCTGATTATCAGAGTGAACCTGAAATTGAATTTTTTGAAAAACTTCCTACGGTTTGGGACGAGACAAAAATATTGCAGGGTGAAATTGGTCAATATATCATCACTGCCAGAAAAAGTGGAGAGGAATGGTTTGTTGGTGTGATTACTAACAATGAAGAACGAGAAATATCAATCTCATTCGACTTTTTACAAAAAGGTAAAAAATTCATAATGAATGCCTATACAGATGATCCTGCGGCGCCGACACGAACAAAGGTTAGGATTGAGAAAAGAAAGGTGAGTGCAAGTGATGTTTTGAAAATTAAGTTAAGAGCATCTGGAGGAGCAGCTTTCTGGCTCAGACCAGAATCAGCTAAGGAGAAATCAAAAGAAACTGCCGTAAAATAAATGATACTTTTTTACCTCTCTGGAAAAAATTTTTATTCTGCAGATGTGAAATGATTTTATAAAATGATGTGGGTTGTACAAAACAATTAAAATATCTAAATAGAATGCTTATTGAAATTTAATATGCATTGTACTTCAAAAAGATCGATTAAAAAAAGTAATCATTTCAAATGGTTTGGTTTATGCTTAACGCTGAGTGTTACCGCACCCATGTTGGGCCAACAAGTTTCAACAAAAGACTCGCACAAGTCTGAAACAAGAGTTCCAGATGAAAAATATAACGCCTACTTATTTACGTACTTTACTGGTAATGACGAAGCTATTCGTTTTGCAATCAGCAATGATGGCTATAATTACAGAGCGCTTAATAACAATATGCCCGTTATAAACTCAGCTCAAATAAGTTCTACAGGCGGAGTACGCGATCCACACATTTTACGCGGAGCAGAGGGAAAAACATTTTACATGGCTGTTACTGATATGTATACAAAAAAAAATGGATGGGGACCAAATCATGCCATGGTGTTATTAAAATCAGAAGACCTGCTTAACTGGAGCTCACATGTTGTAAACATTGCCGAAACATTTCCTGAGTTTGCTGCCATAGACAAAGTTTGGGCTCCTCAAACTATATATGATGCTCAACAGCAAAAATATATGATCTATTGGTCCATGAGTTTCAGCAATGAGCCAATCAAACTATACTATGCTTATGCTAACAAGGATTTTACTGGGTTAGAGACTAGTCCAAAACAACTTTTTTTCAGCCCCGATAATAGTACGTGTCTTGATGGTGATATCATTTTTAATAACGGTCAGTATCATTTGTTCTTTAAAGCCACAGGAGCGAAGCCAGGTATAAAAAAAGCAGTATCTGACAAACTCACGGAAGGCTATGTTTTTCAGGATAAACAATTGGAACAGACCGATAAAGAAGTTGAAGGTTCAGGCATTTTTAAATTAAATAATTCTGATACATGGATTTTAATGTATGATCTCTATAGCAGCGGAAAATATCAGTTTACAAAAAGCAAAGACCTAAACAATTTTATATTGATCGATAATGAAGTATCGATGAATTTTCGTCCCCGTCACGGAACGATAATCCCTATCACTTCAAAAGAAGCTGAAGTGTTAACAACTAAATGGTTAACATTTGATGATGCCATGCTCTCTGCCAGTTCAAAGGCGATAAAAAAAATAAACATAGCATTAGATACAGTAAACAAGAGGCTTACGCTTCCGGTAAAGCCTGCTACAAATTTGAAATCATTTAACCCGGAGTTTATAACATTTCCAGGAGTAGAAATTACTCCTAAGTCAGCGCAGAACTTTACAGCGAGTCCGGTTAAGTATACTGTAACGATAAAGGGAAGAGGAGCGCAGACATACGAAGTTCTTGCAAAGGAATATCATAATCCGGTACTAGAAGGATATTATGCAGATCCTGATATTTTGTATTCGGAGAAAACAGGTATGTTCTATCTATATCCTACAAGCGATGGCTTTAATAATTGGTCAGGTACGTATTTCAAAGTTTTCTCTTCCAGGAATTTAACAGACTGGAAAGATGAAGGCGTAATAGTAGATCTTCCTAAAGATGTAAGCTGGGCAAAGAAAAACGCGTGGGCTCCGTGCATCATTGAAAAGAAAATTAATACCACGTATAAATATTTTTATTACTTCTGCGCAGAGCAAAAAATTGGTGTAGCCGTAGCTGATAATCCTACAGGTCCATTTGTTGATTCAGGAAAACCTTTGCTGGATAAACGTCCTGAAGGTGTTACAGGCGGACAACAGATAGA
Source organism: Cyclobacteriaceae bacterium (assembly GCA_035493595.1). Lineage (GTDB taxonomy): Bacteria > Bacteroidota > Bacteroidia > Cytophagales > Cyclobacteriaceae > DATCRE01. The sequence continues at coordinate 7,719 of DATJHZ010000421.1, read as the reverse complement.
CCCAGATGTTTTTACCAATCCACAAACTGGCAAGAGTTATCTGTATTGGGGAAATGGATACATGGCAGGTGCAGAACTTAATGACGACATGATTTCAATAAAATCAGGAACCACAAAAGTAATTACACCTGATGCCAGTTTCCGCGAAGGTGTCTATGTGATTTACAGAAAAGGTGTTTATTATTTTATGTGGTCAGAAGATGATACCCGAAGTGAGAATTATCGGGTGCGTTATGGTATTTCTGATTCTCTCCTTGGAAAGATAAATGTTCCGAAAGATAATCTCGTGATTGCTAAAGACAAAGAAGCTGGTATTTATGGAACGGGTCATAATTCTGTTCTTCAGATTCCAGGTAAAGACGAGTGGTATATTGTGTATCACCGATTCAATTATCCAAAAGGAATCAGCATGGGAGAGGCAGCCGGATACAATCGTGAAGTCTGCATTGATAAACTGGAATTTAATAGTGATGGCAGCATAAAACAGGTAAAGCCAACGCATGAAGGAGTTAAGGCAATCAACGTAAAAAAATAATTAGAGATTTATCAGATCAAAAACACAAATCAAATTTATAATGGTTAGAAAACTTAGCTTGCTGGTTGTTGCATTTGTATGCATCGCATTTATAGTATCAGCCCAACAGTCTGCATTGCCAGCAAATGCAAAGCGCATCAGTCCAGACTTATTCGGAATATTTTTTGAAGATATAAACTATGCTGCTGACGGTGGACTTTATGGAGAGTTAATTCAGAATCGTTCGTTTGAATATACTCCCAACGATAACCAGTCTAATAACTGGAATTCTTTAACATCATGGCGTTACATAACAAAGGGTTATGGTTATGGTACAATTTCAGTCGAAACAACTTTACCTGTTCATGCAAACAATCCGCATTATGTAGTGCTGAATGTTGAAGAAGAGGGCCAGGAAGGTGTGGGTCTTACAAATTCAGGTTTTGATGGTATCGTTGTACGGGCTGGAGAAAAATATGATTTCTCAGTATTTGTTCGTCAGTTTTCTGATAAACCAATTCCAATGCAGGTAAAACTGAAAAGTAAAAATGGAACAGTGTGCGGAGAAGCTGCATTCACAACAGAAACTAAAGATTGGAAAAAGTATACAGCAACCATTACATCTACATTGAGCGATGACAGTGTAAGTTTAAGCATTGTAGCTACTGACAAAGGAAAACTTGCACTCGATGTTGTTTCGCTTTTTTCTCAGCAAACATTTAAAAACAGAGCGAATGGTCTCCGGGCTGATCTGGCGCAGTCCATTGCAGACTTAAAACCAAAATTTATACGTTTTCCGGGAGGTTGCCTGGTACATGGAGATGGTTTGGGAAATATGTATCGATGGAAAAATACCATTGGCCCAATTGAACAGCGTGTAGAGCAACGTAATATCTGGAACTATCACCAAAGTGCCGGACTAGGTTATTTTGAATACTTCCAGTTTTGCGAAGACATAGGTGCTAAACCTTTACCTGTTGTACCTGCAGCTGTGAGTTGTCAAAACTCTGGCGGCACCTGGCGCATAGGCGGAACAGGACAAAGAGGATTGCCAATGAATGAAATACAAGAGTATATTCAGGAGATATTAGATTTAATAGAATATGCCAATGGCCCGATTACTTCTACATGGGGAGCCAAACGAGCTGCAGCCGGACATCCAAAACCATTTAACCTGGAATATCTGGGCGTTGGAAATGAAGATAAAATTACGCCAGTGTTCATGGAGCGATTTAAAATGATCTATGATGCTGTGCGAGCTAAGCATCCTGAAATTACGCTTGTTGGTACAGTAGGACCGGCTCCACAAGGTGAAGATTTTGAGCAAGGCTGGAAATTTGCAAATCAATTAGCGGTGGCTGTTGTAGACGAACACTACTATGAAAAGCCCGAATGGTTTTTAGATAATTTAAAACGTTATGATACCTATGATCGTAAGGCTTCACAAGTTTATCTTGGAGAGTATGCCTCAAGAGGAAACAAATTTTTCAATGCTCTTGCTGAAGCAGCCTACATGACATCACTAGAACGCAATGGCGATGTTGTCAAGCTAGCTTCGTATGCGCCGCTTCTTGGACGGAAGGGTCAGACACAATGGAATCCCAACTTAATCTATTTCACAGGCACGCAAGTTTGTCCAACCGTTAATTACTACGTGCAGCAGTTATTCTCTACCAATCAAGGTGATGTTCAATTCTCTAATGTTATCTCATCTTCATTAAGTGACGACACTAAAAATGCGTTTGCTGCATCTTGTGTAAAGAACACTAAAACCGGCGACATCATTCTGAAGTTGGTGAACGCAGGCTCTACATCAACACAGGCACGCGTAAACCTTTCTGGTTTGGGTTCCATTAATCGGGTAGCAACAAGTACTGTTCTTACAGGTGATCCTACAACGGAAAACACATGTGATAATCCTCAGAATGTTGTACCAAAGACATCAAGCTTCAATGCCAGTAAATCATTTACCTATGATGCTCCGGCATACTCTTTAACGATTATCAGAATAAAAACAACTTCTGGCAAATGAATATGCTGAAGTCATTGTATAAAATAAATTTTCTGATTGTTGTCTTATTGGTAATACTTTCTGCATGTCGGAATCAATCTACAAAATTGCATTTTACTGTAATCAATACATTAGACATTGATCGTAAATCAGAGACCATCAGTATACCGGTTAGCCGGATAACTGAGTTGGGTAAAAAAGATGATTACGAAAATCTACAAATCAGTGATAACGATAAAATACTGGTAACCCAGCTTGTCGATAATGATTTGGATGGAAATGCAGATGAAATACTTTTTCAATCCGATTTTAAAGCTAATGAAGAAAAGAATTTCACGATTGAATTAATTAAAGAAACGAAACAATTACCCAGTAACAATGTAACAACCTATTCACGCTTTGTGCCTGAGCGTATTGATGATTATGCATGGGAGAATGATCGTGTGGCATTTAGAACGTATGGACCTAAAGCTCAGCAAATCACAGAATCAGGACAGCCGGGTGGAACACTTACCAGTGGCGTAGATTGCTGGTTGAAACGCGTTAGTTATCCTGTGATTGATGCGTGGTACAAAAAGAATCTCGACTCGGCAGGCTATTATCATGTAGATCACGGAGAAGGTTATGATCCTTATCACGTTGGCAATAGCAGAGGTTGTGGGGGAGTTGGCGTTTGGGATAATGATTCACTTTATATCTCTAAAAATTTCACTCGCTACAAGACAATTGCTACCGGTCCGATCAGAACAATTTTCGAATTGAGCTATGATTCATGGAAAGCCAATGGTTCTATTGTAAACGAAAAGAAAACAATAAGTCTTGATCTTGGCAGTAACCTTAGTCGTTACGAAGTTGCAGTAGTTAGCGATAGTCCTTTGTCGAATATTACCATAGGCATTACACTTCATGATGGAAAGGGGGAAGTAAAACTAGATTCTGCTCATGGATGCTTTCGTTATTGGGAATCAATTGATAACACTGCCTTAGGAACCGGAATAGTAATTGACCCTGCCACAGTGCTGTCAGCACAAGAGCATCGCGTTAATGTAAAAGAACAGAGTCATATATTGGTGATGACCAAGCCAAAAGAAAATAAAGTAGTTTACTATGCCGGGTTTGGTTGGGTGAAGAGCAAACAATTTAATTCACAAAAAGAATGGGACGAATACCTGGAAAATTTTTCAAAACGTATTTCTTCACCACTGCTGGTAAAATATAATTAAGGCCAATGGTTGATACTCATAGCTCTGTATTATCCATTCGGAGTGATGACTTACGAATGATGAGATGTGGTTCTATTACTATTTGTCGGGGAATACTGATTACAGATTCTTTATTCAATTCTTCCAGAAAAAGATTAGCAGCAGCATTTCCAATAAGTTCATTATGCTGATCAATTGTGGATAGCTGTGGGGTTGACATAATTGTAAATACTTCATCATTAAAGCCGACAATCCCAACCTCTTGCGGAATTTTCTTACCTGCTTCCTTAAGCGCTTGAATAGCCCCCATGGCGCTAAGGGCATTGGCAGAGAAAACAGCGTCAACCTTACGCGGTAACGACAACAGCTTCTTTATGCACTGGTGTCCATCCTCAAATAGTAAATTGCTATTCTGAACTAAAGACTCATCAAATCTGATTCCATGATCAGCCAACGCCTGCTTATATCCGCGAAGCCGTTCCTGAAAAGTATGTATAGTTGCTGAGCTGGTAAAATGAGCAATAGAGCGATAACCCTGTTCAATCAAGTGAGTTGTGGCCCGATAACCACCAAGAAAATCATCACTACCAACCTGGTTCACGGGTATTGAAGCTTCCGTACGATCAAACAGAATTAACGGTGTGCCTCTTTGCCTGATCTTCAGAAGATGATCAAACTGCATGGTGTTTTTACTGAAGGAAGCTATAATTCCATCAACACGAGAATTTAAAAGCACTTCTACTGTTTCCACTTCTTTTTCAAAGCTATCATGTGTCTGGCAAATCATAACATTGTAATGTGACTTGTTTGCGACTTCCTCAATGCCTCTCACGGCCAGCGAGAATAAGCTGTCATCAATTCGTGGAATGACTACTCCAATAATTTTGCTTCTGCCATTTCGCAACGCAGCGGCTATATTATTGGGCTGATAATTTAGCTGCTTCGCAATTCGCTTTACAGCACTTTTGGTTCTGGTACTTATTTTCGGATGATCATTCAATGCTCTTGAAACTGTTGAAGTAGCAACACGGAGTTGCTGCGCTATATCATAGATTGTTGATTTTTCATTTTCATTTTTCATGATTCCCACTTTTTCTTGTTCAACTATTCCGTAGAATTCCTTTTATTTAGGTAGCAAAATGTTGGCAGTGCAAGTGTGCGAGCACACTCAAAGTGCCAGTATTATTTAAAGACCTGAAATTTTTAAAACAGTAAAATGAATTCCAGAACTTATGCGGTGGGAAGGTAGTGCAATAGAGAAATCTTATAAATTTTAATGCTTTATTCTCTCATAAGCAGGAAGCCAAAAAGGTGAAAGGAGCAATGATTTATAGACTTTGGTCAATAATCTAAAGTCAATGCTGTCAGGAATGACGAGCCTTGTGTGTTTTGAAGGAAATAAACCCTTGAATGTGACAATATTTTAGAAAGCGAATTGATCAGCACGTTAACAAAAGATGAAAAAAATAACAATTGTACTATTGCTTCTGTTGGTGTACTGTAAATTATCAGCCCAATATTCCAATCTGAAATTCGAAAACTTATCCACTATTGACGGATTGTCAAGCAGCACGTGCATCGATATTTTTGAAGACAGTGAAGGGTTTATCTGGTTTGGTACAATTGACGGACTGAACCGTTATGATGGATATAACTTTAAAGTATATCGCGCTGTTATCAATGACCCTTTTTCAATCAGCAGTAATCGCATCACATCAATAACAGAGGATAATAACGGGAGGCTCTGGGTGAGCACGGCCAAAGGGTTGAATGTTTTTGATAAAGACTCTGAAAAATTCTACAGAATTAATAATAGTGCTCAGAACCCAAAATCCCTCAGTAACGACCTGATCTACGGGACGCTTTTTGATAAGAAAAAAAACGTGTTGTGGATAACAGCTAAAGATGGTGTAAACAGAATTGAATTAACCAATGTTGATATTTCAAAACCGGAAACGCTGAGCTTTACACGTTACAAGAATCAGGTAGACGATCCAAAATCGCTTGATGCTAATGAAGCTACCACTATTCTGATGGATAATAATGGAGCGATTTGGGTTGCTACATCCAGAAACAGTCTCAGCTTTTACAATCCCGCTACTGATAAATTTGAACAAGTACCCATTCCCATCTCAAACGAATTTGAATTAGATCATATTCCAAGACTAATCCTGATTGACAACGATGGTAATTTTTGGATTGGAAATAATTTGGCTGGTCTTATTTTCTGGAATAAGAAAGAGAATATCTTCTCCATAAAAAAACTAACAGATAAGAGAGTTCCTATTTTTCAAATCTATCAGGATCGAAAAGGAGTTATCTGGATTGCCTCTGATGGTGACGGCTTGTATTTTCTTGATAAGAATAAAGGAATTACAAACCACATTGTTCACAACCCGGCAAACCCTTTTTCTTTATCCAACAATCAGCCCTCCAGAATTCTGGAAGATAGAAATGGTATAGTGTGGATTGGTACCTATAATACAGGAATAAACAAGATAGCTTTTTCCAAATCAGAATTTGGTCATATCTATCATCAACCCGGAAATTCAAACAGCCTCAGCCATAAGATTGCGCAATCTGTGGTTGAAGATAAAAATGGAAAAATATGGATTGGAACAGACGGCGGTGGATTGAATTTATATGATGAACAAGCTAACTCTTTCACTCATTTCAAAAATAATCCAGCAGATCCTAATTCAATTGGCGGCGATAAGATTGTGTACTTGTGTGTTGGGCAAACTGGCTTATGGATCTGCACGTGGCAGGGAGGATTAAATAAACTTGATTTCAAAACAAAAAAGATCACGCGCTACAAGCACAATGAAAAAGATCCATTTTCAATCAGGCAAAATAGTATATGGTGTGCCGTTGAAGACAGTCATCAAAGGTTATGGGTTGGAACGCAGGCAGCAGGTCTTAATTTATTCGATCCTGTTTCACAGCGATTTTATCAATACACAAATGATCAAGGCGACAGTAAAAGCTTGCTCGACAATTTCATTGTATCAGTATTTATTGATTCAAAAAACCGACTCTTTGTAGGAACAGCAACAGGCTTGAATGTCACTAACCTGGATTCTCTTCAAAGTATGTTTCCTGATAAAATAAAGTTTAGAAATTTTAAATCACAAAGTCTCAATGGTCATCGGATTAATTATATCAGCGAATCAAAGAACGGAAATATCTGGGTAGGCTCTGATTTTGGATTAAACAAACTTGATGCAGACCTTAATCTGCTAAGGACCTATACAACCATTGATGGCTTGCCTAATAACCTGATAACCGGAATCAAGGAAGATGATATGGGTAATCTCTGGCTCACTACTAAAAGTGGATTGTCTCAACTCGATCCTACAACAAACAAATTCAGAAACTACAACACGCATGATGGTATTCAAGGAATGGAGTTTCAAAGCAAATCCATTTTTAAAACCCACAATGGTCGAATTATAGTAGGGGGCATTAACGGGTTTAATATTTTTGATCCTAAAAAAATTCTGGCCGATACAATTTCACCACGATTACTCTTAACCGATTTCAGCATTTTTAACAGGTCAATTAAAGCGAATGATACAATCAATGGACGTGTTATTCTAAACCAATCCATTTTAAAAACTAATGCCTTAACACTTCGGTACAACGAAGCGCACATATCATTTGAGTATTTGGCGTTGAATTATAGTAATCCGGAAAAGTTTCAATATGCTTATCGGATGGAAGGGCTTGATAAAGATTGGAATTATGTAGGCTCTACGCGAAAGGCAAGCTATTCCAATCTCGCACCTGGCGAATATACGTTTGAGGTGATGACCTCATACGATGGATCATGGAACACTAATAAAAAACTGTCGTTGGCAATAAACATACTTCCACCACCGTGGAAAACATGGTGGGCGTATGTTCTATATGCGCTCTTCATCAGCTGTCTTCTTTATGTTGGACTTCGATATTATACACAACGGGTACGTGAGGAAAAAGAGCATGAGCTT
>DATJHZ010000420.1:0-12023 GCA_035493595.1 Cyclobacteriaceae bacterium | reverse complement strand
CGTACAAATGCCTGAGATGGATGGCATGGAAGCCACAAGGCGAATACGAATAACAGCAGGTGAACGTCCAGTTATCATAGCTATGACTGCTAATGCTATGGAGGGCGACAGGGAAGAATGTATTCAGGCTGGTATGGATGACTACATTAGCAAACCCGTTAAGCTGGAAGAAATAGTGAACATCCTTGAAAAATGGAGCTCTATGGTTAAGGTATAAATTTAACGAGTTAATAAATCAACTATCATTCTTAAACTTACAAATGTTCAAGCATTACTTCTTCATAAGTAAATCGCGCTGATGAACAGCATCGCTATCAGAAGGATCAAGCAGAATGACTTTGTTAAGCTCTTTTACTGACTCATCTGTATGACCTGATTCAGACAATAATATGGCCAGGTTATAATGAGCACGGGCATTGCGTGGTGCAAGTGTAATAGCTTTTCTATAGGATTTTTCTGCTTCTTCTTTTTTACCATGCTCATCCAGTAAGTTGCCAAGATTAATCAGCGCAAGCACTTCTGATGGATTCATGCGAAGAGCTTCGCGAATTTTCCTCTCTGCTTCAGCCTGCTTACCAATACTTGCCAGGTAAATACCATAGCTGGTGAGAATCTGCGCGCGTTCATTTTCTTGCTCCTCACCTGCCTGCATATGAAGTAAAAATTGAAAATCTAATTCTTCCAATCCTTCCGGAGGTTTACTGCCCCACTCAGGGTTCTGATAAATACGATTTACTTTTGCTTTTAATCTCTTCACTTCAATATCAAGTCGCGTGTCTCCTGAAAGTTCGTAAGCTTTGGTAAAAGCCTGTTCTGCCATCGTAAAGTTCTCTTCGCTTACAAACTCATCTCCCATGGCAACATATTGCTGAATGATGCGCCTGGATTGATAACGGTCCCATTGATCCTGCAGAGAAGGAATAAAAAATGCAAGAAGCATTATCATTGCGCTGCTCACACTCACTAGCAAGGGCCATATTCTTCGTTTCAACAGGTTCTTAATTTTCATCTGTTAATTGTTTATTGAAAGGCCAGGTTCACCAATTATTTCTCTTCTGCCTCTTCGTAATCTTCTTCAATTTCTTCTTCCTCATCATCGCTTTCTTCAGTCTCTTCAGATTCTGTTTGCTCGCTTTCAGTTGAATTAGCAAAGGCTGCAAACCAACCTTGCTTGTTTAGCAATTCTTCTGGAGTTCCCTGTTCTACAATTTCACCTGCTGACAGAACAATAACATGATCTGCATCACGTACCATGGAATACCGATGGGCAATAATAATAACAGTGTTTTCTTTCCGAATTTCATCAACCGTTTTCTTGATTTCAATTTCAGTGGCGTAATCAAGATTAGCAGTAGCTTCATCCAATATCAAAATGCGCGGCTTAGAGACAAGGATGCGTGCAATTTGTATGCGCTGCCTTTCTCCGACAGAAAGTCCCATACCATTTTCTCCTACACTTGTATTAAGTCCGTCCGGTAGTCTCTGCAATGTATGTTCCATGCCAGCACCTAATGCTGCCTTCATGATTTCTTCGGTAGTGGCATCCGGTTTTTTATACCTGATATTATCGGCGAGTGTGCCGCGGAATATAGCGCCATCAGCTGCAACCATTCCAATTTGACTGCGCACAGAAGATGGGCTTTGTCCTGAAGTCAATACACCATCAATAAAGATTTCTCCTTCGGATGGATCATATAATTTCATAAGCAAATCAACCGCTGTCGTTTTCCCCGCACCAGAAGAACCGACAATAGCGGTCACTTTTCCAGGCTCAAGTGTGAACGAAATTCCTTTTAGTATTTCACGCTCAGCTGAATAACTGAAATGGACATTTCTAAATTCAACTCTACCCTTTGTAATTTTTATATTGGCTCCTTCTTTTTCCTCAACACCGTTGTCAAGAAGTTTGAATGCCCTCGATATTGAAGCTATGTTCTGTTGCAGATTTACCCACAAGCTGGTAAGTGAATCGATTGGAGAATAAAGACGATCAAGGTAAGCCACAAACATCACAACATCTCCTGGTGTGAATTTATGCTCCAGTGTAAGATAACCACCATAGCCAAGTACAAGGGCAGCTGCTATCTGCATCAGAGCATTTTCCCAGAATACATATTGATTACTGAGTCTTGATCTTTTGACATAGTCGGAATAGGCGCCATCAGAAACTTTTTTGAGATTATCAGCCTCTCGTTGTTCTGCTCCAGAAAGCTTTACGGTCTTGATACCCGTAAGTGCATCCTGCATGTGAGAGGATACATCTTCCCAACGTTCATAGTATGAAGATAATCCTGTTTCTAATTTGCTGGCCGATCTCCACGCAATGAGTAAGTAAAAAGGAATCACTGCAATGGCGAGTAATGTTAGTGTAACATTTTGCCAGAACATGATTGCCAGAATACCAACGAGACTTATCAGTTCAGGAAGGATCTCCTGTGAGAAACCATTTACAATAGCAGATACTTCTTCAGACTGATTAATCTGTTTGGCAACAGCAGCACTTGATCGTTTGCTGAAGAAGCCCAACGGAAGCCTCAACACATGTACAAATGTATTCTGTATAAAATTTTGCTCAACAAGACATGAAAGTTTTACATTTAGATTCTCACCAAGTAAAGTGAGTAAGTAACCAATCATATTGATGAGAAAAATAAGACCAACGGACCATAACAATGTTTCCAACGCTTGTTGAGGAGATCGCTCTGCAACATGACCTTTACGATGAGGTTCCTTTACTTTTACCTTCGTTGGAGAAAATTCTTTCTGAGTCAGGTTTGTTATTGGATCATCGTCACTTCCTTCATCAAGCTGAGCCTGGGAATCCGCTTTTACCTGGTGAACAAACAATCCGGCTACATCATTAATAGCCTCACGATAAATCAATGGCTCTACAAGATTCGCTCCGGTGCTGAGCAGGCCAATAAATACAACAAGTAAGAATTTATTTCTATGCGGTATGATCAACCGAAAGAGATGCTTCCATGCACCTTTTTTTGAATGTAACTCCATTGATCTTTAATAAAATTTTAATAAACACATCTGACATGATGACTACGACAATTTAACGTAATCTGATCGATGGTGTTGCTTCATTAGTCAACTTGTTAACTTCCTTATGACATCACTCAATCTTTCATAGTATTCCTGATCATAACCAGTGCAATCACAGAAAAGAAGGCATGATAATTTAATATATAAACACGTTGCAATAATCCTCTGTATGAAATGATACCACTCTCTGACAAAAGAAACGGAATGACAAGAATTATACCTGTAATAAAAACTATGAGACTATATCTATTCAGTTTTAAATATGATTCGCGATGAAAAATTTTATAACAGCCTAATGGAATAATTGCAAGCGCTATCCCTCCCATCGCTCCAAAAAAACTATGAAGTTCACCTGATAAAGTTAAAACCTTATTGACATGATTATATGGAAATAGACCAGACCCCAGGCCTTCACCCAAACCATATAAAGCCACGCAAATTACTACAGTCAATTGCCATTTTCCCTGTATAAAAAGAAACTTACGTAAGCCTATGGAATAAATTAAAAACAGTACAAAGAATACAATTCCCCACGCATTCATATAAAACGCCACCGGACTTTGTGATGTTCCCAGATAACTTTCTGAATGATGGATAGAATTATATCCTGGAAATAATGCTCCCAAAATAAAAGTTACTATGAAGTCGCCACAACTTGCCAAAAGCCCACACGCTGCTGTGATATAAGTAAAAAGATCATCTGATTTTTTCATACTATAGAATATATGCATATTAATTCACCGCATTACGAAATCAAACAAAAAAAATGTTTATGTATCAAACTATAAGTCGTAATCGCCCCGGAGATTGTCGCGTTTCTTATCATTAATATTTTTTTAAGCTTGTAGGTTTGTATCATCATTAAATTGATACATCATGCTACTCATGTATCAATAGCCTTCCTCCCACCTCACGTTACCTTAAAATTTTAATAAATCAGATTTGCTGACCGTAATTAAAACTCTGCAATGAGAAAATGAAGAAAATTTTTAGAATCAATGATTAGCCTCCATTTTTGTTTAAAGTCAAGCTAACAAAAGTCATACGTAACAATGCGCAAAATCAACCGTTATGCTAGTGTAGCAAGGTACTTTTACAAGTAAAATTTAAACAACAACTCTTATGAAAGCTTTTGAAAAAGTATGCACAGCCTTGGTTGTAACAATACTGGCTATGAGTTTCTCTCTGGCTCAAAATTACAAGGCTCCTAAAATTGATGCCTCAGGAAAGATAACCGACAAGAACGGTGAGCACATTGGAAACGTAACGATGGAAGGTGTAATCACAGATCAAGCCGGAGCCGAGATTGCGCACGTTGATGGCACCGGAATGCTTATAGATACCAAAACTGGTAAGAATTTAGGCAAGGCAGAAAAGAATGGAAATTTCGTTCCATACCTTCCCAAACCAGAGGAAGGATGGACTGTTGGACCGCCTATGAATGGCGTTTGTCTCGTGAAAGATAAAGATGGCAATGTTATAGCAGAAGTTCATGAAAGCTATAAACAATTTGGCGCATGCGCTATTCATTGCTCCAGTCATAAAATGGATCATAGAAAAGTATTAGATGAAAATGCTGCAGCCGTGTATTCTTGTCCCATGCATCCAGATGTTACCTCTGCCAAAGCTGGTAAGTGCAGCAAGTGTGGAATGGCATTGGTGAAAAACAAAAAATAGATTTGATGTTATAAATTGGAGAGATTTTTCTCTCCAATTTATTTTCAATTCTGACAGTTAAGATTCCAAGCGTTAAATCTGATTTATAATAAACTCTTCAAGTGATTCTTCCTCTTGCAGACCTAATCTCTTCTTTAATCGATAGCGTGATTTCTTAACACTGTCCGCAGAAATAGCAAGCATCGTACCTGCTTCTTTGAGTGATAGCTTCATTTTAATTAAAGCAGAAAGTCGTAACTCTGAAGCAGTGATAGCAGGAAATTTATATCGAAGTTTTGCGAAGAAATTTGGATACACCTCCTGAAATATTTTTTTAAATCGCTCCCAGTCGTCTTCCGTAAGGATATTAAAATGAAGTATGCTATCAAACTTTTCAACTTGCTCCTGCTCCGTTGAAATTTTACCTTTCATAGCATCCAGTTCACCAGTAATGCGAGTAATCATATCAGACTTCTCTTTCAGGTTTTGTGTATAGAGTTCTAATTGTAATCGCTTAGATTCTATTAAAGCTTCATTCTGTTTCGCCAACGCTTCCCGCTGTGTATTCAACTCATCATTCTGCGCAATGATTTCTTCGTTTTGAGTTGTTATTTCGTCATTCTGAATCTGTAAAGTTTTGTTCTTCTCCTCTATTTCTTTCGTTCGCTCAGCTACAATCGACTCAAGTAGTTTATTTTGCGATGAAAGAAGTGAAGCTTTCTCCGCTTCTGACTCTCTCAACATAACCTCAATCATAAACTTTTTATTCGTATGAATGGCCGTAAACAACAGCGTTGGAAAACAGATCACTAACAGAAAGATTTGGATCAGATAATTATCTCGCATCGCTGCATAATATCTTATTTTAGCATTCTCATTGATTTCATTCTCAAACTGGTAAACCTTCCTGGCAAACCGCTCATATTGTAACCACAAGTGATATCCCTTATCAAGGTCAGAAATACGATTAAACTCGCTGATATTATTTGCTTTAAATAATTCAAACATATTAATGCATAAGTTCGCATAAGAATTAATTGAATCTCTAAGCTGATAAAACTCGGTAACGGGGTATTTTTGCATTAATAATGATCGCTCAACAATATGAAGTATGGAATCTTTATCACGCAGGGCAAACTTCATGGGGTATAGATATTTTTCTTTTTTGTAAAGTGCATATCCGCGCACACCCAGATCCAGATTGTGAATGATCACTATTGCAAATTGTGAAATAGTTACTTTTACTTCTTCTGCCTGTTTTTGAAGTCTTCTATTCTCTTCAATAATGCTATTATTATAAAGGGTCGCCAGGATATTTAGTATTAGTAAAGCAGTAATAATGATGACTGCAATAGTTACCAGGCGCTTATTGGTATTTATTCTCATAGAACAAGCAAATTTGCAAAAGCAGGTGTAGTCATTAAATATTCACCCTCCTTCAATTTCGACGGAATTACTTACAAAAACAACAATCAAATGACTTCAATCCAATCTTCCATAGCATCAATGAACCCCTTTTTTGAAAGCAGGTGCTTCTAAATTCAATCTGAACTCTATCAAAGTAGAGACTAACCGCAGTCATAAACTCTATCCGTATAGATACGGAGATCATAATAGGTATTTTTTTTATTCAATGGTGAATAATTATACTGAATAAGCAAGTGAAATTTCCATTATACTTTTGAATTATGATATAGTTAGGATGTGTAGTAATTGTTAGTTGATGACAAGTGTCAAGATAAACTATTACAGCAACGAATAATTAAGAATCAAATAAAGCATTAATAAAATAATCCTCTCCTAAAGAAGCGCATTTGTCTATTAACGGCTTATGCTCTACATGCAATGAATTGGGCTCCTGGACTAGGTTGTGTTGGTTGTGGGCAAGCTGAGAGGTTTGTTCAAGGAGCCCACATTTCATGTATTAAAATCAAAGAGTTGCATCATTTATTATTCACATAACTTTGTTACCATGATTAGGATAGTAGTGATTGATGATCACGCTTTATTTAGAATTGGATTGATTGCTATTCTGAATAAAAATCCACATTTCAATGTTGTAGGTGAATACAAAAGCTTCAGTGCCTTCAAACCGGTAATGTCAGATGTTAAAGCAGATCTTGCATTAATTGACATTTCACTTGAGAAAGAAAGCGGGTTTGATGCCATAAACTGCATCAGAAAATTAAACCCTGACATTAGAATAGTTATTTTAAGTTCTCACAAAGAAGAATTCTATATCGTAAACGCCTTAGAGGCAGACATTGATGGTTACATTCATAAGAATGCAGAGCCATCTGAGTTAATAATGGGTCTTGAAAAAGTTTTGGAGGGTGAGAAATTCTATTCACTTGAAATTTCAAATATCCTTGTTGGAAGCTTGTATAAAAAAAATTACCGTGGCTTGCCATCACTAACTTCGAAGGAAAAGGAAATAATCAAAAATCTAATGAACGGGAATTCCAGTAAGGAAATCGCCGCCATGCTGAATGTGAGTCCACGAACTGTTGAGACCCATCGCGCTAACATACTAGGAAAATTCGGGCTAAAGAACACTACAGAACTGGTAACCAGAATCTCAGAGCATAAAATAAAGTTTTAACACTATTTGGATTTCTTTCATTAGATCCAAAGAATAGCTCTCACAATAATGAAAAACAGGCGATGGACGGCTTTATGTTTACTATCAGCACTACTTTTAATTTGCAGCTTAACATACGCGCAAAAAAGTAAGGCAAATAGCCTGCGTCGCACACTTGAAAATCTCCAACAAGTTAGTACCCACATAAACATTCACAGCGATCTGCCATTGACTCAGTTGTTCACTGATGTAAGGCAAACTCAAAGACTTGTCCCTTTCCTGGGTGTGTTTGTTATCTTCCTGATATTGATTACACTAATTATTAATCGTCAGCAATTAGTAAAAAAGAAAAAACGAGAGATCGAGAAACTTCAGTTAGAATTAACGAATGAACAGATACTTAGGCAAGAAAGCGAAGCTAAATACAAAACGGTTGTTGACAGTGAGTCATTGAGTCTTGTAATTGCTAAAGGAAATGATTTTATATATGCCAACAAGGCTCTTTTAAAAATCTTTGGCTATCAAAGCTTTGAAGAAATCAAAGACAAAACCGTTATCAGTCACGCAACGAAAAAGACGAAGCATAAAATCTATAATCGAATCCTCCAAGTAAAAAAAGGAGTGAATATTCCTCCTTCGTTCATTGGCCATTTTTACGATAAAAAAAGAGAGCCAAAATCATTTGAAGTACAGACAAGTTGTATTCGTATCAATGGTGATTATTGTCAAATGTATTTGTTGATTGATATAACGAATAGACTAGCTGCAGAAACTAATCTGAAGGAAATGGAAACACTCTTCAGGTTGGCACAAAGCTTTTCCAATATCGGAAGCTGGCGTTGGGATACGTCTGGAAATTTACTCTGGTCGGAAACAACCTATAAAATCTTTGGCATAGATAAAGAAAATGGTCAGATTAATACAACCAGATTTTTAGACTATATACATCCGGAAGACAAAGCGATTGTTTTATCCAAAGCAAAAGATTGCTTCGAAAAAAAAGAAATTTTTCAGATTGAGCATAGAATATGCACAGAATCAGGCGCCACTCGATGGATTCAATTGACAGGCGATGTTCTGGAAAATGATTCTTACCAGACAACCATGTTTGGTGTTGCAAGAGATATTACAGAATCCAAACTCATTGCACAGGAATTAAATGCCAACAAAGAAAAATACAAACTACTCGCAGAATCAGGAAATGATATTATTGGTTTATACGACGTCGATGGATTTATTCAATACGTCTCTCCTGCCCTTACCCACATATTGGGTTATACATCTGAAGATGTAATTGGTCAAAAATTGGATATACATCCGATAGATAAAAAGATATTTAAGTATTTATTCCAACAAGCCCTTGAGAATCCGGGGGAATCCATTTCAACGAGAATCAGAGTAAAGGATAATAAAGTTAACAGGCAATACTGTTGGTTCCATAAGAATTTAAAAGCCATCGTTGACAGTGAAAATAATGTTACAGCAATACGCTGGCTGATGCATGATATTAGCAATGAGATTGCCTATGAAAAGAAGCTACATCTTTCCAATATAGATTTAATCAATTCAGTACAGCAATATAGAACGCTCAATGAAAAGCTTAACATCACCCTGGGTGAGTTAGAAGAGCAATCTGTCAAGGTAACTCTTGCCAATCAAAAGTTAATCGAATCTCAAGATAGTTTACAACGGATATATCATGATCTCAAACTAAAAACGGATGCCTTAAATAAAATATCAATAACCATAAGTTCTGATAAGAATGGATGCATAACAAGTGTAAATAAACGTTTCACCGAAGTGTTGGGATATTCGCCTTCTGAAGTTATAGGCAAAACATATCACCAACTCCTGCCAGCACTTGATAATTCAGGAACAAACGCTATTGAATTACTTAACATACTATGGAATACCATTCAAGAGACTAAAGAATGGTCAGGAGAAATATGTATACGTTCAAAATCTGGAAAGATTGTCTGGCTATTGAAGAACATTATACCCATATGGAATAATGGAAGCTTTGTAGGGCATTTCTCATTTAGTTATGACATAACTCTCCAGAAAAAACGAGAAGAAGAAATCATTCAAGCCAAGCATCTGGCCGAAGAAGCTTCTGCAATCAAGGAGGATTTTCTTTCTGTTATGAGTCATGAAATACGTACTCCTCTTAATTCCGTTATCGGCCTATCTAATTTATTATTGAAAAGAAGTCCCCGCGAAGATCAGTTAGAAATTATCAACACATTAAAGCACTCAGGCGACAATCTTGTTCTTTTGATCAATGACATTCTCGATTACAACAAAATAAGAGCTGGCAAAATAGAGCTTGAAGAAACCACATTCAGTCCAGTTGAGTTACTTCAACAGCTTCAGGCTTCGTATCAACTCATTGCTTCTGAAAAAGGATTGGATTTCCTCATAACCATTGACACCAATATTCCTGATTTTGTAATTGGCGACCTCAGCCGGTTAAATCAGATACTGCACAACCTCATAAATAATGCATTAAAATTTACCCGCAAAGGTCATGTTCGCATCCAGACTTCATTGAAATCAAAAACAGAAAATGGTGATAGTTGCACGTTATTATTTGCTGTTGGAGATTCGGGAATCGGGATACCAGAAGAGAAGCTTGAGGCTATTTTTACAGCATTCAATCAATCGGAAAAATATATCTCAAGAGAATTTGGTGGCACCGGCCTTGGTCTCTCCATCGTAAAAAACCTTGTTAATTTATTTAACGGAGAAATTGATGTATTGAGCGAGGTTAATAAAGGATCTGAATTCCTGATTTCAATTCCGTTTAAAATAAACACCGGAGTTACTCCACTTACTTCAAAAAGCATCAGAGGAGGTAATTCTACTGAGTGCTCCATTAACGAATATAGAATACTCTATGTGGAAGATGTAGAGTCCAATCAGTTACTTGTAAAGTCCTTTTTAGAAGACTGCGGTGTAGCCTGCACCATTGCCAGTAATGGTTACATAGCACTACAGCATACGTCTAATAAAATATTTGATGCTATTCTCATGGATCTTCAAATGCCTGGATTAAATGGCTATGAGGTAACGGCTGCAATTCGGAAACAGAATAAAGGAAAAAACCAAAACACTCCAATAATTGCGTTTACAGCTGAGGCTTACTCTCAAGGTTTAAAGAATAAAATCGACTCTTCTGGTTTTCAAGATCTCATAACCAAACCATTCCAATTTGACAATCTCATAAGTAAAATTAGTAAAGTATGTCCCACTCCTAGACCTGATGAAGATTTCTTATCATTGGAATTTTATGAAGATGCTTTCGATAATAATCGTCAAAGACTCAAAGAAATTAAGAGGATTATTATTAATGATGTACTAAAAACTGAGGCGAGCATAAAGAAACACAGTGCCGTAAAAGACTTGAATGGGTTAAAGGCTGAAATTCATAAGCTCTCTCCTATTGCTAAAAATATTCGCTGTCACTCATTAATTTATCTCCTGGAAGAATACAGAGTGCACGAAACATATTCAAGCACCATCGTCGGTCTAACTACAGAGTTACAAATTTTTCTTAAAAGAGTGCGTGAAGAAATTAAGAATTTGAATTATTAAATCTTTCTTATCTGAAAAGTAATCATTCAACATAAGACACTAATTCGACCTTAATTTTTATCCGTAAAAATACCGATCTATTGTTCGGTATTAATAGATATTAATTCAATAGCTGAATACGTTAATTTTAAGCATCAATATTATTTTCATTATGTTTAAATTTTTAGTTGATCAGATAAGAAGAATCAATCATTTCAATAACAATGTAAACTCTCTTAAGGTTGATGTTCATTCACATCTGCTACCTGGATTAGATGACGGTGTAAAATCCTTGAATGAGTCATTACAAATTATCTTGAGTCTTCAAAAAATGGGATATAAAAAAGTAATTACTACACCACACATCAATTCTAATTATCAAAATTCTGATTCAAAAATTATCAACACGCTTGCTACGCTTAAAGCCTACCTAAAAGAAAAGAAAGTTGATATTGATGTTGACACTGCTGCTGAATATATGTTGGATAGTAATCTTTTAAAGGCAGTAAAGAACAAAGAAACCCTGCTTACATTTGGTAACAAATTTCTTCTTTTTGAAACATCAGCTTCAGAGAAACTTTCAAGGGTAGAAGAATTTATTTCAATTTCTATTTCTAATGGCTACCTACCTGTGCTAGCGCACCCGGAGCGATATCCCTATATACAAAATGATCTTAGAATAGCAACAGAGATCTTCAATCAAGGTGCCATCTTCCAGATAAATATCAGATCATTAAGTAATGGTTACACTGTCAAAGCTCGGCAAACAGCAAGAAAACTGGTTGATCGAGGCTTAATACATATTTTAGGGAGCGATTGTCATAACGTTGAACAGATAAAACAAGTAAGGAAGATTCAACGAGACACGTACTTTCAAGAGGTATTATCTATGCCGTTGATTAACAACAGCCTCTAGTCGTTATAGTGTATGAAGAACACCAACCCAATGTGCATCCTATGGCATAACACACATTGAGCCAGAATCTTTAGCATTAACTTATTGAATTAGAGAATTAATCATTGGTAATACTTTAGTGATAAAGATTACAATTAAGATAAAAATAAGTATACCCAAAAATAACTTAGCTCGTCTATTATACCATCGAATGTTGAGACTCATTTCCGTAGTAATTATGGGTTAATGTCTTCTACTCTATGAAAA
>DATJHZ010000419.1:0-14723 GCA_035493595.1 Cyclobacteriaceae bacterium | reverse complement strand
CTTCTTGCCCACGGACATCTCACCGTCAGCCAGGTTGCGTATGATTGCGGGTTTACCGATCCCGCATACTTCAGCCGCGTATTCAAAGAGTATTACAATGTCGCCCCAAAAGACTTCGCCATACACAGCAAAGTTGATTAACATAACAGCAAGTTGAATCAGCTCCCTTCTCCCTCGGAGAAGGGTTGGGGATGAGGCTTTAACTCAGTCTTCTCAATAGGTAAGGTGTCATAAAAGAACCTTAAAAATACCTGTTCTCGCATCTTCATTTTTAACGGTGTTTAAAGGGAAATATGCCTCTGTAGACGTTTTCACACGTTTTCGGGACAAATATCCAAGCCCTGAATTTGGTGTCACTATATCTTTCGTATCAGTAACCCAAATTAACAACTAACCCCATTCAACACCATGAAACATTAACCCATCAAACCTGTAAACGCAAGCCTGGCGCATTCATGTCTGGCTCGCAAAAACTCTAAACTAAATGTCAATTAATTAACCAATTCAATCATGAAAAAAGTATTAAGCTTTTCAGCAGTTATTCTGCTCTTCTTATCAAGTTGTTCAGACCAGAACGCTGACGTTGCACCAAGTGTTCATTTAAAAAGTACAGGCACAGATCACGGCTACTTCTATCAGTGCTATGTAAGTAGCGGATCAGGCAGTATATCTTTTCCTCAGGCTGGAACATACGCTGGCAATTTTGCAGCAAACTGGTCTAACGTTGGAGATATAGTTGCCGGTAAAGGCTGGAATCCCGGATCATCAAGCAGAACTATAAACTACAATTGTGGTTCCTTAACTGGCAGCTATAATTTCTTTGGTGTTTATGGCTGGACTACAAATCCGCTCATTGAATATTATGTATGCGAGTTAGGCTCAGTAACCTATGCTGCAACCTATATTGGTTCAGTAACAAGCGATGGACACAGCTACGGTGTATATAAGCATCAGCAAGTAAACCAACCTTCCATTCAAGGCACAGCAACTTTCTGGCAGTACTTGAGTCAATGGGGTGGTTCATCTACAGGATCAAACCATGCTGTAACCATGAGCAACCATTGGAACTATTGGAGCAGTCACATTGGCGCTATGGGCAGTCCTAATCTTCAGATTCTGGCAGTTGAAGCATACAGTAACAAGAGTGGTTACTGCAACGCCACCGTGTGGTAGTTTAAAAATTAAGTCGGCTGGCTTCAGAGTCAACGGCTTTCTATATTCGAAAGATTGCAGGCTGTCGCGGCCTGCAATCTTTTTCCTTATCAATTTAACGGAGACACTTCCAATGCAAAAATTATTACCATTACTTGTAGCGGCTACCATAGTCATTATCAGCGCTTGTTCACAAAAAGAGAATGATAAAAAAGAAATTGGCAATAGCGAGACCGATAATAAATCGATCACTAAAAAACCCGATAATTTTGTATTGGTTAAAGGTGGAACCTTTATAAATACAAACTCAAATCTCTATGGCAAAAGTGCTACGTTATCAGACTTTTATATAGGCAAATATGAAGTAACTCAAAAAGAGTGGCTTGATGTGATGGGCCGTGATTCCTCAAAATTCAAAGGAGACAATTTGCCAGTGGAAACCGTAAGCTGGTACGACTGCGTTGAGTACTGCAACAAAAGAAGTATAAAAGAAAATCTGAAGCCATACTACACAATAGACAAGAACAAAAAAGATCCTAACAACAAGAATGATCTCGATGATATCAAATGGATAGTAACCATCAATGCAGAAGCCAACGGTTACAGATTGCCCACAGAAGCAGAGTGGGAATACGCAGCTGGCGGAGGTCAGGTGAGTAAGAGCTACAAGTACAGCGGAAGCAATAGCATAGACACCGTTGCATGGTATTGGCAAAATGCTGGCGATAAATACTTAGCTGGCGTATGGTCCTGGCCCGTAGTAGAAAAAAACAATAACAAGACTAAGCAAGTTGGTAGCAAGAAGCCTAACGAGTTGGGGCTCTATGATATGTCAGGCAACGTAAGAGAGTGGTGTGAAGATTGGTATGAAGACGCCACTACTGCCATCGGCTCCGTGCGCGTATGGAGAGGCGGTGGCTGGATTGGTGGAGACTTCTGCTGCGAGCCATCTTTCCGTGGCAGCCATCAGGCAAATGCTAAAGGTTCTGATCAGGGTTTCCGTGTGTGCCTTAGCAGGTAGCCACCAACAAAATTGTATCATTAGCATTTCTTATTAAAGAATACCACCAAAGAGGTATTGATTCTATAACTGCATTTCCTAAACTTGCTAAATAGATTATAAAAGAAATGAAACGTATCATCACCTGCAGTGACGGAACCTGGAACAAGCCAAACGTAATGGAAGGAGGCAAACCTGTCCGCACCAATGTGCAAAAGCTTTTTGATTACATCCTTACGCGCGATTCTAAAAACATACAACAGATTAAATTCTATGATGAAGGTATAGGGGCCGAAGGCAACACCGTTACCCGTTTATTTAATGGCGCCACAGGCAAGGGCATCGACGATAACATTCTCGATATTTATAAATTCATCTGCTGGAACTATGAGCAAGGTGCAGACTTCGAAGACGAAATATATTTATTCGGTTTTAGTCGAGGTGCCTATACTGCTCGCAGTTTAGCTGGCCTTATTCGTAAATGTGGAATCTTAAAAAAGAACGACCTCGTATTGTTTGATAAAGCCTACGAACTTTATCGCAATAAAGACGCAGCACCCGATTCAGACATTGCTAAAAAATTTCGCGACGATAATAGTTATGAGGTTTCACGAATAAAATTCATTGGTGTGTGGGATACCGTAGGCTCACTTGGCTTTCCTGTAAACGTTCTTCAATGGTATAATAAAAAGAAATATTCATTTTACGATACTACACTCAGCAGCCTGATCGAAAATGCTTATCATGCTATTTCGGTAGACGAAAAGCGCGGCAACTTTAAACCAACGTTGTGGACTAAGAGTACCAACACCACACCACGCGACTTTCAGCAAGTACTGGAGCAGCGCTGGTTTGCAGGGGTACACAGCAATGTTGGCGGAGGCTATCCTGATGAAAGTCTATCCGACATCGCCTTACAGTGGATGATCGAAAAAGCCAAACAACTAGGTCTGGCCTTTGATGAAGATACAATCAAGATTGATGTTAAGCCGAATGTAGCAGGCACGCTCTACAACAACCGCACAGGTGTATTCGCGTTAACACCAACCTATGATCGGGAGATCACCGATGGCATCATAGACGATTCCGTATTCGCTCGTATGGATAAAGTGTCAGACTATAAACCGAAGAATGTTAAGAGACCAGCTTAGCTAACGTTCACGAAGTATGTCAGAAACCTAATGTGAAATATCCAGCACAAATAAAAAGATATTGTTAAACAGCCCCAATACTCCGCTCCTATTGCATGATACCAAAAACTTTATTTACAATAATAATCTCTTTGATTCTCTTTGTAGTTGTGCTGTTTACATTGAACTTAAATGTGCTTCCTAACCAAACAGGTTATGTTTCTAACGTGCGTTTTAGGAGTGATAGTACCAATACAAAAGTAGAAATATCACAATCCCGTATTTCACAGAAACCAGATACTTTGATATATCAAAGCTCGGCTGATTTTGGAGTTAATACGATGACTTTTAATAACAATCCTAAGCTCATGCTCTGGATGTTGGTATTCGCCTTACTCGTTGCAGTCTCCAGTACGTTGTTCTTTGCAACCATGGACAGAATTATTACGGTGATTAAAAGTGTCGATCTTAAAATCCATATTATCTATATCAGCATTGCCTGTGCTTTGTTTTTAATATTGTTATTAGCTTTTATGCTTAATGGCAGTAACTTAAAGAATTATCTTTCTCCATTTGATTTTATTTATGATCTCTGCATCATTTTTAACCATCAGGCATTTATAATTATCTGGGCAGGAGAAATTTTTACCGCCATAGTTGCGGCATCTGCTTTTTTTGGAATCTTGTTAACCAACTCAGCCATTAGCAAAGAAAGTTCATCTTCATTTACAAGTGAGAAGTATAAACAGTATAATCAAGATCTTAATATGTTTCTCTCCACCTTTTCAATTCTCATTGTGTTTTCAATTATACTCTTATCGTTGATCCAACAATCCATCGCCGCTCATCTTAGTAATAGCAACAAGTTAAATTTGTTTCCTTCTGAATTTATATATGGTTATGGCTTTATCTTTTCCGCCATTCTTGCATTGATTTATATTCCTGTATATCAGTCTCTGTCATCGAAAACCACTGCAGTTGATATAAAGGCCGAGCCAAAAACAAATTCATTTTTCGGCAGTTTTCAATCTATACTTTCCATTCTCGCTCCATTAGTAGGGAGTGGTGTTTCAGAACTTATTAAGAGTATTTCATAATCCCACTTCTGCAAGTTTAGCATAGTGTAACAGATGTCAGGACTTGATTAGTCCCGACATCTGCTAAATCAGCATTGCAATTAAGGTACTAATGTTATCGAGAGTAGTCTTATGTTAGCATTGTTTGGCAACTTAATGCTGCTTATCGTTTTGGTATTGGTAAGACTGAATGAATAGCCATACAAATTAAACGTCTGGTTCTGCTTGGTTCCATCATACTTATCTCTATATGACATTGCAATAACTTTTGTTTCGCCAGAGTAAGATTGTGGCGAAAACCAATCACTCAAACTCTGTGTAAAAGTTGTTGTTGTACCGTCCGAATAGTTTACAACAAAAGATTGTGATGCCTGATTACCATTTACGGCCGACGCCAATATTCTCAGGTAACTATACTTACCCGATGTTAGCGTAATTGTTTGCCCCGTTCCTTTTACAGTGTTTGACGTATTTGCCGAACCAATGTTAAATGAAGTATTATTCCAGGTGTAGCTTGAACCTAAAAATGCCGATGAATATCCGTAACCATGATCATCAAAGCCGCTGGTACTTCCAAACGTACTTCCGTCAGCTACAACACCATTGCTTACATTGAATGCCGATGATAAAGAAACCGGAGTACCGCCAGTGCCAGCACCGGTTGTAAAATTCCATAACGTTCCCGTGGTTGTACCTGTTGAATTCTGTTCATCAATGCGCCAATAATATTTTGTATTGGCAGTAAGTGTACCAGGAGAATACGTACTTCCACTCTGGCTTGCAACCAATGCTGGCGAACTTGATGTGCCAAAATAAACTTTGTGAGTTGATGCACCAGTTCCTGCTGTCCAGCTTAATGTTGGTGCTGTGATAACACCTGTTGCGTTGTTAGCCGGACTTGGATTAGTGGCTACCGTTGGAGCCGATGGAGCAGCTGCAGCAAACACAGCATCGGTGTATGGCTTGTTTACGTTTCCTGCAAACACCATAATGCCTGCTTTCATCGCACCTGAAGGTTGCCATGCAGCAGCCGCGGTTGCATTACTTAAACTGTTGTATTGATTAGATACGCCAATCATTGTTTTACCTGCACCAATATAGTTGGCCCATTGGTTAAACCGCGTTGTGTTATTCTCAGAGTACCCCATGTCCATTACAAAATTAAAATAGGCAGCAACAGTAGTAGACTGTCCGATAGCAAAACCTGCCTGCCCTCCGTCATAGATAGCTGCAGTATAAAGTGTATTGGTAGGGTTAGATGATTTCGGACCAAAGTACGCTCCAAAAGCTTCCACCAATGCTATGAAGTTTGAATTCGCTGCCGTACTTCCCATGTGCTCTACGTCCAGAGCAATTCCATCCAGCCCAAGTTTATCAACAACATTTGTTTTAACAAAAGAAGCAAACTGAGTAGCATTCATTTTTGTGCCATCATACGCCGTGAAAGGTGTTGTAGTATTCCATGAAGCTGCATCATCAATGTTCCACAAAACCTTTACACCTCTTGCCTGCATAGTCTTCATGTCGTTAATGATTTGCTTATAGTACTTATAAGGTCCACCGTTGATGGTAAGAATATAACTTGAACTGCTCCCATAATGCGTAGAGTCAGCTACCTCCCAGGGAGTACCTTCAAACATAACTATTTCATTGGCCTTGTCAGTAAAAGAAGTAATGGGGAGTTTACCCTGGCCTCCGGTTGGAGTTGCATCAAAAGCATAGTAGGCTATCAGATTATTGGTACTCGCAGGAATGCTTGCCGTACTTGCATTACCCGACGAGCTCGGAGATTTTGAAACAAGCAAAGGTTCTTCAACAGTACAAGAGTATAGGATAACGCTCGTTATAGCAACCAGCATCATCACCATTGTTTTAAACAGTAGTTTTTTCATGATAAGTAAAATTTAAGGTTAGTAATTATAGGTTGATTTGAATTTCATTTGTAGTCTGAAGAAAATAGTAAACTCATAGCATGGAGCATCCATGCATTTGTTAAATCAAAAACAATGCAATTGATTAATATGAAGAGCGTGACAGATGCATGATCACCTGCTATCTTCAGCAACACATCTTTTAGAAGATTATTAGTATCAAGTCGTGCAGGTACAGAAATACCGTAAACACGTCAACTCCAAAAAATAAGGTATAAAGAAGTTATTCTGAATAGACACTCAAAGAGTCTTACAAACAAAACTCATAGACTACGTTGATGCATGCGAGGCAAAATTTCTCATATAATATAGACTGATGCATGCAAGCCTAAACCATCTAATAAAGATTTATATAAAAACGTATTCAACATTCCACCTGCCCCAGCGGGGCAACCTCTTAATAGAAGCAAACAACCATTTCAATTTGCCCGGAGGGGCAACCTATTCTTATCACAACGTTCTCTTTCTTCCCTATCAACACCACTCGCAGAGAACGTTAATCAATACATTCACTAATAATTTTTAATTAGAATTAATTATAGCCCAACAAGCAATGGCACTGTTCAGCGTAGTCCAGTATCCATACTTTTCATAAATCCTTCCTGCTTTATCATATTTCTCTTTTAGCGTTAACCCTCCTGTAATTTGAGGATCACTCGCATTCCTGATACAAATCCAGGGAGGTGCGCTGGCGCCAATCTCTTTACATGCTAAGGCCAGCGTTGCATCGCCCATTTCAACAGCCGAACCTAAACCTTGTAATTTGTAATCATTTGTATCATCATCAAAAGCGAAAAAGTCAGTTGTCACTACATCAATTGGTTTAATGCCTCCAACAGGTTTATCAATAATTTTTGCAGATCTGCTTGCAATAGGTAATTGAGCTTTTGTAAAATCCATCAGCTTTTTATTGGCTGCTGCAATTTGTGTTTTCTTTACTGTTTTAGCGCACGTAAAAACTTCATCTTTAAATGGAAAAGTTTTAAATATCTTATTACAATCAAACCTCACAGTTTGAGAAACAATCACGTCACCAAGTTGAATCTCCTTACCAATGCCGCCTGCAGTACCAGTTGTAATAACCAGTTTGGGTTGCACTTCATCAATCAATTGCTTCCATAGCTCTTTTACAGGCATCTGCTTTCCATCCCTGCACATGTGCAATTCAGATTTGAAACATATTACAGTGTAATTATTTATCGTGGATAAAAACCAACTGCCAAGCCTGTCCGCCCCTAGAGAAGGAGCCAATCCGTGCACCATCGGTTTAAATTTCTTTGTCCAATTGTGTCGGTACTTATACCATTTCTCAGTGCTCCTAAACCCTGGCGTTAGCGCATCAGACAATGCAAGTGCTTCAGCTACTGTCCAGGTCACAACAAGAAAATCGGCCTTCGGTAGTTTGTCTGTAGTTGCAGGAGTTTTTCTTAAAGGCTTGCCCTTTGGTGTCCACTTCTTGTTAACTAATGACCAATCTATCACTGGAATTTCCTTCGGCACTAAAAACTGTGGTTGTAATGACGATGTCTCGAGCGATGTCGACGAGTCTAATGGATTAAACTCCAGTATGTGATCAATGAAATCATTTTGACTTGCATCATTAACTACTTTTTGTGCTTGAGTGGAGAGTTTTTTCGGTTTCATAACAGCATGTTGCTTTGTTAAACTATGTTTTGGCTCGTCATACTTATGCTAGCGCTTTGATTATTTCCTTAACATTCGGAACTCCAATACCTGTAATGAGGTCATGACCAGATTTGGCATTGTATACACCGTTATCACCTTTTACTATATCTCTAAAACAAGCGGTTCCAAGCAAAGGGTAAATCAATGGATTGAGAAAAGGGAGCAGTGGTTTTTTTGCTTTCTTTCTTGCTTCGTTTATCAATGCACAAAAGCCTGCCCAAACCGGAGCACTCCAGCTTGTTCCGCCATATTGTGTTTCCAGTCCGTTCAGAATTACCAGGCCTCCTGTGTTTGGATCAGCCACAGCACTTACATCTGGCACCAATCTTTTGTTGCCTGTTATTCCAGTTCCTTTTTGCCACGCGGGTTTCGCAAAGAATTTGCTTTCTCCACCGCCACTGCTATTCCAACCCGTTTCTGCTTTAACACTTCCGTTAGTATTGAGTTTTAATGAAGTGCCACCCACACCAATTACAGCTGAATCGGACGATCCATACTCTGCTTGTGTTGGGCCGTTCGCATCATGACCAGATGGGCCTGGGTTAGAACCCGCATCGCCGCTTGAAACAAAAACATTTACGCCGGCAGCGGCAAGTTTTAAGAACTTATTGTGCTGTGTTGCCACCTCACCTGTGGGGCCACCCATGTATGTTTCGCCAAGACCGAGGCTTATGGATAATTGCCTTATGGTTTTATCCTTTGAAACGTCTTCTATAATTCTGTCGAGAGCTCTGTCAAGATCAACGAATTGAAGTGTGCCCGTTGCATATATTCTGATCTTGGCACCGGGTGCAATTCCACTGGTCCATTGTACATCAAGCGTTTCTTCACCTTCTGGTGGAGGCAATGCCTCGCCCTTCACATTAATTTTTTTAATCTGGGTGAGTTTTGTTTTGAGATTATTTTTTTTCCAGAAAAGCTTCAGGTCATCATCTGTTGGAAAGGTATCAATCAAGATGGCGATTGTTTGGCCTTTGCCAGTAAAACCAACATCATCTGCATTATAAGCTCTTGCTATATCTTGTGTTAAGTAAGGTGGCTTTGCATTTACGGCCAGCGTTCGGCTAGAACCCTTCGCTGTCTTTCTGCTACTTTTTGATTTTTTGCTGGTTAATAAAGGGCCACTTGCAGATGGTATAAACTTGCGACTATTTTTATGAGCCTGTCTAAAGGGTTGCAACCCTATGATAGCGTGAACATTTTTACCTACACTCATTGGCAGGCTTGGCGCATCTTGTGCAGCGGTATAGGTAATTCCGTTTTTTGTAACACGAATCATTTTTACCTGTAACACCTTTTCAATTTGGTCTACCTTGGCCTTTGCATATATGCTGGCTCCATCGCTCGAAGTTTTTTCTATTTTAAATTTGTTTGCCTTGAGCCAGCTTGTTAATGTTTTGGTATCATTTTGATCTACACCATATTTACTGTGTTGTTCGTCAATAGAAAGTGACTGCCCTTTGGCTACAAGATCTTCAAGTGCAGCTTGAGATTGTTTTGGTGTATCAATAGAGAAGAGTAAAGTTAACTCTTCATCTCTATGTTCCGGCTCTGCTTCCCTCAGCATAAGGCCGTTGTGTATGGGACCATTCTCTACCGGAATGGGCACAACGCTATCTTCAAAAACTTTACGCTCTGCCATAATAGTTATATTTATATTGGTTATCTAAAAGCAAAAACTTTAAATGTTAGAAATTATAATAAAAAATTCCTAAGCATTGAATGTCTTCTGTCTATTCAAAGCTAGTTGCGTTTATATAAGGTGGCAATACCTCTTTGGAGGTATTCTTTATCTCCGCTTATTGTAAAGTTTTAGTACACAGCGCAACGTACGGTTGCCAGCAAGGCAAGCTATTACATTCAGATATCAGCATTGGTGAAGGTCGTTAAAGAACACACATTCCTTTTTACTCATCTATGTTACCAGCAGACAAAGTTGATGTTACAAGGCAAAATCTTCCAATAAAGATTATATAAAATATACTTAGCGTCTCTCCTGCTCCAGCGGAGCAACCTCTCGGTAGAATACAACAGTCATTTCATTTTGCCCCAGAGGGGCAACCTATTCTTATCACAACGTTCTGTTCTCTCCCATCAACCCACCTATCGCAAGTTTAGCGAAGCATAACTTGTAATTGATTTGTGGTAAGCTTCCAGCTTACATTAACATTTTGCCGTTGTCTAAACTAATTGACCCTTGCCCTCAACAACAAATTCTCGCCTCTTAACCTCTCTATTACAGTATAGTAGAAATCAAAAGTTTGATTAGCGTTATCATGCAATCCAACGAAAGAAATAATTGAAATGTGTGCTCTTATTCTATTCGTACACCATTAGAAGTTACTTTGAGTTTACACAACTGTGTCTGAATACCATCATTTTTAAGCTTCCGAACAAAAAAATTAGCTTGAATTGAATCATGAGTTGCTAGAAGTATCTGAAAATCTTGATCAATAATATAATCTCTTAGCAAATCAAATACTGATGAAGCATGGACAAGATCATGATGTTGTGTAGGGTCATCCAGAAGCAACGCACGCCATGGAGACCATTGATACTTTTGCGCCATAGCTAGCAAAAAAGTAAACTGAAGATCTGTTATTTGCGCTTCACTTGCAATTTGAGCAGCAATATATTCTTTTCCATGTAACTGCACGTTTACATCAGCATGTTGCTTTCTATAGTGCGTATAACTATTAAGGGTTGTGCTAGCGAATCTAGGATCAAGAACAATTCTCTTAAGTAACTTTTTCCATAAAGGATTTATAGAAGTAATTTGTTTATTAATATTTTCAAGTTGCTCAATAAGATTTCTGGATAATACATTAAGCGTAGTGTTCTTTTTATTGTAGAAAAGAATTCTATTATTCGCATTTTCAGTGCTTCTTCTGAGCTTTTCTTCAAATTCTCTTTCAGATAGGTCTCCCCTCATTTCCTTGATCTCCTTTTCAATATTAAAATGCTCTTCGAATGTTTGCCATTTCACTAATTCATCAGATATTGAATTTATTTCAATTAAATAAGTATTGATAGTTAACAAAGAATTTTCTAATAGTTCCTTTCTGGAATTGAGTATCGTATTTGAAGGCTCTCCTAATAATCCTCCATTTGACCACCTTGAGCGACCTTCATTTAACTTCAATGTAATTTGATTGTAATTATCTTCGTCCTTTGAAAGAATATCATTGATCTGACCTAAAATTCTTTGCTTATTCTCCTGTGAAAGTCGAATGCTTTCGAGGTCAGCTTTAAGCTTATCGACTAACAATTCTTGTGTTGATATCTTTGCGAAGATGTCTTCAAACTTTTCTTCACTTTGAACTGATTGATCAATCAAACTCTTAGAATTATTCTTATTAATTAATTCTTTTTCGATATCAGAAATTCTATTTAAGAAATCCAAAAGCTCTGAATTTAGTTCATCTAATTTTTCTTGCAAAGGTGCAAGGGGTTCAAGAGGCTTTTCAAGTTTATGTTTATCATTTTCAATCACAAAAGCCTCTTCAGAATCGGCTAATGTTTTTAATTCAATCTCATGTTGGGTTATAGCGTCATCAATTGTTAATGCATTATATAGTCTGTAGGTCAGTTTGCCATTAATAATTTGATTAATCTGAATAATTTCACTTTTATTATCATCGTCTTGCTTTGAGATGGAATCAAACACATTTAAAGTCTCAGTATAATCTAAGTTTGCTAAAATACTTTTTTCTTTTTCCTTCTCAAGAGATTCGGCAGTTTGTTGTAAAATTGGATTTATATTGGCTAAAGCCCTTTGTACTCTTTGGTGTAATTCTCCATCTTTGTACTCATGCAAACACAATGGGCATTCATTTAAGTTCGCAGGTAGGTGGCCTGCGATTGAACCGATAGCATCCTTAATTAAATCTGCAGAAGAGTTTAAGGCGGCATAGGCATTTTGAACCTGTTCAAATGAATATTTGGCGGCGTCTCTTGCATTCAATTTTTCCTGAAGAATAGTTTTTGCATTTTCTAGTTGCTGTTGTAAATCAGGTTGCTGTTTTAGAAGTTCTTCTAACCTAACATTATTGGCTTTCCATTCATCAAGCAGTTTTGAATTCTCGAAAATTTTTGACCTTTCTTCCGCTAATAATATTGATCTATTCCGAAACTCTTTGTCAAATTCTGAAGCTTTTTTAGCTGCTTCATGCCTTGAGGATAGTGATGAAATTTCAAGTTGTAGCTTACTCACACTTTCAGTGTAATTTCTTTTCACTATTTCAATGTTTTCGATATCTCTTGATATTTTATCAAGTTGTTCTAATCTTTCCTTTATTGTATTGTAGCGTATAAGAAGTTCTTCCTGTAATTGAATTTCCTTTGTGTTAGTCAAGAACTTTTCTTGCAAATCAGTAATTTCTTTTGCCACTTCCCTTTTAGCTTCTCTACTTTTATTAAGATCTTCATTGGCAATCACAAGTAATTGATTTGTTTCTGAAAAATCTCTGATGATTATATGTAGTGCTTCCAGATCAACAATACTTTTAAAAATAATTTCCTTTTCTCTTTCTAAATGAGCATTTATAACTCCATGGTATCCCTTTAGTGCTGCCAATTCTTGTGAATTTATAGGCAAGATTCTTTGGGCATCTCCTATTCGATTTAGTTGGTTAAGTATTTCCGGAAGTTGAATCAAACTTTTCTGCAAATCGGATGTATTACTTATTCTCTTATTAAGTAGGTTTAGCCAATTGTCTAATCTCTCCTTCAGTTCATCAAATTTTTGTGAGTTTGAGTCCATCACCGATGTTGCAGCTCTCTTAGCACTTGTCATTAAATTATTTACATGTAATGCATCGCGTCCTATAGATAAATGATCTAATTGTCCAGCAGCATCACTACTTTGCGATTGCACAAGCCAATCACTACCTCGTTGATTAAGCATATGTGTAAGTCGAAGTAAGAAAGGAACATCTCCTTTGGGGATACTTCCAAACAATTCCTCGTGATTTCCTGTTAAAATTGGATCTTCACCTTTCACAAAGGAAGCTTCACAAAATTTTCCCGAATCAAAATCCAAACGAATTGAAGACTTTGATTGAGAATCACGAATTAATGCGTCAGGCGGAAATGGCAAGCGTTTAACCGATCCAGTCAAGGCTAATTCTATCGCTTCGAAGATCGCAGTTTTTCCAGTGCCATTAGGGGCCAAAAATACAGTAGCTCCCTTGCCAATTGGAATTTGTACATTTTCGCTAAACCTGCGAACATTACTGATTGTTATTTTATCAAGTTGTTTCATTCTAACGATTCTTCTTCCATATCACCAAAAAGTTGATCAATAAGTTCTGCACCAATTTTACCTGATAAGAATATTTTACGCCAATTCTGTTGCTCTTTATTATTGAACCATTCCTCAAGCAACCCTGTATCACGAAGCGCAACAGTAAATGGGTCTAAAATTTGTTCGTCAATACTAGCTTCTATTACGGGCGTTAGAAACGTGCGCTCCATTAATTGGTTCAAAGATTCATCTGGTCGTAAAATAAATTTTCTGCAAAATTTTTCATTTGCTTCTATGCTAATACATTCTTCAACTGTGAGACTTATTTCATTTATAATAATTATCAAATAAAGATCAGATGCTTCCGGATCTAATAATTCATCTTTACATGAGGCAGACCATTGTAAGGCATCATCAATATCTTTTGATGAATTTAGAAATGCAATTATAAGGGTTCGCCATCCTTGAGTGCCTGTTGAAATTCTTTGAAGTCTTAGTACTTCAATCTTTGATAGGCTCACTGGTGCTAGTGCCTTCAATGAATTTATTTCCGCACTTTGCTGATCTGGAATAAATCTTTCCTTAACAGCTTCTGTAATGATCTCAATAATTGATTTGTCATTATTGTTTTCCATAATTAACCCAAAGATTTTGGAGTCATAGCAAACTGAATGATTTCTTGAATATAACTTCTTAAATTACTGATATCACCTTCAGCAATCAGTCTTCTTAGTTTGATAGAATTAGTAAAAAGAATAGGAGGCTGATGCGGACTTGCTAGTGTATCGTTTTGCCCCTTTGCATAAGCGATTGATTCCCCGATAACATCAGTAGTAGAAGTTTCAACATTTGAAAGAATAAAAATTTTGGAAGGTTCTTGACCTAACAGTTTATCGACGCCTTCATCAGTAAGTTTTCTAACTCTTCTTGGATTTCCAGAAGGGCCACTCCAATGACTGAGAGCACATGTACTTACTGTAAGATTAGGTCCAAAGCTCTCCCAGCCACTATCGGTTTCGTTTAATGATACTGATATAACTAATAGTAAATAAATTCCATCTCTCAGTAATTTAATGGTTTTTAGTCCCAGTCGAAGTTCTACCAAAATATCTTTACCTTCTGCATTTGGGCGAAGCATTGAGCTAAGAAATTTGTTTCGGTTTAGTGAAGAATCATTTAAATCAATCTTCCATTTGTTCCATCTTCGCTCAATCTCAGCTCGCAAAGGACTTGCATTCATTTCATGAATCTTATTATTCACTAATTCGGTTACATGCTCCCACGTAATTTGATCCATTTCAGAAAAAAGATTGTCAGCTTCATTATCACGATCCTGCACATTCGAAAGTGACCGTATATCAATTGATTCGTTAATAGAAACAGAATCAATCAGTTTGGCAGAGGAGCAATCATCTTCTTCTGAACCTAAGGTTCCACCAACTAATCTCTTTGCAAATTCAAGCCATCCCTCTAAATTATGAAAATGAGCAGTTGATAGATTAT
>DATJHZ010000418.1:0-8383 GCA_035493595.1 Cyclobacteriaceae bacterium | reverse complement strand
CTATCGATGGCAAGCCTACTTTTTTTATTTTTGAGATCGGTAAAATTGAAAGTTACTTTAACCGTCTCTAGTTAATAATCGTAAAAGAGAAAATGAACCCATTGAAAGCATGTTTAGAGTCACACCTGTAGTTCGAAATCTAATAATAATTAATGTTGTAGTATTTATTGGACAGATGCTCCCAATGATAGCAATTAATGCTGGTTGCCTTGGCAAAGTTGGCTTAAGTGATTTGTTTTCTATCTGGCCTGTCAATACCTGTGCATTTAAGCCATACCAGTTTTTTACATACATGTTTGCACATGGAGGAGTAATGCACATCGCTTTTAATATGCTGGCATTAGCATCGTACGGACCAATACTTGAGAGCTATTGGGGTGAAAAGAAATTTCTCCTATTTTATATCATCACGGGTTTAGGGGCAAGTATCTTTTATGCATTGGTAAATTATTATTTATATAGAGCAGGCGCACCAATGCTGGGAGCATCAGGTGCCATCTACGGACTTCTGGTAGCATTTGGTTTGATTTTTCCTAATATGGAGGTGATGTTGATGTTTGTTCCAATTCCGATTAAGGCTAAATACATGGTTTTTATTATTGGAATACTTACATATATGACAGACAATGGACATGCAGTGGCCCACACAGCTCATTTAGGTGGTGCCTTGATGGGATTCATTATGGTGCGCCTGATTTGGAATGACCGGAGCGGAAGTTATTAGGAAAAGAATTAAATTAAGGGAGCCTTCTGATTATAGATAAGCGTTAACGCATTATGCTGGACGAATTTAAAAACGCATTTCAACGACATAACAATGCCCATGTGCAACTGATCATCATTAACGTGGTGGCATTTGTAATCATGGGCGTACTAAAGGTATTCTCAACCATACTTGGCTTTGAAAGTTTTTTTGTTTTGTTCCATAACCAGTTCGCTATCCCTGCCGACTGGAGTGAATTTATTCTCCGTCCTTGGACAATCATTACATACGCTTTTGCTCATGACCTAACGGGAATATTTCACATTCTCTTTAACATGATAGCACTCTATTGGTTTGGACGACTATTCACTGAATACCTGGGGAGCGACAAACTCATAGCTGTTTATGTCTTAGGTGCACTTGCTGGCGCTGTACTTTATCTGGTAGCATACAACACTATTCCTTATTTTGAAACACAGAAACAGCTAGTCATTATGGTTGGTGCGTCTGCGGCTATCAATGCTATTGTTGTTGCCGTTGCCGTACTCCTTCCTGATTATACTTTCTTTCTGATGTTCTTTGGTCCGGTAAAAATAAAGTACCTGGCCATGATTACTGTATTCCTGTCCTTCCTTGGAACGGTTGGTGGTAATGCCGGTGGAAACCTTGCGCATTTAGGAGGCGCATTGATTGGATTCATCTACATCAAACAATTACAAGCCGGTGTGAATTGGGGAACATGGATTACTGTTACACTTGAATGGATTAAGGGCTTGTTTAAGCCGCGCCAACGGGTAAAGGTTTCATACAGGAGCGATAAGAGTTCATCACGATCTTCATCATCAAAAACAGTAAAGGCTTCACAGGAAGAAATTGATTCCATCCTTGATAAAATCAACGACCGTGGCTATGAAAGCCTCACCAAAGAAGAAAAGGAAAAGCTTTTCAACGTCGGCAAAAAATAATCAGTCTTTCTTTTTATTGAATCAGAATATCACTTCGAATGAATGCAAATCATCTTTCTTTCTATAGGTGATTGTCCATTGATTAATGGTGCAGATATTTTTTACAATGGCGAGGCCAAGTCCCCAACTATCCTTATTGGTGGATTGTTTATAAAACCGATTAAATATTTTATCGCCGTCAACAACATCAGCCGATGATGTGTTAAGAATTGTGAATGATGAAGCATTTGCTTCAATCAATATCCGACCATTGGGTTGATTATGAAAAAATGCATTTTTAATCAGATTCGTAAGAAGTAAATCCACCAGCATTCTGTTGGCCGTTACAGCAGCATTCGGCTCGATACTTAATTTTACTTCAATGCGCAAGTTCTCCTGCTGTTCTTCAAAGTAGGTAAGCGTCTGTTCAATTAATGGTTTTAAAAGCAATCGCTCTTGTTCTATAAATTGCTGGTTCTCTATTTTAGAAAGTAGTTGCAGTGTTTTATTCAGACGCGTTAGACGATCTGTTGAATTAATTAAAGTTTGTATGAGTTGAGACTGATGCTCTGTAAGGTTAGGATCTTCTATAAGCAATTCCAGTTTCGATTGGGTGATGGCTAATGGTGTTTGCATTTCGTGCGATGCGTTCTCAATAAACTGCTTCTGACTTTGAAATGCATTTCGTGTTCGTTGTGTTAATGATTCTATGGATTTATTCAACAAGTCAAATTCTTTAACACGACTTGATCCTAATGTTAATTCTTGTGGATGATCTACTTTAAATTGATTCAACTGTTCAAGTGTATCGTAAAATGAATGCCAGAGTTTGCGGGAGAGATATCGGGTAGCAATATAGAAAACAATAACGATGATGATAAAAATAATAATGAGCGATTGAACAATGCTGTCAATAATCTCATGCGTTTCTAAACGAGGAATTACAATTTCTATTCGATAATACTTACCATTAATCAAGTCGTAGGAGGTAAGCTTTCTGAATTCATCCCACTCACGATCTACAGATTCGTACAACGTTGTATCTGAGTACTTATCACCTATTACATGTTTTGAACTTGGCTTAATAGAGAAATCGGAATACAATACTATCTCGGGAGAAAGTTGTCCCCCGTTTCTTTTAAACAATTCAATACCATGCTGCTTTTTATTGTACAGAATTTCATCTGAGCTGCGCAGTACCTCCTTCCGAATCAGGCTGTAAAAAATGGCA
This sequence comes from Cyclobacteriaceae bacterium, assembly GCA_035493595.1. Lineage (GTDB taxonomy): Bacteria > Bacteroidota > Bacteroidia > Cytophagales > Cyclobacteriaceae > DATCRE01. The sequence continues at coordinate 5,505 of DATJHZ010000418.1, read as the reverse complement.
AAGAAAAGAAAGATCAATATGGAAAATATAATCAGGTAATTGCGGGTGGTGAGTGTAAGCAGTTTTATAGGCTTCATAGTTCTACAATCTGATACCCTACTCCATAGATGTTTTTAATTTCTACTGAAGCCTCTGACTGCTTCAATTTCTTCTTCAGGTTTTTAATATGAACAAATAGAAAATCGAACGACTCAACATGATCAACATGGTCGCCCCAGATATATTCTGCCAATGCATTTCTGGAGAGAACTCTGTTTTTGTTGGCTACCAATTGCTGAAGAATATCAAACTCTTTCTTGGTAAGATTAACTGGTGTGTTATTTATTTTAACGCTGTGCTGTTGCAAATCAATTTCCATATTGGCGAACACTTGCTTATGCGGTGTATCAAATTTCTTCCGGCGAATTACGGCTTGAATCCTGGCATTCAATTCTGAGAAGTGAAAGGGCTTGGTCAGGTAATCGTCAGCCCCCAGGTTAAGCCCTTTAATTTTATCATCGATAGAGTTGCGCGCCGAGATAATAATAACACCATCCGTTTTATTTACTTCCTTCAGGTTCTCTAAAAGATTTAAGCCATTGCCATCAGGTAAATTGATATCGAGTAAAATACAATCGTAATCATATAAGGCTACTTTATCAGTAGCTTCTAAATAAGTTTTGGCTACATCGCAGCTATACTTCTCCTTTTCGGCAAAGGCCACCAGGCTGGAAATCAGATCTACTTCATCTTCAACAATCAGAATTTTCACGGGTAGAAAGCTTTTTATAAAGGTAAAGCCAAATACTGAAGGAAAACTAAAATAATAACTATACTTAGCCTACAATTCTTCATTCGCATCAAAGGCATTAACAAAACAGTAATATTCAATTTAGTTTTTCTTTAGTATTAGCCAATAGTTTTATGCTCACAAATTAACGTTTACTAAACGCATCGTTATGAAAAACAACCTCAACAATCTCCTTCTCTTAGTACTGGCAATATCTTTCCTTTTCACATCAAAACTCAATGCACAATCACCGGGATTTCATCTTATTAAAAAAACTGTTATTGGTGGTGAAGGTGGTTGGGACTACCTTACCGTCGATGTTGAAAACAGACGACTCTACATATCGCACAGCACGCAAGTTGAAGTTCTTAATGCTGACACGCACGAAAAGATTGGTGTCATCCCAAATACACAAGGCGTACACGGTATTGTTATTGTACCAAAAGCAGGACGTGGAATAACCACGAATGGTAAAACAAATACAGCAACTATTTTTGATTTAAAGACTTTAAAACCAATTATAGAAGTACCCACCGGCAAAAATCCAGATGCCTTACTGTACGATAACTTTTCTAATCGGGTATTTATTTTTAATCACAGTGGTGGAAGTGTTACAGCTGTCGACATCAAGGAAGGCAAAGTGCTTGGCACATTAGATTTAGGCGGTGAAGGAGTTGAAGCTGGTGCCTCTGATGAAAAAGGAACGATCTTCGTAAATCTTGAAGATGATAGTGAAATAGTTTCGTTCGATGCAAAAACACTTAAACTCAAGAATCGCTGGAAAGTAACTCCAGGTGAAGAACCCACGGGCCTCGCGCTTGATACGAAAACACATCGTCTATTTACAGTTTGTCATAATGAGCTGATGATGGTTCTCGACTCTGATAATGGAAAAGTAATTGCTCAAGTACCCATTGGAAAACGTGTTGATGGTGTTGTGTTTGATCCAACATCCAATCTTATTGTCAGTTCAAATGGAGAAGGTTCTATGACCGTTGTAAAAGAAATTTCGGCAAACGAATTTAAAGTTCTTGAAACTATAAAAACAGAACCAGGTGCAAGAACCATAACGCTGGATTCAAAAACACATCACGTATTTGTCTCTTCGGCACAATATGGTGAGACGCCTGCCGCTACGACGGAAAATCCACATCCAAGACCAAGTGTGGTGCCTGGTACATTTATGGTTTTAGAATATGGAACTCACTAACTAAAAAATCGAGTATTATTGAATAATACAGAAGCATCATTAATTATTTTTATTGCATGAAACTCAAACACACCATTGCTTTTATAACATTGCTTTGCACAATATTGTCATACACATCTTACGCACAAAACACCTTGCGTGTTAGTGTACGCGATGGAGCAACCAACGAAACGCTACCGGGTGCCAACGTGTTAGCTGGTGACAAAGGGAGCTCAGCAGATGGTGATGGAGTTGCCACACTAACAGGCTTACCAAATGGTGTTATTCAACTGAGTATTACTTTCATTGGCTACCGCGATACGCTGGTACAGGTAACACTTCCTTATGAAAAACCAGAGTTTGTTGTTGCCATGACAGCACTGGAAGAACAACTCGATGAAATCATTGTATCATCTACACGCACTAACTCGAGAATTGAAGATCTGCCATTGAAAGTAGAGGTGCTTGGATTAGAAGAGATGAATGAAGAGAGTACGCTGGTACCTGGTAACATTGCCAGTATATTGGGAGATCTTGCTGTAATCACCATTCAGCGAACCAATCCTATCAATGGTAATGATGCCATTCGTATGCAAGGTCTTGATCCGCAATACACGTTGGTTGCACGCGACGGACTTCCGCTCTATGGTGGTTTCTCCGGAAGCCTTGGTGTGCTTTCTATACCTCCGTTAGATCTGAAGCAAATTGAAATTATCAAAGGCTCTGTGTCTACCTTGTATGGTGGCGGTGCTATTGCAGGGATGATCAACGTCATCTCAAAAGAACCAGGCATTAAACCACAAAAGACATTATTGTTTAATTATTCTACATTGAATGAAAAGAATGTTAACACGTTCTTCTCAGGCAAGCTTTCCAAAAAGGTTGGTTATACGTTGGTAGCTGGTGCTAATATAAAATCAGCTGTAGACGTTAACAAAGATGGCTTTAGTGAAATACCAGAGCATAACAATTTCATTGTTCATCCACGCTTCTTCTTTACGCTTAGCGATAAAACAAAACTTAACGTTGGCCTCACTTCAAACCTAGACAACCGCAAGACTGGCGACATGACTGCCATAAGACACGGTAGCAGTGTTGATCATCCCTATCTGAGAAAGGAAAATAGTTTACGTAATGGTATTGATCTGCAATTTACACATGCAGCCTCTGCTGATCATGTTGTTTCATTTAAGACAGCAGTAAGTAGTTTCCAACGTGAACTTCATTTTCCTTATCGCGAATATGCTGACTTTCATTTTAATGGAAAACAACTTTCCTCTTATTCAGAATTAAGCGATCGCAGACAACTCGGCAAGCATAATCTTGTAACAGGTGTTAATCTTATAACCGAGTCATTCAGAAAACTTACCAGTGACGCTATACCGTTATTGAATTATGATTATGTAACAACAGGCGTTTTTGTTCAGGATGATTGGAAGCTCACAAACAAATTTACTGTTGAAGGCGGACTTCGTTATGATCATCATAATGTAAATGGAAGTTTCTTTCTACCACGTATAGCATTGTTTTACAAAGCATCTGATCGTTTGTCGTTACGTTTAGCTTCTGGTGAAGGTTATAAGGCTCCTAACATTCTTGCCTTATCAGATCCAACACCTTATATGTTTAATAATGGTTCAAGTGTTAAGTCTGAATATTCAACAGGTGTTAATGCTGATATAAATTTCAACACGGTATTCTTTGATGAACTTGAAGTATCCCTAAACCAGGCATTTTATTATGCTGATATAAAAAATCCAATGAAGGTAATTACCGATACAATAAATCATCAGGCCACATTGCAAACACAAAACTACACCATAAGCAGTGTTGGTTCAGATACGTATGTGCAGATGACATATAAGGATTTTGAATTGTATCTGGGTTACAATCACACAGAAGCCTTGCAACATTACCCGGGAGAAAATATTTCCATGCCATTCAATCCTAAAGATAAATTCTCTACCACACTTGCGTACTCCGTTGAAGGGAAATGGCGCACGGGTATTGAAGCAAGTTACACCGCCAACCAGTTTGCTTACGGTAGTCAATACTATTATAGCGGACAAGCTGTCTATAACAGCCAACGCGTGGCTAACTTCTGGTTTGTGGCCGCTATGATTGAACGCAAATTTGGTTTTGGTAGTGTAGTGCTAAACGTTGAAAACTTAACCGATGCACGTCAGGCTCATCATCAAAAACTTGTTGAAGGAACTGTTACCAAACCAATTTTTAATCCAGTATGGGGACCTCTCGATGGCAGAGTGTTTAATCTCTCTGTGAAAGTAAATTTATGATGTATTATCTTTTCAGAAAGCCTGAAGTCAATTCAAGTTATTGTTTTTTCTTCAGGCTCAACAGCTCTGCAATTTTATCATGAATAGCTGTGTTAGGAAAAACACCTTTAAATGACTCAGACCCTGGACCGTACGAAAAAACAGGAACCATTACCGATGTATGATCACTGGTACTAAAGTTACCCATTACATTACCTTTTGTTATGTCGCCGCCAATCAGACTGAGTCCACCGGTTTCATGATCAGCAGTGATGATTAAGAGTGTTTCACCATTGGTATCAATGAACTTCATGGCCTCTCCTACTGCTTTATCAAAGTCAAGCATTTCCTGTACTACATAGCTCACATCATTTGCATGACCACCATGATCTATCTGCGCACCTTCCGTCATCATGAAAAAAGGCTTTCCATCTTTTGTTAAGGATGACAAACTTTTTCTGACTGCCTTCGATAAAAAATCACCTCTGCCATTGGCTATAGAAGCACCAGCGATATTATCAATAACTACAAATTTGTTATTGCGTATGGTGTCCATGGTTTTCAAGTCTTCTGTTACGGTATAACCTTTTTGACTGAGAGCCTTAAAAAGATTCTTTCCGTCGCTTCGGTTATTAAAGGCTTTTGTGTTGCTGCCGATAAGTATATCGTTATTGCTGCTTACAAAATCATTGGCAATGGCTTCACTTAAACTACGTTCAGGCTGATGTGCATAAAATGATGCTGGTGTTGCATCTGTTATATCACCATTCGAAATAATAGCTGTTCTAAATCCAGCTTTCTTTACCTGTTCAGCAATGGAAATCAACGGCAGGCCCAGTGAATCAACACCAATAAAACGATTGTTGGTTTTTTTGCCAGTAGCCATTGCCGTAGCACCTGCAGCTGAATCGGTAATGTAACTATCGGAAGAGTTTGTTACTGAAAACCCGATTGTATTAAGTTGAAAAATGTTTAATGCTCCACGATTGGCGGTAAAGCCACTATAGAGTTGTGTCAATCCCATACCATCGCCAATCATGAGAATAACATTTTTAGGTGCACCAGTCTTCTTTGTGTAGCTGTACGTAGGTTTGTAAACTGAATGAAAAGTTGTATTCTGATAAAAATTTTTCTTTTTATTTTTTAGGAATGTCATCAATCCTTGCACGTCGTCAGTGCCAATGATATCAATATTAAATTCCATCAATCTGGTCCACGCATTGGTAAAATCAGGAGCACCCCAGAATCGAATCTTTTTACCCTGATTATGC
>DATJHZ010000417.1:0-8245 GCA_035493595.1 Cyclobacteriaceae bacterium | reverse complement strand
TAATGATTTGCCCTCAACTAGTTTAGCGTAATAATCAATTGGAATTTCTTCAGGCTTTGTAAAATCGAAATAGGGATAAGACGAAATTCCAACTTCCTCCATAAATGGAAAATCAATAAAATCCTGAGCAACGCCAACATAAGTACCATTACCAAGAAGTTTACCCCAGGCCACATCGGCCTGAACGCTCACGCTGATCTTTACGTCATTGTCAACAGCACGAACATCAGCTACTGCATCATTCGCTGCTTTCTTCACACCATTATAAATATCAGCTGATGCCGCAGCTCGAATCAAATTTGTTTCAAGCGCGAGACCAAGATGCTCTGGACGAAGGATGCTATCCATCACCACGACGAATCTGCGATAGAGTTTTTGAACATCATCCTGCGCAATGCTTTTACCCATAGCTACCAACGCATTCGAATCTGATGTTCGGTTTAATCCGTTCTGAGGATCAATATAAACCCAGAGCTTTAAATTTTTACCTCGATAATAGTTTACAAGGCCCACATAATTATTAATAACATACTGTGGAATTGATTTACCTGCATAGATAGAATCCCATGGAACTTCCGTAGTAATCATAGCTGCATCGGCACGCTGAGTCCAGAGATCAAGCGTTTGAAGTACAAGATTGAAGTCATCGTACCGCGGTGCGGAATTTTGAAAACCCATACGATAGGTTCTTGTCGTTGGTGCTGAGTCTTCCTTTGTACAGGAAAATGCAAACCCAATGTATAGTAGAAGAATCGCAGATGTACATCTCTTCATATAAGAAATATACATAAATAGAATTTTATAGTAAAGTTTAAACAGGTTTAGAAACTCATTAAATACTTATGAGTTTCTGTTACCAAATCACAACTCTCAAACTATCGGGTTGATACATGAGATCGCTTTCCTTAATGTTAAATGTTTTATAGAACTCAGGTATGTTGCTTAAAGGTCCGTTCACTCTGAATCTGGCGGGCGCATGAACATCCATCATAATTTGCTGAGCAAGAGATTCATCTTTAATATTTAGCATCCACGCATAGCCATAGGCGAGAAAATATCGCTCTGCAGGAGTGAGTCCGTTAATGATTTTATTTTCTTTGAACTGTTGTGTTTTCTTGAAGGCTTCATAACCCATCACCACACCACCAAGATCGGCAATGTTTTCACCTTGAGTAGCATCGCCGTTTATGTGCATGCTGTCAAGTACTTTATATTTATTGAATTGCTCAACAATCAATTTAGTTTTAGCGATAAACTTTTCACGGTCTTGCGCTGTCCACCAATCTTTAAGATTTCCGTTTTCATCATACTGACTTCCCTGATCATCAAAGCCATGAGTTATCTCATGACCGAATGTTGAACCTCCTATTATTCCGTATAGAATTGCATCATCAGGCATGCGACCTTCAAAGCCCGGCACCAGTATGTTACATGCCGGCACAACAATCTCGTTGTTGCTTGGGTTGTAGTAAGCGTTGTAAGTTTGCGGATACATTCCCCACTCCGTTTTGTCAACAGGCTTACCATATTTTGCAATCATATAATTGTAAGCCCATTCATCGGCGTGCATTACATTGGAGCAATACGAGCTACGATCAATTACCATACCTGACAGATCTTTCCATGTATCTGGATAACCCACCTTCATCACAATCTTGCTGAGTTTATGCAAAGCTTTTTTACGAGTGGAGTCACTCATCCAATCAAGTGCTTTAATATGATCAGCATACACATCACGAATGTTGTTTCCAATTTCAAGTAATTTTTCCTTCGATCCTTGTGGTAAATATTCAGCTACATATACCTGGCCGATAAGTTCGCCAAGTGAACCATTCGTTTGCTGAACAACACGTTTCCAGCGAGGCTTTTGCTTTGTTACGCCACGCATCACCGTTCCGTAAAACTTAAAATTCTGGTCATCAATTTCAGAATTAAGATAGGAGGCATATTCATTTATCAAACTCCATTTCAGATACTCTTTCCAATCGTGAATGGAGTATTGCTTAACGAGTTTATTTAATGCTTTATAAAATTCCGGTTGGCCAACAATGACAGAATCTGCATTCGGTACTTTTAATACGGACAGCACTTCCTTCCAGTTAATTTCTGGGGTAAGCTTGCTGAACTGGCCCACACTAAGTTTGTTGTAATTCTTTAGAGGATCACGAAGGGCTTCTAATTTACGAGACGACTTTGCCAGGTCTGTTTCCAGACTCATAATAGCAGAAGCATTTTTTGTTGATGTGGCCTTATCCTCACCCAGCATGGTAAGCATAATTTCCAAATGCTTTACATATTCTTTTCGGATATTGACTGTGCGTGAATCTGTATTAAAATAATAATCGCGTTCACCCAGTCCCAACCCACCTTGCCAGAAGAACAGTGCATGCTTACTACTGATCTTATCATCCTGACCTACATAAAATGAAAATGCAGGGTCAACACCAAGCGTCTGTAAATGAGCGATGATACTCAATAAAGATTTTACATCGCGCACACTATCAATCTTTTGTAGCTCTATGTGTAAGGGTGTAACGCCAGCCTTTTCAATAGCTACCGTATCCATTCCTGAGGCGTAGAGGTCACCGATCTTTTGCTTGTTGCTACCCTTTACTGCTTGCGTATCTTTCGCAGCCTCTTCACAAACACGTTTCACCTGGCTGTTAATGGTATCGCCAATCATTCTGAAAATTCCATTGCTACTTTCTGATGCGGGGATAGCATTCTTTTGAAACCAACCACCATTGGCATAGCTAAAGAAATCAACTCCTGGATTAACAGTAGTGTCGCGATTGGTAACTAACGGATCAGGTAAATTTTCTGAGGAATCTTTTTTCTCAGCAGTGTTACAGCTTACAACGAAAATTGTAACGGATAGGAAGGCTAACAAAGTTATGTGTCTCATGTCTCAATTTAGGAGCTGTAAAGTAGAATAAATAAATTGGAAATAGCCAAAGAATGTCCGCTTGCGGACTTAGAATCAACACTAAAGTCAATTATTGATAAGGTATCGGAACGATTTTAAAAATTATAGTTGAGCGTCACGTCGTTTTTCAAACGCACTTAGATATTGATTAAGCTTAATTGCTTCATCGTTACTGATTCTGCCTGTTTGCTCAGCTATGAGAATACCACCAATTACGTGATCATACTCTACGTTGTTTTTGATTCGCTTCTGAAGTAATACTTTTTTAAGAATGTCTTTTCTTTCAAATGAAATTTCATGTTGCGTAATCAGGCACCAGAACATTTCTACATCTTCACCGCTCGATTCATTCCAGTAGGTTAAGAAATCATTTTCCAGATGTTTAATACTGGCAATGTTTTTAAACTGTGGCTTTGGATGCAACGCCATCTCCTTTATCTGTTGTCCGAAGTCGATAAAATGTTTTTTAGTGACTTCATCAATTAAAAGAGATTCGTTGATGATTTTTTCAGCTATAGCAATTGCAGTGACTAATTGATCAGTTCGATTATTATATGTCAGACTCTCTTGAATCATTGGTCAACAATTTCAATACTATATTGTCCAAATATCCTGGCCCTAATTCATTCTCTTAAAATCGAAAAGCCAGGTAGTTATGATTCTCGGTGAGATAAATTCTGTATTGTTTATTGTTTGTCAAGGGAGGCACCCTTCTAATTACTTTGATGCTCTCACCCTTGTTGATGTTTTTATTCTTTTATAAACATTGGCTTTGAACTTTCTTCAAATGTCAGCCTATCACTTAAATTAGGAAAATCAGTCTTGAGAGTTTCTAAACTTCTACTGTTTGCATCAAGAAAATACCATGTAATCCCGTTGTCTTCTGAAAGACCAATTAATGTAGATGTAGAAATTAGTTTTCCTCCTTTAACATTCATCTCAATGACTTCCTTTAAAGTGCATTGGATTTGATTATTTATCATTACTGTATCAGAAGGATATGAAATTTTGACATTCTCAATTGTACTACCACCAGGCAAACCTTTCTCAAAAATACTAATGATTTTCCCCTTTCCTCCTATCCGTTCTAAAAAGGGTGGATACATATACTTTAAAAAGATTTCATAATTTTTACTCACCAATGAATTGCCCATTATTTCAGCTTCATTTTTAATCTTATCTTTTAATGGGTCTCTCTTATGACAGCTAGTTAAGCTAATTATTGAAAGAGATATAAAGGCTATTATAAATGCAGTAGTTATTCTCATTCTATTTTTTATTAGTTTCCATTATCAAATAAGTACCAATTGTAAAAATGTAGGTTAAAGCAATTTATACATTTGTTGGTGAAGAGTACCAACAAAGGCGAGACAAAATGGCCTAACTTAGGTATCGCTAACGTCTCACACTTACCAGTAGTTGGCGCTTGTAACAAGAACTGCCTATAATCACAAATGGTCGCTTAAAAATACAAAACTTTCCTATTACCTCTTGATCGCGCAATTACTGGTAGGTGGTACTGTTAGCAATAATTTTCTTCTTGTCCGTGTCTATTATTTAAAATAGTCAGCATAATCAGTGACAAAGTTCTCAAGTGTCCTTGCAGGTTTTTCCAATACAGTTCTTACGCTGTTTGATATTATTTCTGTCTGTCCATTGCGTTGTGCCTCGTCGTAAGAAATAAAAGTTTCTATCAGAGCATTGGGCATTCCATTTCGTTGCATCTCTTGCCTTGCTTCGTTAATAGAAATTGCAACGTACTCAACCTTTTCATTAATTGTTTTACTGATTGCCTCTGCAACTTCTTGATAATTTACAGCTTTATCGCTTGTAAGTAAATAAACTTTATCATAGTGTTTCTCAGGCTCAACTAGACACTTAAATGCTACTTCGGCAATGTCTCTTCTATCCACATGTGCTCTTTTTCCATTGCCAGTTGCCTCATAAAACTTTTTTTCTTTTCGTATACTGTCAGCAATGTCTCCTAACCAATTTTGCATAATTCCATAAGGACGTAGCATTGTATAATGTAAACCTGATAATTTTAAAAACTCTTCCACTTCACCATGTGTTTTTGGAATATGGAATTGAGAATTTTTATCAGCCGCGCCTGATGAGAGTTTTACAATGTGCTTTACTCCTAACTCTTTCGCAACTTCAACCACATTCTTTTGTCCTTCCACAAAATCAGCACTATGTCCCGAAAGCAGGAATACAGAGTTGCTATTCTTCAATGTTTCATACAAGCTTTGTTTATCTGACAGATCTGCTTGCATCCATTCCACAAAAGGAAGTTTAACAGCCTTTTCGATATTACGTGTTACTGCTATTGTTTCAATTTGTGCCTCCGATAGCAGGCGAATTAAATCTGAACCAATTTTTCCTGTTGCTCCAAATACTGTGATGTTTTTCTTGTTTTCCATTTTGATGATGTTTTATTTCTAATGTAAAACTATCATGCATGGAGGCGGTGAAATAGAATAAACCCGACAGCAATCAAAAATCCCACTCTGGAAAATTTTCTACCTGTTCGTTGGCCTGACGTATAAATTGTTGTGGACTAACACCTGAAAATGCTTTAAATTCTCTAATGTAATGCGATTGGTCAGCGTAATTATTATTGTAAGCTATGTCCGTTAATTTTGAATAATCTTTACTTCGTATATCATTAAGCGACATTTGAAAGCGGGCTATTCTTGCAAATAATTTAGGTGATACACCAATATTTTCCTTAAACATACGCTCTAACGATCGTTCCGAAATATTTAGTGCCTGTTGGATTTTTTGTAAAGATGTGGGTGAATTTTCTTTCTGCAATAAATCTAATGCATAATGTGTCTTTTCTATTTTTTGCTCTTGATTCCGTTCTAAACTTTCTATCAAGAATAAAGTCAGGATTTCAATTCGTTTCCCGGTCGAGGTTGCGTTTGCAAGCTGCTCCGTTAAATTTATGTTACATAACGAATTAAGGTCAGTGTAATTGTCAGTTAGTTCATGGGCATCTATTCCAAAAATGGATTTTAGAGCTGTCGGTTTAAAATGAATACTGATATTTCTAAAATTGCCTTTTACTGTCTTTTCAGAATGATTGGTTGTCAAGCCGTGTAGAAATAACTTTGGCAAAAGTTTTTTATTACTGTCCGAAAAAGAATTGACATTTTCCTGAAAGATTAGTCCTGGGCAGCCGTCTGCAATAATTTTGAAAGTCTTTGGTGAAACTTCTGAAACACTCCCTTCCATAGTCCAAAAACCACGAATGTATTTTCGCAATTGCTCTGTGGGAAGTATTTGTTGATATTTCATTGTCTATGTTGCTTCAACAAAATTAAGAGTCGTAAGCATTTGAAATTACCCTTGTGCTTTTATAGAGGCTTTTTTATTTTATTGATTCTAACAAAGTCAACCCAAATACTTGAATTCTTATATACTAATGGACCTGTCCTTACATTTATCAATTCATCCATTGGGTAAGAATATTTAAGTTCCTCATTAATAAAGAACCGAAAGTCATTTCCTAATTTTCTAACGGTTAGTTTTTTAAAAGTTTTAAAATTAATATTCTCAAATCTTCCTTCGATGATGGGATAGTTAGAATCAATTAGAAAAGATCCGGAGTTATTTATTTTAAACTCAATAAATGAAGAATCTTTTTTTAGTTGTCCTATCACCATACCATAATATACAATAAGATCATCTTCTGAACCTGATACTGATATTTCAATTTCGAAATCATCCGTAGGTTCTATTGAAAACAAAGGAGCGTTATATCGGCCGTTTCCTTCCAGCGATTCAAAATAGTACTCTCCATTTGAAATTTGAGCTCTTTGCAATCCATCATTTCCAGTCCAAAAAACATCATCATCTTCTTCCGTAAATGAAGAAAAATAAATCTCCTGCTTGTCCAAAGCAGAATAATATTCTTTTGAGGGCCTATTGCAACCCACCAGAAAATACAAAATAATAAAAAGGCTAAGTGTTTCTCTTCTCATTTCTTAAATAATGAATAACATAGAACATGTTTTATTGCGATCGTGCTATTTTGAATTGTATCTTTTCCCTATGGCGAAAAATAATAAGCATGCTACAATTACCACACTAAGTAAGAATGCAAAAAAACTTATATCAAATGTAGGCCAACTCCCATGAAACTTTGGTTGAAGTATTGCATTTCCTTCTCCATCCATACCGATGACAATATGCAATAATACATTTGAAAACCAGTGAACACTGATTGCCGTAATTAAAGAGTCCGTCACAATGTAGGCGTAACAAAAGATAAAAGAATAAGCTGCAGTAGTGAGTACCATTTTGAAAACTGCAATGCCTAATCCTAAACCATATAAATGAAATAAGCCGAATGGCAAGGCCAAAAAATAAACAGCCTTTCTCCAACCATACACTTTACTTAGGACTAATAAGGGAAATCCGCGAAATATAAGTTCCTCCAGTGTATTGGTACAAAAAAAGGAGATGGCATGTTTTTCTGCATTGATACCACTAAGCGAACCCATTTCAAAATGAAATGGAACAAATACGTAGATGAATGATCCTGTTAAAACAAGAACAGAAACAGCTAACAATGATCCGAATAAAATATTCAGCAATGTCTTGAATGAAAGGGATAATCCCAAAGCATCGTTACTAATGTTATTTTTCAGTAGTAATCTTTTAGTACCGAGGAACAACGACACTATCATTGTAGCGGCCAATGTAGTTCGAATGAAAAATGGAAAGTTATTTTCCGTTGGAAATACTTGCTGAACAAGCAAGTTGAGTATCCAAATTATCAAGCTTAAGATGATAAACTGAACCATTGAAGCTCTGTTAAATTTGAAATTTTCTACATAATTAAAATTTCCGTGTACTGACTTCGATATAGTCATTAGTTGGTATGCTTTGTATTGAATATTAATTTCATTGATCTAGATTATTTTAGAATTCTGCAATACACTCAAAGTTTACCCGCAACAATATCTAAGTGTATATCATTTACAAAACGTTGCCTCACTAGTCCATAGGTTAATCGGGCACAGTAATTTTTAGTACTCCAATTTTAATGTAGTCCCGTCAACTTGAACTCCTTTGGATTTTACAATTTTTATTTTTTGATCTTCTGTTAGGCCAATTGTCTCTCCGTCATTTAACGTAACATTACCTTGAATAACATAATGACTTATGTTAAATAACATTTCTTGAACCTCTTCAATTGAATAGCTTGAATTTAATATTTCTATCTCGTTAAAACCAAACTCTTTCAGTCCATAAGTGTAGCCACTATGCCTTCCTTTTTCTTCTCTAAGTCCGAAGTAAATCCAATTC
>DATJHZ010000416.1:0-4524 GCA_035493595.1 Cyclobacteriaceae bacterium | reverse complement strand
CTAATCGTTTTTGTTGATTGGAGAATTTACGAATCTGCACTTCCTGAAAAAGAAATGTATTAGGTGCAGGCAATGCAGCAGGTTCATCAGGTACATAAAAAATACTGTTAGTGCCTCTGAAAAGACTTTGATAAGATCCTGCAACAATGAAACCTAACTTGTCTTTTAAAATACGATTGCCAATAGATAAACTCATAACAGAATTCATCGGCATGGTGCGATTTGAATATTGTAATTGATGAACACTAAAGTCTTCTGGCTTGGCCTGATAGCCTGCCCCATGAATGGCTACCGGAGAACGTTCGGAAACATTCTTCATGTTAAAAGCAGTGAAAGGTCTGTTTGAATTTATAGTGTTACTAAAGCCGCCAGCAAAGCTTCCGTTAATCGTTAAAGATGGCGGTGGACTTTTCATTATCAGATTCATTACGCCGCCAATTCCATCACCTTCCATATTTGGCGTTAGCGCTTTTATTACTTCAAGGCGTTCTAATAAATCTCCCGGAAAAATATCGAGCGGCACGTACCTGTTCTTATTATCAGGACTTGGAATTTTTACACCATTGACCAGAACATGATTGTAGCGTTTGTCCATGCCTCGAATAATAGCATACTGACCATCACCGCTACTGTTTCTTACAATGGATACACCTGACACGCGTTGAAGAATATTGCCTACCGTTATGTCTGGTAAGAGCTGAATAGTTTTAGCGCCTACAATGTTGACAACATTATCAGCTTTTTGTTCGGCCCGGCGTGTGCTCTGCTCTGACTCTTTATCACCCTCTACAGCAATAACAATTTCCTCTAGTTGTTTTGCGTTTTCTTCAATCTTGAAATTTGTCGTTATTACATCTTTTTCATTCACAACATTTACCTGCTGCTCCATAACAAGATAACCCAGTTGACTCACCATTATAGTGTGAGTTCCAACAGGAATATTTTTGAGCTCATAACTCCCATCTAAGCCGGTGATAGTACCTAGCGATGTATTTTTAACAACTACAAAAGCACCCACAATAGGCTCGTGAGTTTGTGTATCAGTGATGTGTCCTTTTAAGTGAGCGCCAAAAGAGATTGAGAACAGCAATGAAAGCAATACTGTAAAAAGTAATTTTGCTCTTCGTACAGTGTTTAATTTTGATCTGAATTGTACATAGCAATACTGCAAGTAGAAATTTTCACCCATAGTTGTGTGGAATTTTAAGGCGCTAAAATTTTGACAAAGGTGAAACACCACTGTTAAATGAAGATTAAGCAGTGGTTATGAAAAGTTGTTTTAAAAATTAATCATACTGGCTATTATGAATCACAGATTAAGCTACTGTGTCTTTCAAGGAGTTAATTTTAAGTAATGAATTTTATGTGTTTCATAAAATGAGACAACGGCAGAGGTATTGGATTGAAGGGCGTATTTGAAGTGATCCTCGAGCTATAAAGATAAGATTCAAAGCTTTAAACTATTTAATAAAACATCCGGAGTCAAACGAAGGCAATCTTTTAAATCATAAGGAACATCTTTTGATTGCGTATGCTATCCGTTTCGATGATATAAAATTCATTGTGTAAACAGTACACTTTAAATAAATTCTAACTGATGACGGTTAGAGTTTGAAGACAGCACTTTGATCAGACGGCTTTAATTTTAATTTAATCCGTGGATTAAGACTGATCGTCATGAAGATTTTGTTTTTTCGTTTTCGGGTTTGGAAGGAAGTACCTGTTTTGGACTAGTAAAGGGGAAGAGAAATTCACTTTAACAGTGAGTCTCTGTATCGCCTTAATAACATAGAGTAACCTAAGTAGATATCAGACGGAATATCTATTGAATACTTAAAGAGATTTGTAGCTCTTAAAGAAAATCGGAAAAAAATGGAGAGAAAGTTTAGAGTTTCTCTAGGCTTTATCGTGGCTCTCTAAGACAGCAAACGATTTCAGTTGAGTCATAAAGCACTACCTCTGAACTGATTGTGAATTATGTTTTTCTGATTTTGCAAATTCTTAAAATTTATTGACGTGACACCAATCATTTGGTCAACACTTTTGTTATTAAGAATGAATCTACAGAATAACTAGATTTTAGAGATTGTGTACGTTCAAATCGCATAGAAACAGTGAAAAAGTATGACCGTTTAAAAAATAGATTCTGCGAAATTGAGGGTAAAAACCAAAAAATTTTGATCTTTGGGGCCGCAAAGGCATAGTCCTTAACCTATAACATATGGATGAGCAACATGTAATGGAATATTTGCCCATCGCCCTGATGTTTCTTGTGGCGGTTGGTTTTGTAGGGTTGACGTTGTTTGGAACACATTTACTCGGACCTCTCCGAAAGACAAAGGTCAAACTTGAATCCTTTGAGTGTGGCATTGAGCCCCAGGGTAATGCCCGCATTCCTTTCAATATCAAATACTTCCTTGTGGCAATTCTCTTCGTTCTTTTTGATGTCGAAGTGATCTTTATGTATCCATGGGCAGTTCTTTTCAAAGAGTTGGGCATGGCAGGACTTATCGAAATGGTGGTCTTTATAGCATTATTGCTTGTCGGATTTTTCTATCTAATTAAAAGAGGCGCGTTGACGTGGGAATAATATGGAAACCGTATCCTTAAATAATGTAAAAGTATCAGAAGCCCCGGATGGGATTGAAGGTGCTGGCTTTTTTGCTACCAGTCTTGAAAAAGCGGTAGGAATGGCCCGAAAGAACTCAATCTGGCCGTTGCCATTTGCCACATCTTGTTGTGGCATTGAATTCATGGCAACCATGGGTTCTCATTATGACCTCGCGCGCTTTGGCGCTGAGCGTCTTAGCTTCTCACCTCGCCAGGCCGATTTGCTTATGGTAATGGGTACCATCGCTAAAAAGATGGGGCCAATCCTTCGCCAGGTGTATGAACAAATGGCTGAGCCGCGTTGGGTACTTTCTGTAGGAGCCTGTGCTTCCAGCGGTGGTATCTTCGACACTTACAGCGTACTACAAGGTATTGATAGAATTATTCCGGTTGATGTTTATGTACCAGGTTGCCCTCCACGCCCTGAACAGATCATTGACGGTATTTTAAATATTCAAAAGTTGGTGGAATCTGAATCGCTTCGTCGCAGAGATTCCGCAGAGTATAAAGCTATGCTTAACAAATACGGAATAGAATAAGATGGAAGAAGTTTCAACGGAAGACAAAATCATCACTGTTCTCAAAGAAAATTTTGCTGACGAGATTGTTAACATCGAGTCTCCTTACAATTTTCTGACGATTACCCTGAAACCAGAAAAGATCATTTCCATCATTAAGTTTCTTTACGATCAGGAGCGCTATCAATACTTAACCACGCTGAGTGGTATTCATTTTCCAGATCAGAAAAGCATTGTCGTGATGTATCAGTTGCATAATCTTTTTGCAAATAAACGCATCCGCTTAAAAATTTACTTACCCGAAGAAAATCCCGTTACATCTACATTAACCACAGTATTTCCTGCGGCTAACTGGATGGAGCGTGAAACATACGATTTCTTTGGTGTGATCTTCGAAGGACATCCTAACCTGAAGCGTATTCTGAATGTAGAAGACATGATCATCTTCCCGCTTCGTAAGGAGTATCCGCTTGAAGACCAGACTCGTGAAGATAAAAATAACAAGATGTTCGGCCGATAAGGTTTATGGAGCAAACAACAAACACATCCGCACTAAGCGATATTCCGGTAAAGGAAGAAAAACAATACTCTTACCTTAACCTTGGACCAACTCACCCGGCAACACACGGTATTTTTCAAAATGTGTTGAAGATGGATGGTGAGATTATCGTTGAAGCAACACCTACCATTGGTTATATCCACAGAGCATTTGAGAAGCTGGCAGAACGCAGACCATTCTATCAGATCACACCCATAACCGATCGACTCAACTATTGCTCGTCACCCATCAACAATATGGGTTGGCACATGACAGTTGAAAAATTATTAGGAATTGAAATCCCGAAACGTGTTCAATATCTCCGTGTTATTATCATGGAGTTATCGCGTATCGCCGATCATATTATTTGCAATACTATTATCGGGCAGGACGTTGGTGCTACTACAGGCTTTCTTTACCTGTTTCAGTATCGCGAACGCATCTATGAAATCTTTGAAGAAATCTGTGGTGCACGCTTAACAACCAACATTGGTCGTATTGGCGGTCTTGAAAGAAATTTCTCAGATAAGGCCTGGGATAAAATCGATCAATTCCTCATTGACTTTCCTATTGCATTTAAGGAATTCAGCAATCTGTTAGAACGTAACAGAATCTTCATGGATCGCACTATCAATTGTGGTCCACTTTCAGCAGAGATGGCATTGGCTTACAGTTTCTCCGGTCCAAACCTGAGAGCCGCCGGTGTTGATTACGACGTTCGTGTTATGAATCCTTACTCTTCTTATGAGGAATTCGATTTCATTGTACCGGTGGGAACACAAGGCGATACATATGATCGCTTTATGGTTCGTCAGCAAGAAATGCATCAGAGTCTTAGTATTATCCACCAGGCTATCG
>DATJHZ010000415.1:0-14221 GCA_035493595.1 Cyclobacteriaceae bacterium | reverse complement strand
AACAGTAAAATCTTTATCCGGACAAGTTGGTGCGTTGATCACAAGTGAGCCTGCCAGATAAGTCAAGTTGGGTGCCGCATACTGAGGACAGCCATATGAATTAGTATAAGGAGCTTGATTTAGAAAACTATTAAATGGTCTATTCTTTCCTCCATTTCTGCATGGAGCATTTCCACTGAAAACCAATTCACTAAGCTGCTGATGTGTTGGTATCGTCAAATTATCGTTAACATTCACAATAAAATAACCATGCTGATTCCATACTTTACGAGCAGGAACCCATGGAGCATTAATGGGATCACCAGACTCAAATACTCGGATTTGAGCATCATCAAAGAGTTTAAGATTTCTTCCTTGTGAAGCAGGGTCCCCTGCAGCTCCGCTTACAGCGCAGGTCACACAAATTTCGGCATGACCATCATTATCTACATCGGCTACGATTGGATATTCAAATGCTGTTCTGGACTTACAAATCTGTTGAGTTTTTGTGTAACCAGCCGGAGTTGAGCCAGTCGCTTGTGTTGATGTATAGATGTATAGGTATTCCTCATCACGATAAACAATTTCTGATTTTCCATCGGCGTTAAAATCAAATAATGTACATCCCGTATATCCCGAAGTATTTTCAACTACACCAGCATCACGCCAAAGTTCTGCAAGTCCAGTTCCTGTTGAAACTTCTTTTAGCGCAACAAGATTACTGGCGGATACATAAACAATATTCATAAGTGTATCGCCATCAATGTCAGCCAGATTAAGTCGCCCAGCTCCATTGGGCCAGCCGGGCAGAGGAACAGGTACTTTTGTAGGATCAAAATATGGATCCTTATAATATTTTAGTTTATTGTTAAATACGTCCCAGAAAAAAATAGTTGTGTTGTCATTACCGCTTCCATAACATCCCACCGCTAGAACATCTAAATGACCGTCCTGGTTAAAATCAGCAATACTGGTTTGAGAGGAAGCTCCACGTGGATAATAGTTAGGTTCAGACTTCAAGAGTTTTAACGTTGCTGTAAGTGTCCCGCGATTAATAGAAACACCATAAATACTGCAACCTACTATAAGTTCAAGTCCCGGTGATGTGTTATCTATATCGGCAGCAATTGGGCCATTGCTAAAAGTACCTTTTGCACTACCCATTAATTTTCCTGTATGAGCATCATAAATAGATCCTTTTGCATAAAGTTCCGAAAGGCCATCTCCATCAAAATCGGCAATGCCGAACGTAGCTGGGTTATTAGTAGAAAAATCTATTGGAGCTATTTTTGGAGTTGGGCCTGAATTGTCTATCCATTTTGGAGCACCAGTTTTACTGTCGTACGCCATTATTTTAAAATAATTGGTGTAAGTAGTGGCTCCTTTCGAATTTGTGCCCTTAACGACGTCTTTACATAAGACGAAGATATCAGCTGATTTATCACCATCAATATCAGCCATAGCAATATCTTCATAGGTTGGGTATAATCCATCTTTACCCATGTCAATTTGTTTGTCAAGGTTCAATACAGATGATCCTAATATGGGTTGGAAAATATTAAGAAATCCGGAGGTTGGGTTCAATCCAGTGTCTACATCACCAGAATTTTCTCCTCTAAATGTTGTAACTATTTCAGGAACATTATCATTATCAACGTCTCCAATGATAAGTCTGTTAGGGTGATGTGTACCCTTGTCAGAAGTATATTTTAAGTGCATGGTAAAAGGAGGGAAGGTGTCTGGCTTTGCTTCACATGAGGCATCCTTACCAATAAAGAAGTCTGCACAGAGATTGTCAGAGTAACACTCTGAGTCGTAGCAATCAATAAAGCCATCGCCATCGTTATCTATTCCGTCACCACATTTGCCAATTTCCTGGGCATAACTGTAAGAGGTTGCCAAAAACGCCAGCAAGAACAATAACTTCTTCATAGTACTTTAAGTTTAAAAATCTGCTTCAAAAACCGCATAAATACGGGTATTCAATCGTTTATCAATTTACTAAAATACGAAGTAACCTGATGATGTAGGTTTTACCAAAAAATTACAGACAATTGACCGTTAGGCACCTCAGATTACAAAAGAATGAAGTTTTTTAGTCTGCAGTTCATCGAAGTAATGTAATACTTCCACTGCGAGGCTTACCTTCTTCACCATCGCAACGAATAATATAATAGTAGACACCATCTGGTAATCGACTGCCTTTGAAGGTACCATCCCAGTCATTGTTATAAGGTTTAGCCTCGTAAACCTTAATGCCTTTATCATCATATATAGCAACGCTACATTGTGGGTATTCTTCAATTTTATCAACGTTCCATAGTTTGTATTGAGGAAGTCCATTAGGTGAAAGTAATTTGTTTGGATTTAATTTGCTGGTAATAGATGCACCTTTTACTGTTATCTGAATTGAGCCCGTCTCAGTGCAGCCATTCGTATCAGGCCCTGTTACCATATAGGTGGTAGTTGTGGCAGGTGTCGCCACCGGGTTTGGAAGTGAAGCGTCTGAGAGTAAATCTGTTGGTGACCATGTATAACTAAGGAGTCCAGTCGCTTCTAACTGGGTGCTGGCACCCTCCGCAATTGATTCGGGCGTGGCAGTAACGCTAAGTAACGTTTCACTAACTGTAACGACAGGCGACTCGGCATTTAATGTACAGCTTCCGCTTACAACCTCTGCACTATATTTACCTCCTAGCTTTACATAAATGGAAGGACTTATTTCGTTAGTGCTCCATTTATAGGAGTCAAAGGGACCTCCTATAATATCCAATTTAAGACTATCGCCAGGGCAAAAATTATATTCATTTAAACTATTTGTAATAGATACTGAAGGTGCTGGATTGACAATTAAGGATTGTGCACCTGATGTCATGACACATGCAGCATCACCATTCATGTAAGTAGCTTTTAGCGTTATACTGGCGGTAGTTGCGGCACTGTATTTATGAATCGGATTTTTATCACTAGATGTTCCGTCTCCGAATGACCATGTGTAGATCAAAGGGTTTTGAACGGTATCCAGTTGGTTGTCAATAGAAGTTAGATTTTTAAATTTTACATTCTGTCCTGCGCAGGCAGGAGAAGGGCTAAAGGAGAAGTCGGGTATTGGAGCAGACGCAAGAGAAATTTTTATGGGAGTGGTATTAGCAGGGTTACATCCGGGTAAAGTTACCTGCACACCATATTCTCCTGTGGCTGTTACGCTTAACGTTGTGGACGTGGCTCCGCCTATATTACCACTTGTCTTTTCAAACCACTGATAGGTTGCAGAGCTTGGTGTAGGTGAAACAGCAAGACTCTTGGATCCCAGGCAAGTAAGCGCTGTGCCTGGAAAAGAAACAGAAAAGTCAAGCGCGTCGATGATCTCGACAACAATAGAGCTCCGCTGTGCCAGGCATAACCCCAGAGCATCCATCACATTTACATAATAACGTCCTGCATTTTTGCTTTGGAAATTAGTGATAGGTGCTGGCTTATATGTAGTGCCAGAATAATTATTTGGCCCGCTCCATACATACTTGAAACCATCATTTTTTACTTCCAGGTTGAGTGTACTTCCAACACAAATCGGACCGGTTGGTGAAACAAAAGTTGGAGCAGTAGCTGTTCCATTGCTCACATTCACGGTAACTTCCGCAGAAGCAGTTGGACAACTAATGCCTCCTGCTTGTGGTGAAATGGTGACAGCGTATTTGCTTGATGAAGCTGTTGTTGTGGGTATAGTAAAGAATGGATCATTCGTTCCTACGACTGTATTCGTAGTAGTGTTCTTCCATGTATAGGTTGAGCCTTTACTAACATTAGAGAAGAGCTTAAAAGCTGTACCTGTGCAGAGTGCAAGCAATGTGTCAGGCTTTACCTGGGGAATCATACAGGTACCATTTCTAAACACAGAAACCCGTTGTTTGGTAAGTGTTATGTCATCTATCGTGGTGAATGCAATATCAGGTTTACCGTCGCCATCAATGTCGCCTACAAGGGGATGTCGGCTTATTTGCAGCGTTGGTTGCAGAAGTTTTGTAAATGACAAGGTGCTGCCTACACTTTCATTATTTAAAATGGTAAGATTAGTTTTGTTTACAGAGCACACTGTTATATCAACTTTTCCATCGCCATCAAGATCACCAAGGTCCATACCCCACGGGCTGGCTTCTGTAGCGAAGCTTACTGGTGCATCGAAGGTAAAATTTGAGAGTGTACTTGTGTTTCGAAAAATAGAGACCGTAGAATTAAGTACTTGCGTAACCACAATATCAGGTTTCTGGTCGCCGTCCATGTCTGCAGCCCTCACATGAATAACAACACCTTTAGCTGTAAGTTTGGTTGTGACTCCGAGTGCCAAATTGCCAGGCGAACTATTATTTTTAATGATGTAAAGATTACTTGCATTCACCTGTCTTTGACTGGTAATAATTTCAGGGTATGAATCTCCATCAAGATCGGCAATGTCTACACCATCGGTAGAAACAGCTTCAGGGACTTTAAAGCTGATAGGTGTCGAAAATACAATGGCACTGCTGACCGTTTGATTTTGAAGCACCCATACCTTTCCTTCCAGTGTAGTATTATCAGAGTGAGAAACTACTAAATCAGGCTTACCATCCAGATCAAGGTCGCCTATTCTTATATTCAATACGCCTACGAGATCCATAGCGATGGATTGCATACTGAAGGTTCCTCCCAGATTCTGAAGAATGAAAAGTTGATTGCCGGCATCTCCGCCTGACACAATAAGATCAGCCATTCCATCACCGTTAAGGTCGCCACAACGTATTTGAAGGGTCTTAGCGCCTATTGGTATCAATGTTGGAGCAGCAAAGTTAATGGTACCCGGTGTACTTGTATTTTGAACTACAGTAACGTTTGTAGATTCTTTATTAGCGGTAGCGAGGTCTAGATCATTATCACCATCAAAATCACAGGTGCAAATTTCATAAAGACCTTTTTCTGCAGGGTAATCTTTTTGTGCTTCAAGATTGGCAGTGTTGAATGGGTGCTGGCCACCAAAACTTAAAAGAAACGGGTTGGATGAAAAAGCAGTAAGTCCTGGAGGCGTGCTTTGAAATCGGGTAACTGTCAGAGAATTAAAGGTAGCACCATTAGGCACCAGAACTTCCAGAAGCTGATCAGAAGCCGAAACCAGTGTAGCTTTTGCTCCGCCAAAAAAAACAACAAGTTTGGTCATATCAGTACCAAAATTCAGACCTGATATGGAAACCAGGTTATCCATACTGCCCGTATTTCTTACTACGGTTTTAACAATGGGTTTTTGGGCTAACAGAGGTGATGAAAGAAGCAGCCCAACAAAAATTAAAATCAAAAAAGCCCCATACCTGTTTATTATTCTCATCTAATTAACTTTTTTAAGTTTAATGGAATACCAGTGCTTAATTGGTAGTATTACCGCACCGCCCTTATGAATGGAAGAATACATTGGCCTTGTAACCCAGATAAAGCGGTCTTTCGGTTCATTCATCGAATTTAACTAAAGATTTGAACGTCTGCTATTTTTGAATTACAGTCAATACTTTGGCCTCCTTTAGTTTTGTGAAGTTTTTCAGGTTGCGGGCCTCCTCATACGCCTCACTTGACTTGCCACTTTCCATCACGTGCACGTAATATTTCTTGTCTTTTTCGTAATAGAAAATGTCAGCATTGTATTTCTCGGTTATTAATTTCTTTTTAAACACATCTGCTCCTGTAAAGTCTGAAAATGCTTTTATAACTACATAATATTTCTTCTTAGAATCTTCTCGATTTTCGACATGATCGGTGTCTTCAATTGTTTGCTGGAATCGGGCTACGTGCTGTGTACTTGGTGCTTTAAGCAAGGAATGTAAAACCGGAGCTTTTCGCTTATAAATCTTTTGTTTGCCTAATCGAATACCGAGTTGAATTTCATGTGTGCCGGATGAAAATCCAGGTTCGGGTTGGCCTCCAAGCTCATAGGCGTAACTGAAAATAAAATGATTTGCCTGAATACCGGTGATAGCACCAAAGCCATAACTCTGTTTATAAAACGCTCCCAGCCAGAAATGTTCTGACAGGTTGAATTTACCCATGACCTCAAACTGACTATTTCCAAATTTTGAATATTTGTAAAGCGTGTAAAGTTCCAGAGGTGCGTTGGTTTCGTGAGTTTTGACTTTAGATCGAACACCCTTTTTTGTTTTACTCACAATCTTACCTTCTACCTTTCTTCTGTAATAAGCTGAGAAAATCATGTTGTCAACAGGCGAGAAAGATATAGCAGAAGCCGTTGCAAAAAGTTGTGGCAACGCCACACCCAGGTTAATACCGGAAGCTGATCTGTATAAAAGACCAAAATTTCCAGTCGGTTGAAAATTATTGGATTGATATCGGCTTACAGCAGGGTCTGCTGGATCACCGTTAACAGTGGTATTTATTGCTCCGCCGGAGAGTCCAAAATAAAGCAGATTCTTTTCACTAACAGGCACACCATAGGCGTAGGTTAGCGATACATCTGTTGTGTTAAGAAGCCCTCTCTCAAAGGATGATATTTTTGCGCCGATGCCACTTCTGCTTTCATGCAATTGTGAGCTTATATTTATAGTGGACACCACTGGAGCTCCTTCAACACCAAGCCATTGCCGTCTGTGATTAATATAGACATACGTATAATCTGTAGCTACTTCTGCAGGATTGTATAAGTATGGATTTATATAGTAACTATTATAGACAGGATAGTTTTGTGCCCAGCTTTTTGAATAGCTGATCATTGATAGTGTTATAATTACACAAGCACAAAATGAATTACGCATTTACTATCTTTAATCTGACAAAAAGCACAAAAGTGACTAAAAAACAGGGCTTTGGACACCTGCCACATGCTTTAAAAAATGTCCTATTGTTTCTCGTTAACAAGCAAAATTGCTTTTACCTTTTAATAACAGGTATTCAAAGAAACCTACGAATATACATCGTTTTTAGATTTTAGAATCTCTGTTGTTAAAGTTAATTGCAACCTTTTAGCGAAATTTTATCTAAATTACGGATTATTCGAGCAACTTTTTTAACTGTGGTGAAAGCGATTTGCCTCTCATTTTTTTATCTGGCTCTTTTAACTGGAGCTTCAGCTCAAATTCTTATCGGTCCTGAAGCAGGAGGTAATTTGTCATGGACCAGATTTGACGACCGAGATTTACGATCTCAATATAAGGTTACGCCTATCATTGGCTATAGTGCCGGTGCTCATTTAGGGTTCAGGGTTCAGAAGCGATACTTCCTTCATCTTTCGCTAATTTATAGTACAAAAGGCAGACTTATTGAAGGCAAAACTACCAATGTTCTAAATCATGCCGAAGGATTAGTAGACAGAGTCAGGCTTAGTTACATCGAGATGCCAATAATTTATGCGATTGATTTTAAAGGTAAGCTGGGAGGAAATAAGGAATTTAAATATAATATAGGAGCAGGACCTCTTGTTAGCTATTGGCTCGGAGGGGTAGGGTATGCCTCAAGTAATGAGATTCGTGAGGATGTGAAGGGAGGACTAATTGATTATCATGTTGCGTTCAAAAGAGGGAATCCTTCAACAAGTGAAATGACAGTTCAATCAGCTAATAGATTACAATTAGGATTGAATGTTGCAGGAAGTTTGATTTTTGAGCCTATACCCTCTCGCAGAATTATGCTTACAGTGCGTTATGAAGTAGGAGGCACTTACTTGACTAAAAACAACAATGCTGGTACATTCAATGGAACCTTTTATCAACAACCTTTGCAATCAAGGAACAAAGGGTTGAGAGTATCAGTAGCTTACTTGTTTGATTTGAAAAATGATCAGCGTAAAAAAGGTAAGAGTGTTTCTGATAAGAAGAAAGGTAAAAATATTACCATTCGTAAGAGACGATAGTTGCATTCGCAGTTAATAAAAGTAGCCAATAAGCTTTACACTTTTTGTTATTGTAGTCGATACTTTGTCAGACTATGATTCTCAACTGCTGAATCTATTCAATGCAAAAATATCAGGAACCTTAGCATTCCCCTGAAGAACATTCGCTATAAGTTCACCTAACGCAGGACCATGTTTGAAGCCATGTCCTGATCCTCCACCAAGAATAATAATATTGTCAGCCTCAGGATGTTGATCGAAGATGAAATTTCCATCAGGAGAATTCTCATAGGGGCACACACGATTTTCAAGTAACGGTGCATTTTTTAATAGAGGAAATCTGTGTGCAAGAAATTCGGATGCCTTTGCTAACACTTCTTGATTTAATATCCTGTTGCCATCAGATGGGTTGAAATTATCTCCCCGTTTGTCAACACCAATTTTAAATCCACGACCACCATTATGAGCTATGCCATAATAGAAATCTTTTCCATCGACATCTATCCAGGTAGGAAAGTTTTCAAACTCCTGACTATGGGTTGAAGGCACTCCTACATAATAAACTTCTTGCCGAGTGCAGGTAATAACATCTTTAAGTTCTGGAAAAAGTGAACCCAGCCACGAGCCGCAGGCAAACAGATAAGCATCAGCTTTTAATTCAAGTCCATTTGAAAGATGTATAGATGATAATTTTTCAAATTGAATTTTTCCGGGAACAACATGAGCCTGAATATAACGTCCGCCTTCTTTAACAAAAGCTTCTTGAACTGCCAGACATGATTCACGTGCTTTTAATAAACCGCCATGAGAATCTAAAAAAGCATGATGCAAATCATCAGTCTGTACAAGTGGATATTGCCTGGCCAGTTCTTGCCTGGTTAAATAAATATAATCTGCCTGATGTTTTTGGGCGAAAGGTATGGAGTCATCAACTAGTGGTGTTTTTTCTTCGTAGCAGAACCAGAGTACACCTGTATTGTAGAACAGCTTTTTATCAAACAGTTTTTCGTTCTCCTTCCAAAGTTGAAGAGCACGAACATTCATATCGAAATAGGTTTCGTTAGCCCCGTAGGTAGAACGAATTATCCGGGTTTCATCGCCTGAGCTTGATCGTGAATTGCCAGCACCCCAGGTATCGATTAATGTCACGTTGAAACCCAGTCGTTGCAGGTACAAGGCAGACCATCCACC
Organism: Cyclobacteriaceae bacterium; assembly: GCA_035493595.1. GTDB lineage: Bacteria > Bacteroidota > Bacteroidia > Cytophagales > Cyclobacteriaceae > DATCRE01. The sequence goes on along the minus strand of DATJHZ010000415.1, from coordinate 5,193 downwards.
AAAAGCACCAGCACCAATAACAATTACACTGCTTCCCTTATCCAATGAATTTAGCCGGACTGATTTTTTTACCTGGCTTGTGGGCGCAAATGTATTGATGTTGGGTTTCGACATTATTTTCTCCAGTTGCCGGGATCAACACGCCAGGCTTTTAAGGAAATAGCTTCCTCTTCGGTAATGTATTTCTGATCTAATGCATAGCGCAATAAATAGCTATAATCGCTTAATGAAATGAGTGAAAGATTAGCATCATAAAAATTACGTGAAGCCACATCAAATCCATAGTTGAAGATAGATACCATACCCAGCACCTCAAAACCGGCTTCTTTCAAAGCTTGTGCTGCTTTAAGTGAGCTTCCACCAGTTGAAACCAAGTCTTCAATAACAACAACTTTCTGTCCTTTGGTTATTTTACCTTCAATCAGGTTTTCCATACCATGATCTTTTGGCTTTGGGCGAACATAAAGGAAGGGGAGGTTCATGGCTTCAGCTACCAGTGCGCCTTGCGCAATACCTGCCGTGGCTACACCTGCAATAGACTCTGCTGTAAAGAAGTTTTCTTTGATAGCATTTACCAGCCCCTCACAAACGGCGCGGCGTACATCAGGATATGATAATGACAGCCTGTTATCGCAGTAGATAGGTGATTTCCAGCCTGAGCTCCAGGTAAAGGGTTTGTCAATGCTGAGTTTAATAGCTTGAATCTTAAGCAACATGGAGGCTATTTTGGCGCCTGTTTCTTCCTGAACTTTGATAATGGGCATGATTCGCAATTTTTGAAACAGCAAATATGAGCTAAAAAAATGAGGCGTTCAACGATCAGAAAAGCGCATCTGTGTTAAATACTTTTCAAAAACTTTCTAATCTGCTTGCCACCTTCCAAATTATTTGCTCTTTTGCGAACATGGTTAAGAAGTAAATGCGCTGTAGATGATCATTTTTATCAACGATGTTCCCGTCAAGATATTAAAAGCCGATGCGAATTTCGATGCAGGCAAAATAAATCATATTGTAGATGCTGCTAGTGAGCCCATTACACAGGCTAAATTAATCCATCATGTTTGGGTTAAGAATGTAAAAGAGTCTGATCTTGATCTGATATTGAACTTTCTGAATTCCAAAGTACCAACTAACCTGCTCTCCCTGGTGTTGTCGGCTACAGATTATAATTCCATTAGAATGTATTTGCGCAGCAAGTTTAAAATAGTGAAAGCTGCTGGCGGACTTATTCGTAAGAAAGATAAATTTCTGATGATATACCGCATGAAGAAATGGGATTTACCAAAGGGCAAGAAGGAAAAGAAAGAAAAGTACAAGGAAACTGCTGTGCGCGAAGTTTTTGAAGAATGTACTGTGACGGTGAAACTCGGCAAAAAAATATGTACCACATGGCATACATACACCATGAACAAGCGTGCCATGCTTAAGAAGACCAAGTGGTATGTGATGGATATTATAGACGATGCGCGCATGAAGCCCAGCATTGAAGAAGATATTGAAGAAGTTCGCTGGATGAATCCCAAGGAAGTTTATCATGCCCTTGAGCATTCATATAAATCCATCAGTTATGTATTTGAGCAATACTACGAGTTGATGGAAATTAACTCTATTCGCTAAAGTTTGTAGGGAAGAAATTTAGAAACATCACCTTGGTATTTGTGTACTTCACGAATAATAGTTGAGCTGATAGAAGCATACTCAGGTGACGTGATTAAGAACACAGACTCAAGCTCTGCATTGAGATAGCGATTAACCTGCGCGATACTATTCTCATATTCAAAATCTGTTGTATTTCGAAGGCCTCTCAACAAATATTGAGCATTGTTTTTTCGTGCATACTCGGCTGTAAGTTCTGAAAAAACAACCACTTTTATGTTGGGGTATTTTGTAAATGCAGAGCTGATACGTTCCTGCATAAATTCAAGATCGAAGTAGCGCGAACTCTTTTTGCTGTTATAGCCAATGGCTATGATAATCTCATCAAAGATTTTAAGGCCACGTAAAACAATATCTTCATGACCTTTGGTGAAGGGATCAAACGAACCTGGAAAAAGCGCAATCTTCTTCGTCATTTGTTATTCGCCGAGTAAATGTATGCTGTATGTGTCAAAGAAATGATGCTCCTGAACTTCATCAAACATATAGCTGAAATGAAGGTAGGAGGGTAGTTCTCCGAACATAACATTGTTAATGTATTTGTAAAACTCCTGGTAGTGAGGAGAGTTTTTACCAATATATCCCCACAACACAACCTGGCTTGTTTGCTGATTCAGGTTGAGTGATTTCATAACCAGCATGATGTATTTCACATAATCTGAAAATTGCTTGATGGCAAACTGATTGTAATAGATCAGCTTTCCACCAGAACATGAAAGTATGTGAAGCTTGAACCTGTCAACGTAAATATATAGGGGATTGTCAGATCTGTTTTTAGCAAAGGTTAACACACCTTCAATTAAGGCAGCTGACTGATGTACAAAGATTGGTGTATTGTTAGGATAAACAGAAAGCAACCAGTTTTTCAATTCTCTGTTGATGGCAAAGATTGTTACAGCTTCTGCCTGGGGATTTGAGGTAGCGATAAAATCATCATCAGCCTCAGCATGTGCATTAAATTTAAGATATTCTGCCATGCTCTCTGGTATAAAGAGCGCTGTTGGCACCTGCACAAACTTTTGATTTTTAATAGATATCTTAATCTTCTTCCAGAAGCCTGCTCTTAACAAAGCGTGCGCATCAAATAACTGTGAGAGTAAGCTTACTAACTCTTGATGTGAGTTTACAGCAGGTAGTACGTAATCCTCTAAAAGTAAAACTCTGTTTTCGATTGGTTCAATGATCACTACCTGAACATCGCGGGTGCTGAAGGCAATCAAGAGATGGTATTGATGAATAAGTTCTTCATCAAAACGTTCGTCTTTGATTTTCTTGATAAGCTTGTACGAGAGTGAAGTAGTTTGCAATTTTTTTAGTTTCCGAAACGGGTAAACATTAAACCTAACGTATGCTTTTTAAACTTTAATTCTACAATAATAAAGATTTTAAAGGGTAAATCACAAAAGTGAACGGGCCTACAGTTCATTTAAATCGACCAAAGGCCTTTCATTTTTAATAGATCCTCGGGGTTTTTGCAATGTTTGAAAATACCGTGGAGGTTTTCTGTGGGTATCATCTTTAAATCTGCCGGTGTCATCCAACGTACGTCTCTGATAAGTTGAAGGTCAGTCTCCGGATCAATGCCAGTCTTCGCTTCACCCGATAAATAATTAGCTTCGAAAAAAAGCTCCAGGGCATGCAGTGGAGGATTGATAAATTCGCAAGAAAACAGGTAGGGTCCGGGCTTTACCTGTACTCCTGTTTCTTCCAGAAATTCGCGAGTTACAGTGTCAGAAGCTGTTTGGCCAAACTCAATTCCGCCGCCGGGAGGAGCCCAGAAATCGCCTTTATGTAATCCCGTGTGATTCACCATTAAAAGACGACCGTCATGCCAGCATAAGCCGCAGGCGCGAACGCGGATCCGGTTGCCGTATTGCTGGTTTATTTCAGGTTCCATATTCGTTTTTTGGTGGAATTGTCATCAATTGTTAAAAATGAGTTAAAAAAACAGAATTTTCGACAAGGCTGGCAGCATTGTTGTTTAAGGTTGTTAAATTTGAAAAAAAACTAAGTATGAAGAAGTATTTGTTTCTGATTGCAGCACTTGGTCTGGCTATCGGCAGTTACGCACAAACTGCATCGAAGGCAGCAGGCCCTGTTATTACCTTTGAAAAAGCTACACATGATTTTGGTGACATGTATCAAGGTGATAAAGTAGAAAAGACATTCAAGTTCACCAATACAGGTAACGAAGCGTTGGTTATTACTAACGTTCAGGTTAGCTGCGGTTGTACTACACCGAAGGGCTGGCCACGTGAGCCAATTCCTCCTGGAGGCAAGGGTGAAATTACCTTAGGCTTTAACAGCGCTGGTAAAATGGGTAAACAGAATAAGGTTGTTACGATCGTTTCTAACGCTACGAACACAGACGGTTCTCAAATTACCTTTACTGCTAATGTGCTTGACAAAAAGCCACAGTAAGATTTGAACTGAATTTATTAGGAAGGGCCGTCTCACAAGACGGCCTTTTTTTATGCCTAAATATTAGAAACAGTATTAATCCTTCAGAAGAATTCATATTCACAGAGATATAATTTTATTTAGTGAACTATTGAACCTTTAGCTATTTCATGTGTACAGAGAGAAAAATAACTGAACATGAAAAAGGTAATTCTTTCTCTCATACTTCTGCTGCCAGTTGGTCTGCAGGCAGCCGACAATCCTCAGACAATATATCCTAAAACCAGAATCATTGAATCTGTTGACTGGTATAATAGTCAATCATTGCAATGGTATGATCGTGTTTCTCACCGTCGGACAGATGCAGAAGCCTGGGTAAATTATTATTTATCGAGTCGATATGCGCAAGCGTCAAAACAGGAGCTCGATAAAATAGTGAGCGACATGCAAGAGGTTATTCCTGATTCTTATGAATCTTATTTGGTTAAAGGATGGAATGCAGGATTTTCTGTCGATGCTGGAGATTATCTGAACAAAGCTTTTGCTAAACGCCCTGATCATCCGGCGTCATACGCAGCGTTACTTCTTTTTCATGAATACATGTTACAGGATGCAACCCGAAAGGAGTTTAGTCAACGGCTTTTCCAGTCGAATGAATTATCGCAATCTTTATTAAACTACAGTTACAATGTGTTGATGTCATTGGCTGACGGTGCAATTCTTTTCACGGAAGGTGATAATACAACGCTTCCATTATTTGTTTTGCAGGATGTTATGAACGTGAGAAGAGATGTTCAGATTCTAAACCTGGATATGCTTCATGATATAACCTATCGGGATGCAAAGCTGAGATCACTTCATATAAAATTCTCTTCTGATGTATTACCAGACGATGTACTTCAACTCAAGAAAACATTGTGTGCACTGTTGCCTGAACAGAATCCTGAAAAGAAATTCTATTACGCACTCACACTCTCTCAAGATAATATCACCTCCATTAAAAATCAGCTTTATGTGGTTGGGCTTGCTTCAATGCTTAGTAAAAATCGCATCGATAATATATCAACCATCAAAGAGAATTTCGAGAACCAATTTTTGCTTGACTATCTCACCGTAGATTTTAATGGTGAAAGTAAA
>DATJHZ010000414.1:0-5496 GCA_035493595.1 Cyclobacteriaceae bacterium | reverse complement strand
GCGACAGGATTTACGGTTAAAATAACTATTACGGCATATCTTAACTCAAACTCCACAACTCAATTTGGTGAACACGGACAGATTTTATTTGGTGATGGTTCAACAGAAACAATGTCTCCTGTAACAAGCACACTCAGACCTGATCTTGGAACGAACATCAGCGTGGCTACCTATACAACAACGCATACCTATAAGACTGCTGGCACGTATCGCATTATGTACGCTGAGGATCATCGTAATAAAGGAATATTGAACATAACTGACTCCGGAAATACCGCGTACGTTTCTTATGTTGATGTTGTACTTGACAACACTTATGGTTGCAATCATTTTCCAGTATTAACTGTTCCTCCTGTTGATAAAGGTTGCCCGGGTTCTACTTTCTATCATAATGCAGGCGCTTATGATAGCGATGGCGATAGTCTTTCCTATGAAATGACTATTCCGTATGTCAGTACCACATCACAAACGGGTTACACCTCTCCTATCTCTGCATCATTCTATACGGGAAAAAATTACTCACTAGCAAATGAAGCTGGCACCGGAGCACCAACCTTTGGCATTGATGCACTAACAGGTCTGGTCACCTGGGATGCTCCCTGGATGCAAGGTGAATACAACATCGCTTTCAAAATTATAGAGTGGCGAAAAACTAGCGCTGGTGTATATGTAATGCTTAGCACAACAGTCCGTGATATGCAAATTGTTATTGCAGATTGCGCCAATACCCGTCCTGATCTGACAATACCAAGTGATACCTGCGTTCTTGCAGGCACATTGCTAAACAAAACTATTTTTGGAACAGATAAAGAAAATGATCCAGTAAAAATTGAAGTGTATTCTGAAATACTTGAATTTGATAGCGACAAAAGTCCTGCAACCTATACACCCAACCCTGCCGTGTTTATGCCTTCAAACCCTGCAGCACAACTTGTATTAAACTGGCAAACAGAATGCATTCACGTACGTCAGCAACCTTACCAGGTAGTATTCAAGATTACAGACAATCCAACAGATGCTGACGCTGTAAAACTGGTGACCTATAAAACCTGGAATGTAAAAGTTGTAGCACCTGCACCTGTATGGAAAGATGTAGTGCTCAATGTTGTGAATAAATCAGCAATTCTTAGCTGGGAAAAATACAGTTGTGATAATGCCACTAAAATTCAGATCTGGAGAAAAGTGGGCTCTTATGAATACACACCAGACAATTGTATTGTTGGTATACCATCACATTCAGGTTACATCCTGGTAGATGAAGTAGCAGCTACTGACACAACATTTACTGATACTAATTTCAATCTGGGTTTAGCTGATGGAGCACAATACTGCTACAGATTAGTTGCCTTGATCAGTGATACGAAGAGTTATGTTTCAACTGAAGTATGTGTAGGACCAATCCAGACGGATGCGCCTGTTATAACACATGTAAGCGTAGAGAAAACAGATGTTGAAGGTCAGATCCGTGTCAGCTGGCGAAGTCCGTTTAACATTAATGAAACTCAATTTCCTAAACCGTATCAATATGAGATTTACAGAGCCAATGGTTTTGTTGGAGATACCAGCATTGTAAAAGTATCTGATCGCGTTCAGGACACAACATTTCTCGATACTCCTGTCAATTCAAAAGAGAAAATCTTTAATTACAGAATTGTAATTTATTCAAAACCTGCAGCTGCCAGTGATTTTATTCCTGTCGATACTTCTGCTGTTGCTTCTTCAGTAAGATTAACTGCAATTCCCGGAACAAAACAGATTCAATTAGCGTGGCGCGATAGCATTCCCTGGTCTAATGTAGTTCAGGCTCGACCTTACCATTTAATATATCGTGGCGTTGGTAATCCTCCGGAAGATGTGTTAACGTTATACGACAGCGTTAATGTTATCGAAAATGGTTTTTATTATACTGATCTTGGCGTAGATGAGAATAAATTCTACTCTTACAAGGTACTAACGAGAGGAACGTATGGTAATCCTAAAATTGCCTTGCAGAATAATTTCTCTCAAATGGTATCTACTTATCCCATTAATAATTTATTGCCTTGCAAGCCCGTGGGCTTTGTCATTTCTCCGGATTGCGCAGCATACGTTGCTAATCCTGAAACATGTACGGCCAGCACGGTGACAAACACACTATACTGGGATCCTTCCTATGATGAGGATTGTCGTTCAGATATTCAATCATTTAACATTTATGCTACATCTGAAACTGATGGTGAATATAAACTCATCTCTTCAGGAAAACTGGATACTCTTTTTATTGAATATGATCTGCCATCATACGCACGTTGTTATAAAATTTCGGCCGTAGATAGTCGCGGACAGGAAGGTCCGTTAAGCGATCCGATTTGCAACGACAATTGCCCGTTCTTTAAACTTCCTAATGTATTCACACCAAACGCTGATGGTTGCAATGATTATTTTAGCAGCGGGTATAATAATCTTACACTAACCTCAAATGATGAATGCCTGGCACATGATCCAGCCTGGTGTCCCCGATTTGTAAAATCAATATCATTCAAGGTGTTTAATCGTTGGGGACGAGAGGTTTACAGATATCATTCAGGAGGAGATAATTCTATCTATATCAACTGGAACGGAAAAGATAATAACAATAATGAATTAAGCACAGGCGTCTATTTCTACGAAGCAGAAGTGAACTTCGATATGATTAAAGCTGGTGCTAAGAAGAAGACTTATAAAGGATGGGTGCAATTATTGCGATAGGGATATTTTAAGATTTCAGATTTCGGATTCTATGTTTTCCGATCTCTCTAACAACTTGAGATTTTATTATTCATCAGGCGCTTACGATGATAGTCTTGGTAAGTAAATAGCCGTCTGTGATATTTCCGGTTACGGTACCCAGTTCGTTATTCAGTGAGTCTGAAAAAACACTGTCGCTGGTGTTCGATGTATCTTGTTTTCCTTTGGTATAGAAACTGGTTGCTGTTGTGTACACTGTATCACATACACTGGTAGGAAAGGCTATCTGTGTAACGAGCAATGACTGACCTGAAGAATTATAGATATGAACGTGAATGTGAGGTGCTCTTCCGGAATACCATCCTGGAAAAATAGAAGTGAATCCAACCAGGCCATTACTATCCGTTATTTGTCTGCCACGTAAAAAGTGTACAGCCGTCATATCAACAGTTTGCATACCGCTGCCTCCATATTCTGAATAGTATCCATCTCTATCGCAATGCCAGATATCAACTATGGCATCGGCCAGGGCAGCACAGCTGTTATTTTTATTTTGAATGGTAATCTTAATTGTAAACGCAACTCCGGTTCTGTCAGAACGAATGTCGGTCATTTCTAATGTTGAAGGACTCTTGGTAGGAAACGGTCCCGCAGTCTCTGAATCTGTAACTGTGCATGAACCAGACTTAGAAGGATCGTCTGACTTACAGGTAACAAACAAGGGCATCAGCAAGCCTGTCATTCCCAGTTGTTTCAAAAATTCTTTTCGTTCCATAGATTAAAATTTTACAACTCCTGTTCTATTTCAGATTTACGATCTCTCACTATGATTTCAAAATAAGAATGAAATCATTTAAGCATCTTCAAGAATGCCTCCTCATAGCTTGCTCCAATCGGTATTGACTCACCTCCTATTGCAATAATCTTATTGCGGATATTTTCTATGCGACTTAACGGCACTATGAACGAACGATGTACTCTTACAAACAAATTGGCCGGAAGTTTTTCCTGCATGGTCTTCATGGTCATGCGGGCAACAATGGGTTTCTGATTCTGAAGATGAATCTTTAAATAATCATCAAGACCTTCAATAAACAAAATATCAGTGATGGCTATTTTACGAAGACTGTAGTCGGCACGAATGTAAAGATAAATTTGATCGTTAACCGCTTTTTGCTGTGTTAGATTAAAATACTCATGAACTTTGCTCACGGCCTGATTAAACCGATCAAACGTAAAAGGCTTTAATAAATAATCAACGGCCTTCAGGTTAAATCCTTCAACAGCAAATTCGCTATAGGCAGTGGTAAACACTACCATGGTATTTTGCTTTACGTTCTTGTAAAACTCAATCCCTGTAAGCGAAGGCATATTGATATCCAGAAACAAAAGATCAACCGGAAATTTATCCAGGTAACGTAAGGCTTCGTTGGGTTTATTGAACGTCTTTTCCAACGAAATAAAATCAACTTTGCTGCAAAAGCTTTCCATAACGCTTAGTGCAGGCACTTCATCATCAACTGCTATAGCTTTTATCATGTTAATAATAATCTTAATGAAACTGAAAAGTCTTCAGGCGTGTCGTTAATCGTCAGAATATAACTTGATGGGTATAAAACATTGAGTCGCTCTTTGGCATTGCGGATACCTTTACCGCTCTGCTCTGTCATGTTAAGCTGAACAACAACTTTCTTGTTTGCAACATCCATGATCAATTCGCTTCCCACCACTGCAATTTTAATAGATATAACCGACTCCTCATCTTCTGCATTAACACCGTACTTAAAAGCATTCTCAACAAAAGTAATGAGAATTAACGGTGCAATCTTTTTTCCACGTAAATCTCCTGTTACTGAAAATGACAGGTTAATGGATTTGCCAAACCTGTTTTCCTGTAATACAATATAGTCATTGATATAGGTAATTTCTTTCTCAAGCGATACAAAATCTTTATCAGCCTCATTAATAACGTAGCGCATCATTTCAGAGAGCTTAACAATGGCATCTGCGGTTTTATCAGATTTAAGCAAAGCCAGTGAGTAAATGCTATTCAGGGTGTTGAACAAAAAATGTGGATTGATCTGTGCTTTTAAGAAAGAGACTTCTGCTTTCATTTTTTCCTGCTGCGTTTTTTGCCATTGTGCGGATACACTCATGGTGAGCGATATAAAGAACACCACCAGGAAGCGAAGCAGATTGTGACCAAATTCAAAAATAATAGGTAACTCCAATCGTCGGTCAGGCATTGCGGGCGTGCCGTTGTCTGCACTCATCATTCCCGTACCATGTGGAAAAGTGTCAGGAATCAACGTATAGGGTAACAAGGTTATGGTGAGGTAACACAACACAGCCAGAATCGAAAACAGCGCAAAGTTTTTATTGAAATATAAACGTGGAATCAATACATACGTGCAAAGATAAAAGAACCCGATCATCAGCACATTTGAAAACAGTTCGCGTTGTGTCGGGACAATTGTCAGCATGTGCCAGGATATAGATGGGCCTGGGGCAAACAGTAATGGTATTGACAAAAATGCCAGACACCCGATTACATGTAGAATAATTTGCCTCGATTTACTTTCCATAACCTCCTGAACATCAAAAATAACAGAACCCATCAGTAACCTAAAATTAATGAGGTATTTAAGGCGATTCTGCCGGAAAGCAGCACACTACTTATTTGATCGGCGGTAAAAAGTTTATCAACGGAAAATAGTAAATCGAATTGTAAACAAACCTCGCATGAAATCCTTACTTTATTTAACGCTGATCTTTTCAGCTTTCTTAAGC
>DATJHZ010000413.1:0-9953 GCA_035493595.1 Cyclobacteriaceae bacterium | reverse complement strand
GGTGATGGAATTCTTCGTTATATTTATTTGTTTATTTTAGTAACCCACATAGTTCTTTCTATAGCCATTATTCCATTAGTACTTTTTACGTTTGTAAGAGCATTGCGGGGTAATTTTCAAAAGCATAAGGCGTTGGCAAAGATTACATTTCCAATTTGGTTGTATGTTGCCGTTACAGGTGTAATTGTTTACTTGATGATAAGCCCATATTATAAATAGAAGAGTATGAAAACAAAATTCGTATTAAGCTGTTTGTGGATGTGTATAGTTTCTGTTTCCGTTCAGGCGCAATGTGCTATGTGTCGGGCTACGGTTGAGAATAACTTTAGCAATGGTAAGCCAGGCATAGCTGCAGGACTTAATGTTGGTATTTTGTATTTACTGGTAATGCCATATCTAGCTATTATGACGTTAGGTTTTCTCTGGTATCGGTCAAGCAAAGCAAATGGCAAAAAGATCTTACGTAGCGGGCTTACTGCAAGGTAAATGCCCAAGATGCCGAGAGGGTGATATTTTTACTTATCCTGTCTCTATCTCCAAAATCACAAAATTCAATGCCATGAATATGGCTTGCCCCATGTGCGAGGTGAGGCTTGAACCCGAACCTGGATTTTATCAGGGAGCAATGTACGTTGGTTATGGAATAACTATAGCCTGTATGCTTGCAATAAGCCTTACTCTTTATTACCTCTTCAATCCGCCTGACTGGGTTTATATGGTGAGCGTTATTGGATTTATGATTCTGATTGCTCCGCTGAATTACCGCTATTCAAGAATTGTATATTTATATTTCTTTGGAGGGATTGGTTACGATCCCGAAGCCCTAAGGTTAAGGCCCTAATTGTATTTTAAACCCGGGCTGAGTCCTTGGTTTTTTCATTAACTTCGTAAACACCTTTTGTGATTTACGTTGAAGTCAAAGTTATTTATTCCACTCTTTCTTTTTTTATCCTTTCTGCTTAGTGGACTGGTTGCTACGTACTTTTCCTTTCAGAATGTTTCACCTGAATCAATTACACGAAAGATTACCAGTAAACTCCTTTTCGAGTTACAGAAGATTGAGCACGAAGCAAATTCTATCATAGAAGGCTCCAGAGAATCTGAAATGAATTTGCCTCCGGTAACTCATGGCAGTTTCTTTGTTTTTAATCGAGGTGAATTGGTGAGTTGGAATGATAATCGATTTGTGCCAACGCTTCAGGATGTTGAAAGTAATTTTACTCTTAAATTATTAAAAACATCAAATGGCGATTATGTCATTCGGAAATGGAAAATAGATAGTGATGGATTTCTACTGGCAGTCCTTCCTCTTTATACTGGATTTAAAATTCAGAATAACTACTTACAGCCACAGTGGAATAAAGAAATCTTTCCTCAAGGTAATGTCAGAATTCTTGAGCCAGGTTCCTCATCAGGCTTTCCAATAACAATCCGTGGTAATAGCATTTTTAAAATAACTACTCCAACAGATACATATTTGCTGCATGAACGAAACCGTTTAACCGCTGCAGTGCTTTTATTTTTATCCATTTGCTGCCTGGTGTTTTTAATCTATAAGACGCTGCCGAATGTAAAAAACAGAGGCAAAGCTTATGGCTTCTTATTTTTAGTTGTAGCATTATTTGGAATTCGGATTTTGATGGTAGTCTTTGATTTTCCTTCCTCCCTAATCCATACCAGAATTTTTGATCCTAAATATTTTGCATCTTCTAACTACAATTCATCATTGGGCGATCTGATTTTGAATGAATTGGTTATTCTCGCACTATGTTACTATTTGTTTAATAACAGGGCATCACTGCAGATATACTTAAAAGAATCAAGTTCATTTGTTTCTAACACAGCAAAAACTGTATTCTCCATTCTTTGCTTTCTTTTTGCAGGCCTATACCCTTTTGTTGTAATCCAAACACTCTATAACAATTCATCCATTCCGCTTGATATAGCTCAGTCACTCCACTTTGATTTACTGAGAATAGTTTCTTTTGTAGCTATTATGATTTCGTGGGCATGCTCATTCTTGTTTTCGCATGTTTTCATAGAGAATCTGTTCACAACAAAGAAGTGGATTCAATCTCTCATCTGTGCAATTCTTGGTATAATAATTTTTGTCGCCATCAACTTGTATTCACATCAAACATATTGGTCGTCACTGTTCACTAGTCTCGTTTATTTTGGATTGGTATATACTTTAAGACTCTACCGGAGCTTTGATAAGATCGGGTATACAACCTTTGCTTATCTGTTTGCCTTTATTTCTTTCACTTCGCTTAACGGAGCTTTCTGTATAAAATATTTTGGTGAAAAAGAGAAAACAGAAAATCAGTTTCGGTTTGCAACCAATTTCTTAATTGATAAAGATAACTTTGGTGAATACCTGTTGCACGAAACCTCATTAAAAATTCAAAGAGATGGTTTCGTTAAACTTCGAATGAGTAGTCCTTTTTTTAGCAAGGATGCCGTTCGTCAAAAGATAAGACAGTTCTTTCTGCCTAGCTACTTCAATAAGTATGATGTGGATATCTTATTGTATAATTCCGATGGAACACCTTATAACAATCACTTAACAAGTTCTTTTACTGAACTGATCAATACTTATAATCAAGAGGCTTTTCAAACGGAATACAAAGAAGTACACTTCATCAACAGTCCCTCTGCTGATGTTACACAGAAGTATCTCGTCATTGTACCAATTAACAGAAGAAACGCGATAAGCGGGTATGTGGTAATAGAACTCTCCTTAAAGAAAATTATTCCTGATAATGTTTATCCTGAGTTGTTAGTGGATAACCGATTTCGACAATTCTATAAGACAGAAGATTTGAGTTACGCTGTTTTTTCAAACAAAGAAATTGTATTTAGCTCAGGTGATTTTAATTACGAGGGGTTATTTAATAGGAGCTGGCTTGGTAAAGGAGATTTGTACAATACAGGAATAAAGGAATCTGGTTATATTCATATTGCACAGGAAGATGAAATAGGGAGAGCTGCAGTAGTGTCATCTAAATTGCCTTCTTTCAGTTTTATTGTTTCTAACTTTTCATTCTTGCTGGTCTCAGGCCTGTTGATAATTCTTCTTCTCTTCGTAGCCTTAGGAATTATCAATTATTTCAGAGGAGAGAAATTAGTTTTTGCTGCACGCATTCAATTATTTTTAAATCTTGCATTTTTCTTTCCATTAATTGTTGCCAGTGTCACCACACTCGGACTTACCAGTCAATCTTCAAAAAGGCAATTAGATGAAGAGTATCTGAACAAGACAGAAGTGTTCGGCGACCAGATCTCAGTTTATCTGGATGCTTTCATGAAATATTACAATGAGAATCAACCTGACTTTGAAAATCAGTTAACAAACCTCGCGAAGCTAACGAACCTTGATGCTAACGTTTATACAGTTCAAGGCAAATTAATGTCAACCAGTCAGCCACAGATCTTTGAAAACAGTTTATTATCTACTTACATAAATCCTGCAGCAATAGAGAAAATAAAAAATGGAGAGACCTTATTCATTGAACAGGAACAGGTAGGCTTGCTCAAGTACTTCGTTTCTTATGCTGCGCTTAAATCGGCGCAAAGCGGAAAACTGATTGGAATTTTGGCGATACCATTTTTTCAATCTGCTTACTCACTTGAGAAAGTACAGATTACAATCTTTACCAATATCTTAAATATTTTTGCTGCCATTTTTATTGTGCTGTTGTTGCTTTCTTATCTGGTTTCGGAGTGGCTTACTTTTCCGTTGAGATTTATTACGCAGTCTCTTAGTAAAACATCATTAACAGAAATCAATCAACCATTAAAATGGAATGCTTCAGATGAAATAGGGCTGATGGCCAGAGAGTATAACAAGATGCTTTTTAAGTTAAGTGAGAGCAAGGCGGAACTTGAACAGACGCAACGTGAACGTGCTTGGCGTGAGATGGCGCAACAGGTTGCCCATGAAATTAAAAATCCATTAACACCCATGAAGCTCACGCTTCAGCAGCTTGAACGTTCTATTCAAAACGGTTCTAATTCAACTGAGAAAACCGAGAAGGCATTAAACTCTTTACTTATACAAGTTGATACGTTGAATGACATTGCTTCGTCATTCAGTTCATTTGCAAAAATGCCTGAGCCCGTTGTTCAGAGACTTGAATTGATTGGACTTTTAAGACGAATTGTAGATTTGCACAACCAGGGAAATAAGCTTCACTTCAAACCACAAATCAAAGAGTTGTTTGTTTTGGGTGATGAACAATTGCTCGGAAGGACATTTTCAAATATCATTCTGAATGCTACTCAGGCATTACGGTCAGGCGTTCCAATTCATGTTATTATTTCTATTGAAGTTGATAATAATGCATGTCTTATAAAGTTCGCTGATAATGGAACTGGAATTGATAAGGATCATGAGAGCAAAGTTTTTGTGCCTCACTTTAGTACAAAGAAATCAGGTTCAGGTCTTGGCTTGGCAATAGCAAAACAGGCTATTGAACAAATGAACGGAAAGATATGGTTTGAAACTCAAATCAATAAAGGAACAACTTTTAATATAGAGCTCCAGTTGGCGAACTAGTTTAAGTAGCCTATTTTATTTTAAGCAGATAGGCTTTTGGCCAAAACTTTCCTGTAACGAGTATAGCTTTCGAATTGGCATCATATGCAATGCCATTGAGTACATCCGCACCTGGATATAATTGATGGATCTCACTTGTTATTAAAGAAAGATCAAGTCTTCCAATAACTTTGCCAGTAGCAGGATCAATTTTCACGATCAAAGGTGTTTCCCATATATTTGCATAAACAGCCCCATTGATATACTCTAGCTCATTTAGTTTTTTAATGGGTGAATTACCATCCATCACAATAATAGAATGATTAACTTTTAAAGTCGTAGTGTCTAGAAAGTAAAGTTTCTCACTGCCATCACTCATGATTAAGTTCTTACCATCATTTGTTATGCCCCATCCTTGTGTAGCATACGTGAACTCGCCAAGTTGTTTGTAAGTAGATGCATCATAGATAAATCCAACTTTCGATGTCCATGTGAGTTGGTAGATCTTGTTATTTAAAACAGTAATACCTTCTCCAAAATACTGTTCATTCAGTGTTACTTTTTTATCCTGCTCGCCCGACGCAGGATTAACTTCAGCAATCCAAGAATCATCCTGACCAGTGCTTTCAAGAATTTTATTATTGAAGATAACTAAGCCTTGTGTAAAAGCCTTTGGATCGTGCGCAAGTGTACTGATGATGGTATACTTAATAGCAAGGCTATCATACGCAGTCTCTGTTGTAGTTCCTTTTTTGCCGCATGATGACAAGAGAAGGAGAGAAAATAAAATGCAATACGCAACAGATAATTTTATCGTACGATATACTACAGTGGCGAGATAAGATTTATTCATAGCTTCAGTTTGATGAAGGTTTGGTAAAGATAAGTAATCTGATGTCAGGATCAGGCTCCAGGTTATTCATCTGGTTTTTCACCCAGGGAGATCGTTTTGTTACGTATGCTGATACTGGCTTTACTGTATATTTTTTAGGATTGGGAAGAGATGCTGCTATCATGGCGCATTCTCCACGCGTGAGTTTTAAGGCCGGTTTTTTGAAATATTTCTGGGCGGCAGCTTCAATACCAAAAACACCCTTTCCCATTTCAACTACATTTAAATACATTTCGAGAATTCTTTCCTTTCCCCAGATCAGTTCAATCATAAATGTAAAATAGACTTCAAGACCTTTTCTAATCCAGCTTCTGCCTTGCCAGAGAAAAACATTTTTTGCTACCTGCTGACTAATGGTTGAAGCACCCTTTAGGCGTTTCTTCTTTTTGCTATTATTCTGCATCGCTTTTTTGATGCTTTTAATATCAAAACCATTATGATCGGGGAATAACTGATCTTCTGCAGCAATGACACTAAGCGCTGCATAGGGTGACATGTCTTTCTTGTCTACGTAATCTCTTTTCAATCCATTGCCTTCTAGAAGGCTACCGATCTGTGTTACGGTTATCGGTGGATTTACCCATTTCAAAATGATGATATAGATGAGTTGCGATAAAAATAATATAATGAATAGCCTCTTAACCTTCTGCCATACATTCTGTGCGCCACCTTTTAAGCTCATGCTATTAAAATATTTTTAGAGTCATCCTGCTACGAAAGAGGATTACTTTCCTTTACAAGATTAATAAAAAAAGTCATTGATTCAGGATTTTTTAATGACCCGCTGGCCAGTACTTCCGTTGGGTTTTTACCTGCTAAAATTTTCTTAACTGGCATCTCCGTTTTTTTGCCACTGATTGTATATGGAATATCAGGCACAGCAATAATTTCATCTGGTACGTGCCGCGGCGTAAACTCCTGGCGGATGGTTTGGTTTATCTTTTTTTTGATCTCAAATGTTAATTCATAACCTTCCTTCATCACCACGAAGAGTGGCATCCAGAATTCACCACCTTTTTTCTCCAGGCAAATAACAATACTGTCCTTCACTTCAGGTACTTTATCAACAGCACGATAAACTTCACTTGTTCCTATACGAATGCCACCGCGGTTTAAAGTAGCATCTGACCGTCCATAAATAATAATGCCTTGATGCTGTGTTATCTTTATCCAATCACCATGACGCCAAACATTAGGAAACATTTCAAAGTAACTTTCTTTGTAGCGTTTGTAATCTGGATCATTCCAAAAGTAAATGGGCATAGATGGCATAGGAGAGGATATCACCATTTCGCCAACCTCATTGAATATGGGTTCTCCATCTTCTGTAAAAGCATTGAGGTTACAGCCTAGTGCTCGACATTGAATTTCACCAGCGTATACCGGCCATAACGGATTGCCTCCGACAAAGGCACTGCACACATCTGTACCGCCACTCATAGAGGCTAACCACAAGTCTTGCTTGACTTCCTGATAGATCCAGTTAAAGCCTTCTTCAGGTAGTGTACTTCCTGTTGATCCAATGGATCGGAGGGAAGATAAATCAAATAATGTTGATGGCTTTAATTGCTCTTTCATATTAGCCAGAATAAAACTAGCACTGGTACCAAAATGATTTATCTGCGCATCCTGAATAAATTTCCAAAGAGCAGTAAGATTTGGATAGCCCGGGCTGCCATCATACAGTACCATAGTTGCACCTGCCAACAGACTACCATGGATGTAATTCCACATCATCCATCCGGTAGTAGTATACCAGAAGCATCGTTCGCCAGGTTTGAAATTGTTATGAAAGGTTCCGTACTTCAGTTGTTCAAGCAGTATTCCACCATGACTATGCGTTATGGCTTTCGGCAAACCTGTTGTACCTGATGAATATAAAACCCAGATAGGATGACTGAAAGGCACACGTTCAAATGTCAGTGATAAATTTCTTTTCCCGCTCGCATCCTTCCAATGAATATAATTTTCCGCAATAGTATTCTTCGAACTTAGCAATATAACTTTTTCTATTGACGGAATAGCCTTGACGAGTTCAGCAACAACATCTGCTCGCTCGAATGTTTTACCACCATAGCAATAATAATCTACAGCAAATAATACTTTCGGTTCTATCTGGGAGAAGCGATCGATAACAGCGTTAACACCAAAGTCAGGTGAGCAGCTTGACCAGATAGCGCCTATTGCATTAGCAGCCAGGAATGCAACAGTTGCTTCTGGTATACATGGCATGTAGGCTGCAATGCGATCATCTTTTTTTATTCCAAGTTGTTTAAGACAATCCCGTATTGAGGCAGTCTGGTCAGTAAGTTCTTGCCAGCTTATTTCTATCGGATTACCATCTTCTGATTGATGAATGATAGCAGGTTGTACATCGGTTGATTTTCTAAAAACATGCTCGGCGTAATTAAGGCGTGTTCCCTCAAACCAACTTATGAAAGGCATTTGATCGCCAGTCAGAATATTTTTAATCTCGCCATCGTGAAGTATATTGAAATACTCCCAGAGACTTTTCCAGAATTCAGCAGTGTTATCCACTGACCATTGCCAAAGTTCCTGGTAGTCATGAAAAGAGAGGCCTCTGTTTTTCTGAAGCCATTGAATGTAATGCTGAAGATTGGCATCCTTAACAAACTGCGCTGATGGTGACCACAATGGTTTTTCCATAAGTTCAATTTACAATTTTAGATTTACTTCTATTAACTACGCCTAATGACGAATGACTAACGATCTATACTATCAAGCAATCTCAATGCATCAATTTTATCCTTGTGAAGTTGCAGCTTCAATTCTTCAAGATCATTAAACTTAATATCACCTCGTATCAGCGTGTGAAAATAAACGGTGATTGATTCACCATAGATCTCCTTATCAAAATCAAAAATATTAACTTCGATATTGCGCTGCAGGCCGTTAATAGTAGGACGATTGCCAATGTAAAGCATGCCCTTAAAGATGTTATTTTCATAGCTCACTGTTACGGCATAGATGCCATCACAAGGTATGAGTTTATACTTGGTGTCAACTTCAATATTAGCCGTTGGGAAGCCCATGAGTCTTCCAATTTTATCACCCTTTATCACGCGACCCGTTACACTATAAGGTCTACCGATGAGATGATTTGCAGTTTCCAAATCACCTGTTTCTAAGGCCTGTCGTATTTTAGTTGAACTTACCCCAACATGATCAATATCCTGTCGTGGAATCTCTTCAACATCGAAGCCATACTTTGGCGCATTAAGTTTTAGTTGCTCAAAGCTTCCTTCTCTGTTCTTGCCAAAACGATGATCGTAACCAATAACAAGTTTCTTTGTGCCGATGGTTGATACCAGAATTTTATCAATGAATTCTTCTGACGTAAGTTGTGAAAACTCTTTAGTGAAAGGTATTCGGATAAGATGTTTTACGCCGTGCTCTTTAAGCAACTCAGCTTTTTCTTCAAATGTATTTAGCAGTTTTAAGCTATCGTCTTCCGGATGTAATACGAGACGGGGATGTGGCCAGAATGTGATGACTACTGTCTCTCCATTATTTTGCGTGGCGATTTCCTGAAGGCGTTGCAGAATTTGGTGATGACCAGCATGCACGCCATCAAAAGTGCCGCTGGTGACTACAGCGTAATCTAAGCGAACAAAATCATCAATGCCATGATAAATCTTCATGCTGTAGCCTCCTCTATGGTTTGTGCATCGCTAAGTTTATAGGGGCCAATGCGTGTACGACAAAGTTCCGAAAGATAAGCACCAACGCCCAGTTTTTCGCCAAGATCACGCGCAAGGCTTCGTATATATGTTCCCTTTGAACACACTATTCTAAAACCAATAACGGGTAAAGCTATTGATGTTATTTCAAACTCCTTGATTTCAACTTCGCGGGGAGACAATATGATTTCTTTTCCTTCACG
Organism: Cyclobacteriaceae bacterium; assembly: GCA_035493595.1. Lineage (GTDB taxonomy): Bacteria > Bacteroidota > Bacteroidia > Cytophagales > Cyclobacteriaceae > DATCRE01. Next base: position 620 of record DATJHZ010000413.1, on the reverse strand, counting down.
TGCAAAATCATAAGCACGTTTGCCGCCAACGCGTATCGCAGAGTGCGCCGGTGGGAGTTGACTTATTCTACCGGTTAAAGATTTTACAGTAACGTGAATAAGTTCGTCTGTGATAGATGAAATATCTTTTGGTTCTGATACAGGAGTTTCTAAATCATGCGAAGCAGTAACACTTCCAATGGTGAATTTGCCTGTATACTCTTTCTCAAGACCCATGAAATCCTCAATTCGCTTGGTCATATTGTGAGTGCAAATAATGAGGAGACCTGTTGCTAATGGATCAAGTGTTCCTGCATGACCAATCTTCTTAATCCTAAATCTGTAGCGTAGTTTATTGACAACAGCAAACGAAGTCCATTTATAGGGCTTGTCAACTAAGAGAATACGTCCTTCTTGTTTCTTTCTTTCTTCCATTACACGATGGAAAGCTGCATACCAAAATAGTAAAGTATCAGAATAACCGCACCCAACACAATGCGGTAGTAACCAAACCACTTAAAGCCATGTTTGGTAAGGAAGCTAATGAATGATTTAATAGCCAGTATACCAACAACAAAAGCTACGACATTACCAACAGCAAGCAATGTAATTTCATGACTGCCAAAAGCATTTCCTTCTTT
>DATJHZ010000412.1:0-6384 GCA_035493595.1 Cyclobacteriaceae bacterium | reverse complement strand
CTTAGCTGAAGCATTAAACGTTTCTCCTAAAGATATTCAGGCTGTGTTAATGGGTGGTCATGGTGATACCATGGTTCCGCTACCACGTTACACTACTGTAGGTGGTATACCTGTAACTGAACTGATCGACAAAGATAAGCTTACAGCTATTCTTGAAAGAACAAAAGTAGGTGGAGGTGAGTTGGTGAAACTTATGGGTACTTCAGCCTGGTATGCACCGGGTTCGGCAGCAGCTCAGATGGTTGAAGCCATCGTTAAAGATCAACGCAGAGTGTTCCCGGTATGTATTAAGTTAGAAGGCGAGTATGGCATTAAAGATTGCTACCTCGGCGTACCAGTTATTCTTGGCAAGAACGGTGTTGAAAGAGTAATTGAACTCGATCTTAATGGCGAAGAGCGTGCATTGCTTGAATCAAGCCGCAAGGCTGTGAAAGAAGTGATGGAGGTTTTGGATAAGTTGGGATAAAATAAATTTCAGATTTTTGATTTCAAGTTTCGGATTGGGAGTAATGTAAACCTGATTTGAAATTTTGAAACTTGAAATGTGATATTGAAAATGAGAAGGCTACCTGTATTAACGGGTGGCTTTTTTATTAAGTGTAAGTAATTGATTAGAGAACGTTAAGAATGATAACCTTGAATTAATGATTACCAGACTTGGAATTTTATCTGTCGTCCTAATTTTTGTTTTTTCATGTTCGAGTGTTCCGAAGGCATTATATCAAGATAAGGGACTAAATTTTAAGATCACCCAAGCCTTCCGAATTGGTAGATCTAATACCTACAAGAAAAACCAAGTAACTTACATTCCTATATATAGTAGAGACAAGAATATATATGCAAAATTCTCGGTGGTTTGGATACCGTGTCGTTCTGATCTTGATTGGGAAATTCAAAATTACGTAGATGGACTAAACTCAGTCTATGCCTCCGATGCCCAAATCAAACCTGTATACAGCGAGATTCGAACAACCAAATTTGGCTTGAATGAAGCCAAACAAATAGATTACGTTGTTGTTGATGAAGGGCCAAGAGTTGGCTCTTATACTGTCTTCTATTGTAATAATTTAACGGTTATCATCGGACAACATAGTACAGTTGATGGGCAGGTGATGATGCAAAGATGTCGCGAGATGATCGAGGCAACTTTGTCTTGTGTGCAAGTACAGAACTGACCTAATCTTGCGCAGAACTCTTTGATACATGCTCAAGTTAAAAATTTGACTCAGTACAACCACAAGTTACGCTGTGCTAAACCTTGCGGTAGAGTGGGGGCCTTATTATTATAAGACACATATCCTTATACAGTCGTATGTCAGAGGCGTAACCTATCTTATATAAAATGTATGATTATGAATTTGCCCCAGAGGTGTAATCTCCGGTATAGTGTTGTTAAATAATTTGAAGGAATTGAAAAAAGAAAATAATTAGTTCCGCGCGAGATCGGAGGACTCTATCGTCTATCTGATTCAAACCACTCCTTGTCATTCCAAAGTCGAAAATTAATTGAACCAATGGGCTCTGGGATATTGAATTTCTTGTTGTCTACTTGAATTAAGACAATCAGTTTACGGCCATATACTAATTCAGACCTTGAGCAATTGCTGAAAATGTCGAGTAGATGAACTAAAGATTTGAGGTTAAGTGCATTTAATTTTCTAAAGATGAGTGCAGTTCCATTCTCATCTGCTTTAAAATCTCTTAAACAGTCGACCAATGCATCAAAGTTTCTTCCGTAATAGCCAGGGAATTTCAGTTTTTGTTGTAAGTCAAAATGCAATTCGATTGCGCTTGTTATGAATGTGCCGTCAAACTCTATTAGATTATACCTTTTTTCTGAAAGGAGTTTTAAGTCATAATCTAAAACTCCCATGTTGAAGTATAAGCTTATTCCTCCTTTAGCCAATATCCCTAAATCAAGATTGTCATCTCGTAACTTCTCGTAATTGATGGAATTATCATCAGATACCTTCATTCTTCTTCAATCTTTTGTCTTCTCTTTTAAAACTTGTTCTCCTTTGACTCCTGCCCTTGTTGGCGTTCTTCATCAAAAAGCACTCAAAACTACGACACTGCATTAAACCTTAACTGAAATTATTTTATGCATTATCCAGTTCATGTACGTTTGTTGGTGAAGAACACCACCAAAGGCAGAGAGCCAACATGTTTCTATGGTATGACTTATAGCGATATTCTGTCAATAGATGTTGTCAGTCCACACTTCATCTTTACAGACTTGCAGGATTGATCTATTGGACTTGTCGTGCATAACTATGCGCACAGGGTATCGGGTAACAGTTTGAATAAATCCTTCCACCGACTTCTTCATTTCAATCTTTAGGTTTTTTTCAGTGTCTCCATAATGATCCGTCCAATTTGTATGTACTTTTTTGTTCTGACTGTCAAAGACGTCTATAAACCACTCAAAGACGTTATGCGGGATGATGATCACTATTCTCAGTCCATCGTTGGTGAGAATTGTCAAGCGTTGAGAATTGTTGTCGGTGACAACATCTTTGAGAGTAGTCTTAATACTTTGATCGATCTCAATCATTTGTTACACCTTGTTATCTTTAACTGAAATTATTTTATTATCCTGTTTATACGTTTGTGGTGATGAACACCAACAAAGACTGAGTAGGAGAGGGGCATTTCTATTTCAAATTTAAATACTCTAAGGTTTCCTGAGTAATAGAAAGTCTTCATGCACATCAACTGACCTACGTAAATTAGTCATGAAACTCTCCAACCCAATAGCTATTTTATCTGACTTTTCATAAACGACACATCCCTTTCCACGACTGGAGAGAAGAGAAATGGCTGGATAGTAAAAAAATAAGCAGCCATAACGTAGAATAGGAATTTTATCCTCTGCAAACTCTCGGAGCAGAGAATCGATTATGTTACCATTTTCAATAGTATAATGGTAAGACATATCGGAAACATTTATCCAAAGCGCAACATTATGGTCAACATAACTCTTTGAATTTTTTTCAGCGAATACAGCTTCCAATTTTCGAATGAAATCAGGCACTGTCCCATCGACAAACTGAGCAGTCCCGCATTCTATGAAGATATGCTCATTGTTAAACGTAAGTCTGAAGTCAGGCCCATCGCCATCCTTTTGCTTAATAAAAGGATAATTTAATTTGATTAACTGGGCATAGGTATGGATTTCAAATTTTTCTCCATAAAGTCCAATCCCAATGTTGGGCTGCCAAATCTTTTCAACGTAATTTTTAAAATCTTTTTCACTATGTTTTCTGATTTCGAATAAATCCTTTAAAAGCTTTGCGTGAAAATGAAACATCTCTGCCTCAAATTCTTGTGGTTTATTGACTGATGCCTTTACGTATTCAAAACTTTCCACAATTGGATTTTTCTTGTACGTTATATTTTCAATATCCATTCCAACTTCCTGATAAAGCTCTACCGCCCTTTTTATTAACAAACCATAATGCTCATTCGTTAGGGCATTGATATTGAAACTGCTTTCAGTTGGATTTTCCATTAAGCGATTTTCTTGTTTATACTAACAATTTATTTTTCCAAGACCAATTTCTTATTTATGTTATCAATTGACCACTTTGAAAATCTATTTAAAAATGACTTGCCAAGAAGATGAACATCCCCTGTTGGGCTTACTCCACACACCACATCTTTAACGCTAAAAGCACCAATCTTAACATAGGGAATTTTTAGGCGCCTTGCACTAACGATACTACCGTCTGCAAGTTTATATAAACCCCTCTCAATATAGTTTTCTTTCGTAATCAAACCTTTATTAATTAACTCTCTCTCTGTGGATGATGAAATGGATATATCTGAAGCTCCAGAGTCTATAATCATATCATCTATAATTATACTCTTTGAATTGCCGCTAAGACTTACGCTAACTGCTGCAAGGTCACCACCATTACTTTTAAAAGGTATTTTATTTACGCTTTGTACTCCACTACTAATAATGTTTTCATTTTCACGGAACTGATCTTTGGAAAATGGATCACTATCTAATTTACTATAACTCGGATCGTTTCCAGCAATACTGAAAAGATATTTAAAAGCATTTACACATTTCTCATTGGCTTCTAAGGGTAGAAGCAAATCGATAGCTAAGCTGCTTGAAATGAAATATTTCTTTTTATCAGGATTATTCCAATCATACCTTACTTCAATTGCGTCCCCATGTGAACTAAAACTAATTTTAGATCCGTTAAAGACGGAGACAGTTTCTAAATCCTTTAGCTTAAAAGTAATTATAGAGACCACCTCCCTACTTGCTGAACCAGGCAAAAAATCAGTGCGAGATTCGTTAAATGTTAATTCAATCTTGCCGTATTCGGAAATTGTCAAACCAAGATTCTTAATCTCATTTAACTTATCAAAACTAAATTCATTTTGATTATTTGGCGTAGAATATTTGCTTACCAAGATTTTAATATAAAAGATTGTTTCATCAACGCTTAGTTGTTGAGCATGTGAGTATGAAAAACACTTTATAATAATGGCGGTAATTAGCAATTTCACTCTCATATTATTTGGAGTAAGATATTTAATAAAATTACTCTGCCTTTGTTGATTTCACACTCCATTCGTGTCAACTATCAGAGGCATTATAATGTACTCAGCTTTTCTAGAAACTGAGAATTCATACCTGCTTTTTCTTATAAGTTGCCATTGCCGTCTAATCTTAATGCCGTAATGAAGTTCGTCAAATTTCTTCATTAACCTTATCGCCATGGCAATGGCCTTAGTCATAGTTTTATAACTAATTCTGTCAGGAGCTTTATTCTCAGTCCATGTAGGCTTTAGATTTTTATGGCTAATGAAATTGTTTCTCCTGTCGGTAAATTTATTGTCCTTGACGAATTTCTCAAATGTATCCACCTCTGACTCTAATGCTTTGAATTTCCTTGTTGCAAAATGAAATGTCAACTGTCCAACTTTCTTATCTCCGAGCTCGGCTACTCTAGTAATCATGTCATCTCTAAATTTTCCTGTCACCAAGTAAAGAAAGTATAATTCTTTATTTTTCGAGTCAGCGAGAATGTCGTCAGTCTGCAATTTTTGACCTGTCAATTTAAAGTGTCGGTATAAAATCCACGAGTCAATAAGGTCTCCAATCTCAGCTCTCAAATGTGAGATTAAAACTTCTGGGTCGGTGTCTTTAATTGTTTTCTTTATCATGTCGTCTCCCGCAACATTGCGCCCAATATTCATATATAAGCAATATTGCCTATATCTTTATTATCTATTTTAATTTATTAATTATTGCTTTCTTAAGCCCTGTTGCTTGTTGAATTATCTTAACATCAACGCCAGCTTTCTTAAACTTTTTAGCTATCTCTAACAACTCTTTTTCTCTTTCAGCTTCTCGCCTTATCTTCTCGAGTTGAGCTTTATGACCTTTTTCAACAATTTCATAATTGCCGTTGCGCTTAAGATCATACAGTAAACCTGTATCTGAAAAACTGGTATAGCCTTCTTCAGTAATTACTAAATGGTCTATCACTTCTATGTTAAGCATGGTGCCCGATTTGAGCATGCGGTCTGTAAAATTTTTGTCAGCTTCAGAAACTTCCAATGCACCGCTGGGATGGTTGTGAACCATTACCATTCTTAAAGCAGATTTATAAATGGCCACACGAAATACTTCAGGTGGTGCAACCTCTACGCGGTTGGTAGCACCTAAGCTAACCAATTCTATGAAAAGTATTTTGTGTGCATTGTTAAGACCTATAACCCAAAAGTGTTCCTGGTTTCTTCTGATCTTATTTTCACGCAACAATATTTGCTGCATAATCTTAAAAATGTCTGTTGAGTTAAGAATTTTAATTTTTTGATCTGATGTGAGGCGAACGTTCATAGGTTAAGAAAATATGGTCTTGCCTACTATCACCACTGAAACAAAAAGAGCGGGGGATTGCTGGCGTATTTGTTTACAATATATAAAAACGCAGGCAATGAAAAGCATTGCTTAGTCAATTGCTTTAGTCATAGGGGTCTCCTGGAATCAATCCGGTTGTGCCGGATTGATTTCGCGCTGCGCAGTAATTTACACAACCTCTAAGTTTCGCACGAGATGGGGTTCATCCAGCTTATAGAATTATTCGTTTATGATAATTCTGCCAAATTGCAAAGATTAATAATTTGAACGACGTGCGTAATGATTCGGAACGAACTGCCTAAAAATAGGGTGTTATGAATTGCGGCCAATACTTTAAATCCTTTCCTCGCAGAATCTTCTCGGCTGGTGGAGAAAAAGCTGACTATAATTATCTTTTATCCTTAACTGAGAAAATAAGGTAGTTGAATTTCATACCGAGTTCCAGATGCACATTCTGTTTTTCAGGATAATCATATTCATAAGAAGGCACTGGAATC
>DATJHZ010000411.1:0-4038 GCA_035493595.1 Cyclobacteriaceae bacterium | reverse complement strand
ACCTCCTCAACATTCAACGCCACGGACCATGGCTTCGCATATTCGGCGAACACGTTACCAAACGTTACCAACTCCGATAAAATTTCGCTTGGCGCGATGTCAGGGACAGGGAATTTTGATGCAGCGTTATACAACTTGCCAGCAAATAAAATTTGTTACGTGCGGGCGTATGTCATCACCGATTCATTTACAGTTTACGGAGATGAGGTTCAATTCACAACGCTTAAATAAATTGAACTTTCATACTGGCTGATTTTCAGTCATTACCTATTCAATCCCTCCTTCTTATCATAAAAGTTTTTCAAAACATAAAAAGCTTTTTTCTTCTCACCTGTCTCAGAGAGAAGCCCTTTTCTGTTCCAAAAATCCTGATAGAAGGGATGCTGTCTCCCAGGAGAACGGAAGTCCGTCATTATCCAGGGTGTTATGCAATGCATCTATCTCGCCTGGCATTGCGGGTTGATTAATTGCCAGAGAAAAATCGTTTATATTTGTAATTACATACACGCAACGTTAATCCAAAATGAATGCACGCCCCTTGGTCTTTCTTGTTATTCTTTTAATCACCATCTCATGCCACCACGAAGAGACCAAAAACAAAACGGTTCTCAGCAAGGTAACAACAAGTGCATTTGACGAAGCAGACGAATATATCTATCGTTCTGATGGAACTTTACAGAGATGTGATATACATGTTGCAGGGCAACTACTCGTCCACCTCGATTACACCTATGTCCAGGGCAAGATCACGTTAATAAAAGAATACGTGAGAGACACGCTTTATTCAACCAGATCGTTCGTTTACGATGGCAATAATAATCTGATGGAAGTACATATCGTGCCTAACAACGACTTGGGAGAAGAGGAAGTACTGAAAGTGACCTGGGCCAACAATCAAATTCTAAAAGCAGAAGATGCGTCTGCAAATATTGCTGCAAGCTTTGAATATGACACAAGAAACAATGCAACCAAAATTACCTTAACCGATACCAATAGCGGTACGATCACAAACAGTTACGAACGGACGTATGATGATCATGTCAATCCACTATTTGGCTTAGGCGATCCTATCGATTATTATGATATACCCTTCGCTGTTCCGATTTTCCCAAACAACTATACTTCAGAAATAGCGAAAGGTAGCGACGACAAAATCTACTCCACCACTGAAATAAAGAATACATATAATGACGAAGGTCTCCTGATCAAAAGTACATCCACAACAACATATCCGGATGCGGATTCTTCTGAAGAGGATGTTATAGAATATGTCTATAAAAAAATGTAGTGTGTCTTTTCATCACAGAATTATCGCCAGATTAAATTGATTTTAAGCCCTTAGATAGAAGTTGCTTAAGTAATGAAGACAGTAGTGACTATTCCGGTCTAAACTGAGCCACCGATTCCGAAGCAAAGTGAGCCAGCGATTCCGGACGAAAGTGAGCCACTATTCCGGAGCAAAGTGAGCCACTTTTAAAATAATTTTTAGAGATCATGTCTGCCATTCCGGCACAAAGTGAGCCACCCTGATTTGCTAACATACCTTCGCGCTTTTTTAAGCTGAAGCTATGGCCAACAAAACCATCACTATGTTGCAAATCAGAAAAATACTTCAACTCCTTGATCGGGGTTTTTCCCAGCGCAGAATTGCGCGCGAAGTTGATATAAGCCGCAATACTGTTCAAGACTATTGCGTGAAGATCGTAAAGACTGGCCAGCCGGTTAAGAAATTACTCCTGCTCGGCGATCATGAACTCAACCAATGCATTACTTCTGACCGGTCTGTTCCACTGAAAGACAATCGCTATGAGCGCCTTGCGCCGCGTCTACCCGAATATTTAAAAGAACTTAACCGCACTGGGGTAACACGTCTGTTGCTGTGGAGAGAATACTGCAGGCTTGAAGCAGATGCATACTCATATCAGCAGTTTTGTTTTCATCTTGGTAATCATCAGCGCATTCATTCGGCAGTAATGCATTTTGATCACATAGCTGGTGACAAAGCAGAGATTGATTTTGCAGGACAGAAACTAAGTTACGTTGACAGACAAACCGGAGAAGTTATTTATTGCCCTGTACTGATTGGTGTTCTTCCTCATAGTGGTTATACCTACGCAGAACCTTTGGTGAATGCAGGCATGGAACAACTGGTGTCTTCTCTGAATAAATGTGTAGAATATTTTGGAGGCGTTCCTGTTCACATTGTTAGCGACAACATGAAACAGGTTGTTAAATCTGCTAACCGTTATGAACCAGCTTTCACTGAACTAATCAATCAGTGGTCTGTTCATTACAACACTACTTTTCTGGCTGCGCGTGTAGCCAGACCCCGCGACAAAGCTACCGTAGAGAAAGCTGTAGATCTTGCTTATAAAAGAATCTATGCGCCCCTGCGTGACAAAACATTTTTTAGTCTTGAAGAATTAAAGGTTGCCGTGAACCAATGTCTTCATGAACATAATCAGGCGTTGTTCCAGAAGAAAGATTTTAGCCGTTATGATCTTCATCTCGCAGAGAAGACTTCACTCAAACCACTTCCGCTTAAACCTTTTGAACTGAAATATTCTGCTGACGCAAAGGTTCAGAAAAATTATCATGTAACACTGGGACAGGACTGGCATCATTACAGCGTTCCCTTTCGCTGCATAGGCAAGCGGGTTAAAATAATTTACGACGCACAGGTTGTAGAAATTTATGATGGTCTTAATCGCATTGCGCTTCATAAAAGAGATTACCGAAAACATGTCCATACAACACAAGATGTTCACATGCCGGAAAAACATTTGCACTACTCGCAGAGCATGGGATGGGATCAGAATTACTTCATGGACAAGGCCGGCCATGTTGGTGAGCATTTTAAAAAAGTCATCGAACATATTCTGAACTCAAAACAATTTACCGAACAAACTTATAATGCCTGCGTCGGTCTGCTTCGTCTCAAAGAAAAGTATGGGAACAGCAGACTCGAAGCCGCATCACAACGCGCACTGCTCGGCGCTTCAATCACCTATCGCAGCATCAGCGCAATCTTAAGCAACGGCACAGACCGCCAGCTATCAATGCAGGAAAACACCGCTGTCGTTCCCCGTCATGACAACATCAGAGGACCAGAAAATTATTACTAACAAATAAATTATGAACACACAAGAAACTGTCGACCAGTTAAAACAACTCAAACTCAAGGGGATGATGCAGGCATATCAATCGCTGCTTTCATTACCCGTTCATGATCAGCTTACACTTCATCAGGCCGTAGCGCGTCTTACCGAAGCAGAGCTTCAGCACCGCAGTCACCAGCGCACACAAATGTATCTGCGACTCAGTAAACTTCGCTATAATGCTGTGCTGGAAAACGTTCAATGTTCAGATAACAGAAATTTTACCAAAGAGCAACTGCTGTATTTTGCCGATGGTAATTTTATTGAGCGGGCAGAAAATATTTTGATCACCGGCGCCACTGGCTGCGGAAAAAGTTATCTGGCCTGCGCCCTTGGAAGATTGGCCTGTAGTCTTGGATACAAAGTACTCTATCTCGGTATGACACGGTTCCTCGAAAAAATTAATCAATCCAAGCTTGAAGGAAATTATGTGAAACTTCTCAACCAGATCGAAAAGAATCAACTCATCATCCTGGATGATTTTGGACTTCATCCCCTTGACAGCACAACGCGTTTAGCACTGCTGCAAATCCTTGAAGACAGATACGGAAAAAAATCAATTATCATCACCTCGCAGCTACCAATCAAAAGTTGGTTCGAATACATCAACGAACCAACCCTTGCCGATGCTATCATGGACAGATTGTCAGCCAATGCAAACAAGATCGAACTCAAGGGGGAATCCCTACGCAAAGAAAAATCAAAAAATAAATCTTAGCTTTATCAAAGCAAATCAGGGTGGCTCACTTTGCGCCAGAATAATGGCTCACTTTCACCGGAATAATCAGTTCCTTGAGTTCTATTTTCAGCAATTTCATTCTCTAAGATCTTAACTGCAAAGAAATAAATGCAGTAGTCTTTTCTAGTAAATGTAGGCACA
>DATJHZ010000410.1:0-4945 GCA_035493595.1 Cyclobacteriaceae bacterium | reverse complement strand
TTTTCATCATCACGATTTTGTGACAGCTTGTATGAAGCTTCTATTCTTGTAATGGTTATCTCCAATCCAACAATACCCTGGAGAGAACGATTTACATAATCAGGTGAAAGCGATTCAAGTGATACAGGCTTTTCAGAATCTTTTTCATATTTATCAACCAGGTGTTTTAAAGAATCACGAAGTGCTTCACCTTCTATGATGCGAATGGTGCCATAAACATGTACAGCAATGTAATTCCAGGTTGGAACATTTTCATGATTGTACCACGAAGATGAAATGTAGCTATGAGGTCCGCTAAAAATAGCGAGCACTTCTTTTACGCTATCAATATTCTTCCATTGCGGATTACCGCGTGAGATATGTGCGGTAAGTTTAGTTTCATCTGCTGATAGCTCCAGTGGTATGTGCGTTGCCTGTAAGCATTCTGTACCCTGACTTACCAGGATACCAAAACCATGCTGCCGGATAAATTCCTTAATCTCGGCAGTATTATGATTCTGAAAATGCTTTGGCGTATACATAGTTCTATTTGGAAAGTGCTGCCAGTATTTCATTTATTCTCACCAGGTGATGGTCATCATGCTCGGCATGAAACCACGCTAAATCTACTGGTGTCATCAGGAGTTTGAATCGTGGATGCACAGATGATTTTGTCAGTTCAACATCATTCAAACTTCTGAACCTCTTCTGACTTTGCTGACGCGATTTCAGAAAGTAATTAAGCACATCTTCAATGGATTGAGCATTGAAGTCCTGCTTGTTCTCAAACACAGCCGATGTCATGGGCGAAATGCCATTCAACATTTCTTCAATACGAATCAATGAGATTTCATCAACTTCGGCCAGATGGCCAATGTTTTGTTTTATACTCCACTTGCCATCAAGTTGGTTTGAGAGTACTGATTCATCTATACCTTTTACTTTAGCTTGCAGGCGTGTATATGTTCCGTCCATGCGTTCGAGATAAAAGGGTAACATGCCAATAGGCAAACCAAAAGTAAGTTGACGATCAAGCCATGATATTTTTTGCATGATTAATTTATGGGGTTATTCGTTTTCCAAGAATGATGAGACTTCGTTCTATACCATCAAGCACGGCGATGTTGGGCAAGTTCGCCCACTCTGTAAAGCCAGCCTGTTCAAATAATTTAATGCTGGGTTCATTGTGCGCAAAGATGAAACCAAGCAATGTTTTAATTCCATATTTACCACAGTTGTCCATAGCATACTTCAATACCATTTTGCCAATGCCTTTGCCACGTGCCGATGGATCAAGATAAATGCTGATTTCGGTCGTTGCGTTGTAGGCAGGTCGGCCGTAAAAAGATTGAAAGCTTGCCCAGCCAACAATCATCTTATTACGATCTTCAATAATCCAAAGCGGTCTTCTGTCTGGTGAATGTTCATGAAACCAGCGCAGTCTGCTTTCAATAGTTACGGGCTCAGTGTCTGCTGTCACCATGCGACCAGCAACGGTTGTGTTATAGATTTCTACAATGCGCGTCAGGTCTTCTAATGTTGCGTCTTTAAATACAAGGTCACTCATAATTTCTTTTTCAGTAATAGATCGGTTTGTAAATCAGTGCCCAGCAAGAACGGATGACTTCCAAACTTTTCAAAGCCCCACTTGTCATAAAATGCAAGTGCCCTGTAATTTTCTTCCCATACCCCAAGCCACAGTGTTTTGTAACCCAGACTTTTTGCAAGATCAAGGCTGGCTTCCATAAGAGCATGGGCGACTTTTTTGCCGAAATAATCTTTAGCAACATAGATGCGTTCCAGTTCAAAAGCATTAGCATCATCAAGACCTTCTGGTTTTTCAACGCCAGGTCTCAGCTTTACAAAACCAGCAGCATTCTGATCGTCGAAGGCAAGCAGAAAAATATTTCCTTCTTCCTGTATTTCCTGTTCCAGCTTTTGAACGGTGAAATTATTTTCGAGGTAGAGCTTCATATCCTCTGCCGTGTTCTGCTCACGAAAAGTTTCTTCAAATGTTGAAGCTCCTAGTGTAGTCAGCAGCAACGCATCGTTAAGTGTTGCACGACGAATGTCCAGCACAAAATTATCAGCGTTGTCTGTTAGTGATAGTCTCATTTTAATGTCACTACGTTTATATACTCCATCTACAGGTACTTCGCGAAACCCAAGTTTTCTGTATAATGCAATTGCCGGTTTTAGTTTCCGGCTTGAAAAAAGTATGATGGTATGCGCACCCATTTCTTTTGCTTTTTCGATCGCAGCGAGTGCAAGTACTTTGCCTATGCCAACACCCTGGAGTTGTTCATCAACAGCCATCTTTGTGAATTCATAAACTCCAGGCGATACAAACTTAAGTGCGCACGTTGCAGCGATGGCATCATTGTGCGTAGCCATAAGTATAGCACCACCTTTATTGATGATATGCGTATCCGGATTTTGCAACACATCAAAATCAATGGGCTCCATCCAGAAAAATTTTTCTATCCACGCACGATTCAACTTCTCGAACCAGGGTTGATGCTCGGGCTTGTAATCTATGACATCGATGGTGGTCGATTGATTCATGAAGTATTAATTTATTAGTTCAAAATGTGGTCTCATCCCAACCCTTCTCCAAAGGAGAGGGACTAAGGTGAGGCTCTAAATTGTCTTTGTAAAATGATGTGACGAAATGGTAAAGCCTTTGTTCAGGTATAAGCGATGTGCATCAAAGCGTTGATGACCTGAATCTAATGTTACCACGCCATATCCTTTTTTCTTCGCGATATCAAAAACATAATCCAGAAGCTTACCTCCATAACCTTTGCCACGATGTTCAGGTAAGGTTGACAGATCATCAATATAAATGTGTTTGCCATTGAAGAGATATTGCAAATACCGAAAGCCAATAGCAGACGCCGCCGCACCACCGTCTTCAACGAATGCCAATTGATATCCTTCACCAATCATTTCTTTGATGGTCTTTAGAAAATCATCTTCCTTCAAATGCGGGCGTAGGGCATGGATAACTTTCCAGCATGATAAAATATCCTGATCGGTGGTGGCAAGCTTTATGTTCATCTGAAGGTGGTTTATTTGATTGATTTAAAGACTTTGTTTTTTGGCCTCACCCTCGGTCCCTCTCCGGGGGAGAGGGATGACTGGACCCAAAATATTCTCTGTGAAACTCTGTGCATTCTCCGTGCAACTCCGTGTTATAACATAACTTTAAATCTCACTGTTTCGAAAGTTGTGCCCGCCACAGTGTTCGTAACTGATAACCTTTATTAACCATATAAATACCTACAATGGTAAGAACAATGGCAATGCCAATGCGCAAGTTTAATTTTTCACTTAACACCAACCAACCTAAGATCACGGCAACAATAGGATTGATGTACGCATAAAGTGAAACAATTGTCATCGGCAATTTCTTAATAGCGTATGAGTAACAAGCATAAGCCGATACTGAACCTATCAAAATCATATACGCCAACGTACCAATGATTTCAGATGACCATTGAATGGTGCTGTAATCGTCAAATATTAAACTTAAAGGGATGAGAAAAATTCCACCAAACAACATTTGCAATCCCGCATTAAGGAAAGGGTTTGTGTTTTGATTTTTCTTTTTGATGTAGACACTACCAATAGCCCAGCATAGATTAGCACAAAATGTTAATATGATTCCCAGGCGATAATTTCCGTCAGAGAACTCGGTAAGGTGTTCAGCAAATATTAAAAGAATGCCGCTAAGGCCGGTTGCTAATCCTAATATGATGAGCCAGTTTGGACGTTCATCTTTATTGGCTACGATGTTGATAAGAATAGTCCAGATAGGCATGATGGAACAGATCACTGCTGCTACACCACTGGAGATATATTTCTCTGACCATCCAACAATAGCAATACCAAATGTGACCATCAGCAAACCACTAATGGCCTGGTTGATTAACGTTTTGCGGTCTGGCCATTTCGCCTTGCCAATGGTTAGTGTAAGGATAATGAGAATAGGACCCGCAAACAGAAAGCGGAGCACCGAGAAAAGAAACGCCGGAAACTGGGTGACACCAATTCGTAAGGCGAGATAGGTGGTGCCCCAGATGAGGCATACCCAGGCAAGCGCAGCGTAAGCTAAAAATAAACTCTTTGGTTGTAGTCTTTCAGTCATGGTACAAAGTTTCTGATTGTAACGTAAGAAAAACAGTTTCAGTTTTTGAAACTTTAACCATATCAGTTTAACGGAGTTTGAATCACGGATGAATGCTCAAGAGGATAATTAAGAGCATTTATCCGAGACAGTAACGGGGGAGGCATAAGTATGGAACAGAGAAGGCTGGTCAGTCATTAAAGAAAATTTCTCCAGGACAGTCCAGACTTATCCACCAAAAAAGATGAGCTTGTTTCGCTGAGAGCATAGGAGCAGTGCAGCGAGGAAAAACGAGGCATGTTAGTTTACAAATCCTATACGCGGTAAGTATTAGCGATGACTCCTCCGGGGAAAGATTTCGATTCCACCAACTTGAGGTAAAATGGTATCTCGGCACCAGTGAAGATTGGCATTCCTGAGCCCAATATAATGGGATGAGTGGCCAGTGCGTATTCATCGATGAGACCTGTTGCAATGAGGCTCCGCATAAATCCCGCGCCGCCAATGGCTACAATAGGTTTGCCTGGCTCAGCTTTAAGTTTCTTGATACTTTCGGCAAGATCGCCGTCGAAAACTTGTGCGTTGATCCAGGAAGCCGCAGCAGGCGACTGCTCTGCGCTGGACTTGATTCCCGCAAATCCATTCTTGGTAAATACGGCTTTAGGGATCTCGTTCATTGGCTTAGTAAAAGGCCCGGTGGAAGTTGGCCAGTAAGGAGCCATATTCTCAAATGACTTTCGGCCCATGATAATTAACCCTGCCTCCCAAATTTTACTAACACTCCAGGCCGCTGACTCCGCGTCTCCGATCTTGAAGATCCAATCATTTTTACCATTA
>DATJHZ010000409.1:0-15789 GCA_035493595.1 Cyclobacteriaceae bacterium | reverse complement strand
AGAATCTACAATTAACATGTAAAGCTAATGATTAATTTGAATTTTCCTTGTCCATGCATTTTTTGGTTGTATGATACTCTCAAACCATGATGGTACAGCACAGTTACAAAGATCGCAACAACCTTTCATACCATTAATCATCGCATTAAAGACAAAATTGAAGATATTTCGTAAACACCTAATCTTAGCATGAGCAATAGAACCGCAACTGTTTTGCTTCTCTTATTCCTGGTACCATTTCAGCTTCTTTGTCAGACACAACAAAAATGGCAGGCACAATGGATTCATGTTCCTCATCAACCAGCAAGGGAGTTTGGTGTTTATCTTTTTCGTAAAAGCATTGATCTCACTGCTGTTCCATCATCATTTATTGTTCACGTTTCTGCAGACAACCGATATAAGTTATATGTCAATACTACGCTTGTTTCTTTAGGACCCACCAGAGGTGATCTGTTTCATTGGAATTATGAGACTGTTGATATTGGTAAATATTTAAAACCTGGTAAAAATATAGTAGCAGCGTTAGTGTGGAATGAAGGAGAGTTGAAACCACTTGCCCAGATCTCAGATCAGACAGCTTTTGTTTTACAAGGTTCCTCAGCTCAAGAGTCGATTCTAAATACAAATGCCAGTTGGAAATGCCTGCGAGATTCTTCCTTTCAACAGCTGCGTGTTGAGGGAATTTATGGATACTACGCTGCTGGTCCAGGTGAGTTTGTCACCATGAAGAATCATCCAAAAGATTGGAACAAAGTTGAGTTCAATGATAATGCTTGGGAAAATGCTGCAACACTTTTTAGTGGCTTGCCCAAAGGAGTATTTGACTGGGCTTCGGGGTGGATGTTAGTGCCATCACCGTTACCACCAATGGAGCTTCAATACGAACGGCTTGCAAGTTTACGCAAGGCTGAAGGTGTACAGGTGCCGTCAAACTTTCCTGCTTCTAAGATTTCATTTGAAATTCATGCAAACAAAACAGCCACTATACTTCTTGATCAATCGCATTTAACCAACGCCTATTTTACGTTGATGATGAGCAAAGGCAGCGATGCTGAAATTATTGTGAAGTATGTGGAGGCATTGTATGATTCAAGTAATAATAAAGGCAATCGAAATGCCATAGAAGGCAAAAGATTGGTAGGCTATAAAGACAAGATCATATCCGATGGTACGACGCATCAGGAATTTACATCGCGTTGGTGGAGAACGTATCGATATGTTGAGCTTAGCATTGTTACGAGAAATGAGGCGCTTATTATCGATGATGTTTATGGAACCTTTACAGGATATCCATTTCAAAATAAAGCTACGTTTCAAGCTGATGATAAATCGCTTAATCCTATTCTGGAAATTGGTTGGCGAACAGCCAGGTTATGTGCAGTAGAAACATACATGGACTGTCCATATTATGAGCAGCTTCAATACATAGGCGATACTCGTATTCAGGCACTCGTATCTCTTTACAATAGTGGCGACGACAAACTTATGCGCAACGCTATTGATCAGATGAATAATTCACGGTTGGCAGAAGGCATTACGTTAAGTCGCTATCCAACCAGTATGCACCAGGAAATACCACCTTTTTCACTTTGGTGGATTGGTATGCTGCGTGACTACTGGTGGTATAGAAATGATGTTGCTTTTGTAAAGGATAAACTCCAGGGTATGAGAGCTGTGCTTTCATTTTTTAATAAGTATCAACAACCAGATGGCTCATTACAGAATCCACCGTATTGGAATTTTTCAGATTGGTGTGGAGGTAAAGGATGGTATGGCGGAGTTGCCCCAAAAGGCGTGAATGGAAATTCAAGTGTACTTGATCTGCAATTGCTCTGGGCCTACCAGATTGCAGCTGAACTCGAGAGAAATATTGGTATGAAAGAATATGCCGATCAATATTCTGCTGCAGCTGAACAACTAAAAAACACGATTCAGAAAACATATTGGGATCACGAAAAACACATTTATGCAGACACACCTGAGAAAGATACATTCTCACAACATGCCAATGCATTAGCTATATTAACCGGTGCCGTATCAGCAGATATTATGGACGAGCTTGCTGTAAAGTTGTTGAAGGATACATCGATGGTGCAAGCGTCAATCTACTTTAAGTATTATGTTCATCTTGCATTAATAAAAGCTGGTTTAGGGAATGATTATATAGGCTGGCTCGGAAAATGGAGAGAGAATATTGATTTAGGTCTGACAACCTGGGCCGAGATGTCCAACGTAAGTAAATCGAGATCTGATTGTCATGCATGGGGTGCAAGTCCTAATATTGAATTTTACAGAACAGTATTAGGAATTGATAGTGATGCTCCCGGCTTTCAGGAAATAAAAATTGAACCTCATCTTGGCAACATGAAAATGGCGAAAGGAGAGATGCCTCATCCCAACGGAGTTGTACAGGTGAATTATAGTTTTCAAAAGAAGAAGTGGAATGTAGAAATTAATTTACCAGCCAATACCAAAGGGAAATTTATCTGGCAAGGAAAGACTAATGTTTTGACTTCAGGCAAAAATGTGTTTGTATTCTGAACAGTAACGAGTCATTAGCATTTAAGTATCGGGATATTGCAGTTGCAACACCAAGCCCGAAGGGCTGACATGATTATAGAAAGAGTCTCAATATGTAAAGTATTCTAACCCTGAAGGGGTGAAATAATGTCACTCCTTCGGAGTTTCAACCAATTCTATTTTATTATTTCTATAATCATGTCAGCCCTTCGGGCTTGCAATTTCTACAACCAATTACTGATAACTGAAATTATATAGCTACAATGTGACTACTATCGACCATCGACTATGGACCATTGACTCACCACACATAAACTCATTTTCATTTTCTACTTCAAGTTACTTATCTTCCCTTTCAAATGAGTAAGAAATCTCAATGGGCACAGGTTGGTAAGCGGAAGGTAGAGTTATCTAACCTGGATAAAATTCTATTTCCGGAAGACCACATTGTCAAAGCAGAAGTGATTCAATATTATCTGAACATTGCTCCAACAATTCTTAATCATATCAAAGGACGGGCACTCACCCTTATCCGTTTTCCTGATGGTATTCATGGTGAAAGCTTTTATCAAAAAAACAGACCTGAGTGGGCACCTGACTGGCTTGAGTTTGTAAGGCTTGGCAGTGAAGAGAAGAAAGACTACATCATTGCAACAGAGCCTGCGTCATTAGTGTGGTTAGCTAATCTGGCATCGCTTGAACTTCATCAGCTTCATAGTCGCAAACCAGATTTCAATTGTCCTGATTATATGGTCTTTGATCTTGACCCACCCGAAGGTTATGATTTCAAGAGATTAATTCCCATAGCCCAGGCGTTGAAAATACATATTGAATCGTTTGGTTATACACCATTTGTGAAAACAACAGGAGGCAAAGGAGTACACATCTGTTGTCCCATTACCGCTAAATGGGATTTCTCAACTGTCTTTGATACGGCTCAACTTATTGCAAAACCTTTTGTTGAGCAACGTTCATCAGAGACTACACTTCAGATCAAAAAAGATGCACGCAAAGGCAGAGTGCTGATTGATATCTATCGCATCCGTACAGGCCAGAGTATTGTTTCTCCCTATAGCTTACGAGGAAGGGTAGGAGCACCTGTTTCCATGCCATTAACATGGGATGAACTTGCTGTGTTAGAAAGCCCATTGGAATTCAATATCAAGACTGCGATGGATAAAGTGCTGGCCGATGGTGATGCATGGGAGGGAATAAGTGCTTATGCTGTTGAACTTCACACCCATCGCAAAACTACGAAGGCGAAAAAACTTCCTGTATCAGCAAAACATAAATCACCAGAACAACTTGAAGCCTATACAAAGAAACGTGATTTCGAAAAAACTCCTGAACCTCATCCCAAACCAGTAAGTAGCGGAGGAAATAACTTTGTTGTTCATCGACATCATGCGTCACATCTTCATTATGATTTGCGATTGGAACAGGATGGCGTATTAAAATCATGGGCTGTGCCGCGAGGTTTACCACCGCATCCCGGAGTAAAGCGACTGGCCGTGCAAACAGAAGACCACCCCATGGAATACCTTACGTTTGATGGTAAGATTCCGAAAGGACAATATGGTGCCGGTGAAATGTGGATCTATGCTCTTGGAAAATATCAAATCACGAAAGAGAAGAAAGATGGATTTTATTTCAGGTTGAGCAGTAAGGAAATAAACGCCGAGTATCGCATTCATAAAATGAAGCAGAAGGAATGGCTGTTAGAGCGTGTGGATGATCCTCAGATAAATTATTTATCAGACACCATTGAGCCCATGCTTTCTGAGAGTGCCAGCAAGCCACCAACTTCAGCTGACTATGTTTACGAAATTAAATGGGATGGCATTCGAGCGCTGATTGCGCTGGAAGATGGTCGTGTTGTAATCAAAACCAGAAATCAGAACGACATCACCAAACAATTCCCAGAGCTGCAGGTTGCCGACAAAGCTTTCAGAGCCAATTGTGGCTTGTTTGATGTGGAGTTAGTATGCCTTGACAAAGCAGGTAAACCTGAATTTAAGAAAGTGATTAATCGCTTAATGAGTACGGGTGATACCACAATTGAAAAGCTCTCCAAAACAAATCCCGTTTACTGTTATATTTTTGATTGCCTTTACCTCGATGGTAGACCGTTATTGAATGAGCCATTACGCAAGCGGAAGGAATGGTTGTCAGATGCTATTCGAATTGGAGAAACTCCATATCGCATCAGTGATTTTGTTGAGGATGGTAACTCGTTGTTGGCTGCTGCTAAAGAACATGGTCTTGAAGGCATTATGGCAAAGAGGATCGATGGTAAATACCTTCCGGGAAAACGTTCGGATCTTTGGATCAAATTGAAAATAAGAGATTCAGTAGAATGTGTTATCATTGGTTACAATCCTGGTAAAGGAGAGCGAAGCTCCACCTTTGGCGGATTACATATAGCGGAACGTATAGGAGGAGAACTTGTTTATCGAGGCAAAGTAGGCACAGGCTTTGATGACGCTACAGTGAAAGAGATTTCAAAACAAATCAAGACGCTAAAGGTGATCAAGAAACCTATTCCTCAAAAGGTGATGGATGAAAAAACAAGTATTTGGGTTGAACCTGTTTTGATAGCAGAGATTAGCTACGCAAGATTAACACCTGATAAGATGTTCAGAGAACCAGTGTTCATTCGCATGCGACCTGATTTAAGTTGAACATTAGTATCAATGTCGTTTACTTAAGTTTTTCCTTTATAGCCTCACCTCGTTCCTCTCCGGAAGAGAGGATGTCAGAAGAACTTAAATACACGACATTGATTAACGCGTACAGATTTTACTCCTTTCATCTTTAGAAATAGTTCTTCCTAATGTCTCGGCTTTTTTAAGATCGATACAAGCATCAGCTTGTTTTAGAGATTGTTTTGTGAGCGCTCTATAATAATATGCGTTTGCATTTGTAGTATCACTGCTGATGATAAAAGAAAAATCGTCGGAAGCTTCAGCATACTTCAATGTTTTTAGTAAAATTCTTCCCCTGCTCATGCGTGCTTCCAGATAGTTAGGATTAATTTCTATGGCCTTTGTATAAGCAGCCAGAGCTCCTTTCAAATCTCTGAATTTTTCTCTCAATGTACCACAGGTGAACCAGACAGCAGGATCGCTTTCTTTTATCTTAAGAGCAAGGTTGTAATCTTCTAATGCACCTTTATAATAACGACTATCCATTCTATGTGTGGCTCTTTGCAAATATGCGTTGTACATGCTGGAGTCACTCTCCACATTATTAAAGTAAGCATCTTCAGGATCTGCAATATGAAAATCCTTTTCCTTTATATCAGGGGTAAGATCATCTTGCGCATAAAGATGAGTCATGCTTAGTATCAGAAAGTAAACCGAAAATCTAAACACTTTTAGGCCCCAATAACAGTACGTTGTCATACTTTAAAGGTACTGAAACAACATTAAAAATTTACAAATTGCCTATTACACAGGTAGTTTTTCTTTCGCTTCGTTTACAAGGTTGGTAAGATTGTGTAATGATCCATCGGCAGATTTCTGTAATTCTTCCCAAACCAGATTAGCAATTATTTTTGGCCAGAACAACGAAGAATCTACTGTAGTACCCGCCAGCTTCTCAATCTTTTCTATTTCAGTTTTTAATGCATCGCGTAATGGCTTGGGAACAGCGGGGTCTTGTGAAATTACTTTTACCTTTTGCAATCCCTGTTGGGTTTTACCACTTTGAAAATCGGCCGCGGCATCACTTAGTTGATAAGGCCAGTGGATATCGGTTTCATTACCAAACCCTGCCCAGAAAAAACTAGCCTGCGCAAAATCTTTTTCCTTTACATACATAGTTCCCATGACAAGATAAAATACCGCTGCCTCATACGTTACTGATGTGCCAGGCTCCTTTGGTAATCCTTCTCGTGCTTTCACTGATTCTTCCTTTGCGAGTGTATGCCAACCCTCCTGGTACATCGTGATAGACCGCATCGATTGGGCTAAAAATTTCAGGTTGGTTTCGTCGCTTTCTTCAGTGATATCAGCTTCAGCAAAAGATAATCGGGATTTTCCGGAGATAGCCCAAAAATATCCAAGGAGTAAATGTGCATATTCCGGTTTAAGATCTAAACTGTCGGGTTGCTGATAATTATAGGTCTTAATAGTTGCTGCAATAGTTAATTTTGAAGTTGCCTTGTAGGTTGAATAGGTTATTCCTGATGTGGCATCTTCATATTGTTCGCGTTCAGTCTTTTTAGAAGTGCAATGTGTGAAAAGTATCGAAGTGGCGAGAAATAGAAATAAGTACCTGGAGAGAAATGTCATAAGAATATATTACGAAGTCATTTTTTTAGAGCACGAATATAATAGAAATAGTATGTTTGCTTTTTAATTGTTGCCTGAGCAACAGAATTTGAGGTTAACACGATAAGTAATGGCAAAAATTTCCTGCGGAATTGATTTTGGTACCTCCAATTCAAGTGTGGCCGTTGCTGATCATGATGTTACACTTGTGCCCGTTGAAAATAATAGCGTCACTATACCCAGTGCCTTGTTTTTTGTTCCCCGGGTAGCGCAGCCATTATTGGGCAGAGCCGCTGTCGATCATTTCTTTACCAGGGCAGAAGGACGTTTTATGCGCAGCCTTAAACGCGTGCTGGGTACGTCGCTTATGAAGAACGGCACATTAGTCAATGGCCGGCTTATGAAATTCGACGACATCATTGCGTCTTTTCTAAAAAATCTAAAAGACAAGACAAACGCCTTTGCTCAAACCGAAATTGAAAATGTAGTAATGGGTCGTCCGGTTCACTTTGTTGACAATGATCTTGAAGCTGATAAACGAGCCCAGGCAGAATTAAAAATTATCGCTGGTAAAATAGGTTTTAAACATATCGATTTTCAGTTCGAGCCCATTGCAGCAGCCTTTGCTCACGAAGTGAATATAACAGGAGAGAAGCTGGCTATCGTTGCCGATCTTGGCGGTGGTACTTCTGATTTTACAGTCATTAAAATATCAAATAAATATATCAACAAGGCCGATCGTAGTGCTGATATACTAGCCAACACAGGTGTTCGTGTTGGTGGAAATGATTTTGATAAAGATTTAAGTTTGACGGCAATCATGCCTGAGTTGGGATACAGAAGTTTGTATGGTTCCAAAAAACTTGAAGTGCCACTCAAATATTTTCATGATCTGGCAGAATGGAGCAAAGTAAACTTTCTCTATACACCTAAAAATATTATCCAGGTGCGTCAGTTCATTCATGAATCGCATGATAAAAAAAGATTGAGCAGGTTGCTAACAATTCTTGAAAAGGAAACAGGTCATTCCGTTTTAGCAGCAGCCGAAGAAGCTAAAATAGCGCTGACTACGGAAGATCTTTACAACACTCCATTAAATTTTTTGGAGAGTGGTTATGCTATTCCAATCTATCGTAATCACTTTGAAGAATCTATCCGGAACGAAGTTGATAAAATTTCAGCTTCTGCAACGCAGTGTATTCAGCTTGCCGGAATTGTAAATGATGATATCGAATTAGTAATTCTAACCGGAGGATCAACCGAGGTTCCAGTGATACAAGCTGAATTCAAAAAGCTTTTCCCTAAAGCTGCTATCGCAGATGAAAATAAACTCTCCAGCGTTGGACTAGGTCTGGCTTATGATAGCCAGAATAAATTTAGATGATATTGCCTTTTTTATAATGTAGAAAGGAGTATCAATATTTCTTAAGTAAATCGTTCTACCTCTTATCGAACAGAATGTACTCTGACCTCTTACTTAATGTCTTTGTTATCCTTTTTTACCAAATTATATAGGTAGTTCTTAATTTTAGTTTTTGAGAAGATAAAGTGAATGTAATGAGGAATATTAAAATCATATCACTATTCACAATAGTATCAGCTACTATAATTTCTTGCGTCGAAAGTGACACGCCATCTGACATACCGCCACCGCTTGATCCTAATGCAAATTATATCTATGCTTCTAAAATAGCACAAGGTATTGCTCTTCGTCCAAATGGTAAATTAGCTTATGCACTCGGCGTTGATGGCAGCTGGTTTGAAGGTAAAATTGATAACATAGCAGACATTACAACTGGTGGTATTGTTTTGAAGAATGACGGAACTGTCTGGCAGTTGCTTGATAGTGCAGGTCAACTGAACCCTATACAAATCAATGGATTCTCTGACATCAAAGCCATAGCCTTAGGTGTTGGCCCTACTATTGGTTACATACTGGCATTAAAAACAGACGGTACCGTTTTAGCCGTTGGAAAAAATAATTATGGACAGCTTGGTGATAATACCTACGTTGATAGAACCTCACCTGTTACTGTTGAAGGACTTTCAGATATAGTAGCTATCAGCGCAGGTATATCGGCTCATTCAATTGCGTTAAAAGATGATGGAACAATCTGGGGCTGGGGATATAATACATCGGGAGAGCTCGGTGCTTCAGGTTTAGGTTCTACAGTAGCCAAGCCCCAGCAAATAAACGGGTTTACTGATATCATCTCTATTTCAGCAGGTAACGCTACAACTTTTGGTGTTAAGAAAGATGGAACACTTTGGGCATGCGGTAATAATGCAGCAAGTCAACTTGGAACAGGAAGTGGAGTGAATACCAGCACACCTACGTTGGTGGGTGGTCTCGAAAATGTTACCATGGTGGCAGCAACAAATTTGTATACGCTTGCATTGAAAGGAGATAGTACTGTTTGGGCCTGGGGTTTTAATAGCTATGGAAATCTTGGTGATGGAACCACCAAGCAAAGAGCTACGCCAGTAAAGGTTAAATATTTAACAGGTATAAAATATATTAATACCGGTAGTTATGCCATCGAAAAAAACGGAATATGCTGGGCATGGGGTGATAACAGTTATGGACAGCTTCATCTTAAAACTTACAATACGTATGTAGCTTATCCAAAGCGGGTAGAGCAATAGAATTAATAAATGTCGTTGACTTAAGTTTTTTCTTTTATAGCCTCAACTCTTTCCTCTCCATGGGAGAGGATGTTAGAGGAACTTAGGTCAACGACATTGGTGAGAGAATTATTTTAGGAATAGTTCTCTCACTACAGTTTGCACTTACATTCTATTCCAGAATGGAGGAGGTTCAATACCAAGAGCTCTTAGATATACATATCCCTGACCGCGATGATGTATTTCATTATCAACAAAATATAAAAGTGTTCCGTAGATCGGACCTTCGTATTGGCCGAAGGCAATATCATTTTCCAGAAATCGCTGTGCTGGTATTTGTGGCCAAAGAGTGTTAATCTTTTCAGTTACTTCATCCCATTGTTGCAAGAGTTCCTTTTTTGTTGTCCCTGCAGGCGAATAATCAAATCTATCCCATTTGCCAGTAAGAATACCATCAATACCGGGTGAAGACATTCTGATCATTTCAGTGGCAAGCTCTGCGAAAGGTCGCATGCCTCCAACGGAGAAGCTAAATAATTTATCTTCAGGAAAGGCTTCAATTACCCTGCGAGTTACACGACGATGTCCTTGCCAATGCGCTAAAAATGCTTCAGGCGTGATCACTGGAGAAAGAGTTGTTTCTTGCATGACGTTAGTTTTCATAAGAGGAATATTTAGTTTGTTGATTAATTTGTTTTAGTATAACAAAGAAAGCAGCACCTTATGACAGCCCTATGTCAGCATGGTTGAAATGATTTTAAATTATTTTCACAAAACGGATATTTCGTCATTCATCCGTTTCGGAGCACGATAATTTCTTATTTTTCTATTTCAAAAATGATTTATGGTCAGACGACACTTTTTAAGAGGTTTATCACTGGCAGGCCTTAGTGGTTTGATAAATGTGGACAACATAGCGGCAGAAAAGCTTCCAGCGAAAGTAATGTCCGATCGTGATTATTGGGTTAGCATGCTTACTAAAATCACGCAGCCCGTTTTGCAAGCGTTGAGTGAAGGGAGGTTGAAAAAATCTATGCCAATTGAGACAGCTCCCGGACTTTTAGAAGACAGAAGGAGAGTTACTCATCTGGAAGCACTAGGACGATCGTTAGCAGGTCTTGCACCCTGGCTTGAACTGGGGCCCGATGCTACTGAAGAAGGGAAACTTAGAGAGCAATTTATTTACCTCGCATCAAATTCCATAAAAAATGCAGTCACACCCTCGTCACCTGACTACATGAATTTCTCAGAGCATGGACAACCATTGGTTGATACAGCGTTTCTGGCCCATGCACTGATACGTGCACCGAAACAATTATGGGGAAATCTGGATAGCGCAAGTCAGCAGAATTTGATTAATGCCTTGTCATCTACACGAAGCATAAAACCTCCGCTTACAAACTGGCTGTTATTTTCAGCTATGATTGAAACGGCACTTTTAAAATTTACCAGTACCTATAATAAAGAGCCGGTTGAGCTTGCTATTCAAAAGCATGAAGAATGGTATAAAGGTGATGCTGTTTATGGTGATGGTCCAGAATTCGCGTATGATTATTATAACAGCTTTGTAATTCAACCCATGCTCCTGGATGTTGTCAGAACATTTAATGAATTAAAAGGCATGTATGGGGAAGAGCTTTCACGTTTTGAAAAACGAGCTGTGCGATATGCGGAGATTCAGGAAAGAAATATTTCCCCTGAAGGAGCTTTCCCACCAACGGGCAGATCAATTGCATACAGGTGCGGTGCGTTTCAGTTATTGTCGCAGATGGCTTTACAGAAAAAACTTCCTAGCTCTCTTCCTCCAGAACAAGTGAGAAGTGCTTTAACTGCAGTAATAAAAAGAAGTATTGAGGCGCCTGGAACGTTCGATCAGAAAGGATGGCTTACTATTGGTTTCTGCGGACATCAACCTGAAATAGGGGAGCATTATATTTCAACGGGTAGTCTTTATTTATGTACTGTCGCATTTCTTCCGCTGGGCCTTCCACAAAAGGATGATTTCTGGTCAGGCCCCCCTAAGGCATGGACAAGTTTGAGGGCTTATTCAGGCAAATCCTTTCCGATTGATCATGCATTAAAATCTCATCAATAAAAACATGCGTTAAAATTCTTGAAGCTTGAAACTCTGTCACTTAAAAATAATTACCATCGAACTCAAAACCCTTTAGATCAAAATGGGGTTAATAAGGCGTATGGAAACAACAAAGAAACCCAAAGCAAAAGCTACCGAAGCTCTTGATAAAAAGATCTTATCAGCCTATAAAGAGCATATTCTTCTACAAGGATCAAAACCTGCCTCCATTTATAAGTTCTGCCTGGATCTCGGCATTAAGGAAGAGGACTTCTATAATTACTTTGGTTCTTTCGAAGCCCTTGAAAATCACATCTGGAAAAGTTTTGCAGACAATACAATTGCAAGACTAAATTCTGATAAAACATTTTCGTCATTTACGGCACGCGAGCGAATACTCGCTTTCTATTATACATTGTTTGAAGAGCTGAAAGGCAACAGAAGTTACATTCTTGTTCAGCTCAATGGCCACAAAAAGCTTGAATTGCCACCATCATTTCTGAAAGGCTTCAAGGCATCATACGAAGCTTTTATAGGAAGCATTTTAACAGAAGGTAAATCGCAGGGTGAAGTTGCCAACAGACCTTATCTTGACAAACGTTATCCTCAACTCTTCTGGTTTCACATGAGTTTTATTCTCTTGTTCTGGAAAGAAGACAGCAGTACTGGATTTGAAAGCACCGATGCTGCCATAGAGAAATCAGTAAACCTGGCTTTTGATCTTATTGGTAAGGGCGCTGTTGACTCCGCCATTGATCTTGCCAAATTTCTATATCAGATAAAAATGAAGTGATCATCAATCCCCAATGAAGGTGAAAGAATTTGATAGTATTCCTGTGTCGAAGGTGCAGCGGGCATCCAAGTTTATTACAACCGGAGCAAAGATAGGAACCAACTATCTGAAGCATTACAGTAAGAAGTTAATGAATTCTGACCTCAGTCGGGATGAACTACACGAAGATAACGCCAAGGATATATATAATTCCCTCAGCGAGTTAAAGGGTGGAGCTTTAAAGGTTGCTCAAATGCTGAGCATGGATAAAAGTATTCTCCCAACGGCCTACCAGCAAAAGTTTGCTCTAGCGCAGTATAGCGCACCACCACTTTCATATCCATTGGTGGTGAAAACATTTCAAAAGTATTTTGGAAAGAGCCCCACGGAAATGTTTGACATGTTTACGCATAAGGCCGTCAATGCAGCTTCAATGGGGCAGGTGCATAAGGCAACATTACACGGAAAAACGCTGGCCGTTAAAGTTCAATACCCCGGGGTTGGCGATAGCGTTCGTTCAGACCTTGCCATGGTTAAGCCAATTGCCCTGACCATGTTTAAATTAAATCCTGTTGAATACGATGAGTTCATTCAGGAGGTTGAGCTTCGTATGATGGAGGAGACTGATTATGATCTTGAACTCAAGCGCTCAATGGAACTGTCTGAGAAGACCAGGCATATCAAGAATGTAATTTTCCCTACCTATTATCCTGAGTTTTCGTGCAACAGAATTCTGACGATGGACTGGGTTGACGGTAAACCTTTAGGTGAACAGTTACGTGACGAACTGCCTGAAGGTATGGGCAATAAGATTGGTCAGGCCATGTGGGACTTCTATCATTTTCAGATGCACACATTGAAGGCCGTTCATGCCGACCCACATCCCGGCAACTTCATTATCACCAAAGACTATCAATTGGGAATCATTGACTTTGGATGTGTTAAGGTGATACCGGAAGATTTTTACGCTACCTACTTTCAGCTTCTTGAGCCAGACTTATTGCAAGACGCGACCAAGCGTGAACGTGTATTCAGAGAACTTCGATTTATTTATGATGAAGACTCTGAACAGGAGAAGGCTTTTTTCTTCAATACATTTACTACCCTGGTAGAGCTTCTATGCAGACCTTTCCGCGCAGAGACATTTGACTTCGCTGACAACAGTTACTTTGATGAGATGTTTGCTTTCGGTGAAAAGCTCTCATCCATGAAAGAGCTACGTGAATCAAAAAAGAGTAGGGGAGTTAAAGATGCCCTTTACATTAACCGTACGTATTTTGGTTTGTACAACCTTCTCCATGATCTTAAGGCAGTTATAAAAACAAAGTATTGATGCTATGTTCCGGTTTATAGCATGAGCAACCAATTATAGTTGTCGGTTAAGAGTTAAGCTCTGGGGATTATAAACTCTTGAATAGTTTTCTTCTAAAGATATTGTCAATACAAACATTTTCAATAACTTAGAGGCTCCTGGTTCATTTTTTAGTCTAACTACTATGTTATGAGAGCTATCTGGAAAGGCCACATCCAATTTTCATTAGTTACAATTCCCATTCGTATTTATAATGCGATTGATTCTGGGCAGAGTATAAGTTTCAACCTCTTATCGAAAGAAGGTCACAACCCAGTATCCTATGAAAAGAAGGACAAGGTTACAGGCCAACCCCTACGCATGGAGGATATTGTGAAGGGCTATCAGTATGAGCCTGGTCAATATGTGATCATTGAAGATTCAGATTTTGAAAAGGTGAAGTTGAAGAGTGAGAAAGTAATTGAGATTGAAGGCTTCGTAGATTCAGGCGAAGTTCATCCAACACTTTTTGAAGCTCCGTATTTCATTGGTCCCGATGGTGATGTAGCAGCTAAGACATATGGTTTGTTGTGCGAGACCTTAAAGCAATCAGGCAAGATAGGAGTGGGTAAGGTAGTGTTGCGAGATCGTGAGACACCAGTATTGTTAACGCCTTATGATAAAGGCATTATACTTTATAGATTACGTTATCCTAATGAAGTACGCAGTATACGTGAAGTGCCTCAGCTTCTTGAAGTTAAAGCCGATAAAGATCAGTTGAAGTTAGCCAAGACTCTGGTTGAATCGATGACTACTAAGTTTGCCAACATCGAAATGAAGGATCATTACTATGACAAACTGAAGGCCATCATTGACGCTAAGATTGCAGGCAAAGAAGTAGTTACAGTAGGTGATGAAATACCTGAGGTAGTTGATATCATGACGGCGCTGAAGGCCAGTATCGATGCTGCTAAAAAGCCAATGGAAAAAGCCAAAGGCGTATCTACAAAAGTGGCGAAAGCTGAAAAGGAATCCAAGCAAACAAAGACATCAAAACGCAAAGCCAGCTAGATTTTATTCGTTAGCAATTTTCAACGTAAAAAGTCTCTGACATCCTGTAGACAGAAGGTGTTTTCTGTTCGATTTAATCTCATTTCGTTGTACTTTGCGACCTGTAATCATTTTAGATTTCATGGCGCAATCATCTGTATGGGGAAGTCTGGCAACTCCATTTAAATTTGTACTTCTGATGTGGGCCGTCTTTTTCATGGAGGCTATTCTGCCACTGATAAACTTCGGCATTATTCCACGTGAGCAAGTAGGGCTTATTGGCATCATTACAGCACCGGTTATTCATGGAAGCCTTAGCCATTTGATTTCCAACACAATACCTCTTTTGTTTTTAGGTACAGTATTGTTCTTCTTTTATCCCAGGATAGGCTGGAATGTTTTCTTTCGTTGCTATTTTCTAACCAACATATTGGTATGGCTTTTTGCCCGACCCGGATCAAATCATATCGGGGCGAGTGGCCTGGTATACGGGCTTGCATTCTTTCTTATCTTCTTCGGAATTTTTAAAAGAGACATGCTCTCCATTCTGATTTCCATTGTCATCCTGCTGATGTATGGAGGAATCTTCTATGGAGTGTTGCCAACAGATCCGAGAATCTCATGGGAGTCTCACCTGGCAGGAGCATTGGTAGGTATATTTACAGCCGTAACTTTTGGTTCGGATAAACAAACGAGTTAATTAATGGACGCTAGTGTTAAGAAGATTCTTTCTGATTTAAAAGCACGTAAGTATGCACCTGTATATTTCTTGCAGGGTGAAGAAACGTATTTTATTGATGTCATCTCAAACTATATTGAAGAGCATGTTCTGACAGAATCTGAGAAGGGGTTCAACCAGGTTGTGGTTTATGGAAAAGATGTAGCCATGGCAACAGTGTTGACCCATGCGCGTCGCTTTCCGATGATGGCTGAGCGACAAGTAGTGATTGTGAAGGAGGCTCAGGATATTCAGGATCTTGGCAAAGAATCTGGCGCGAAACTTTTACTGGACTACCTGCCACGTGCAGTGCCCAGCACAGTGCTGGTGTTCTGTCATAAAAACAAGAGCCTGGACAAGCGTAAGGAGTTAGGGAAGAAGATTGATCAACTCGCTGAAACGATCAACACCAAAAAGCTTTACGATAACCAATTGCCGGACTTTGTAGCAGATTTTGCAAAGGAT
>DATJHZ010000408.1:0-12504 GCA_035493595.1 Cyclobacteriaceae bacterium | reverse complement strand
TGAAATTCTGCGCAAGCAAAAACTTGGTGGTGATGTTCTTAATATTGTAAGCAAAAATGCATTGGTAAGCGGACCTAATAATGCTGGCTATGGATCAGCTAAAGCAGCCCAGCTTCACTTAAGCAGATTGAATGCTGCTGAGCTAGGTGCTGAAAAAATCAGAGTGAACGTAGTCAATCCCGATGCTGTGATTGCTGATAGTAAAATATGGGAAGGTGCATGGGCAGAAGGACGGGCTAAAGCTTATGGCGTAAAAATAGAAGAGCTGCCTTCATTCTATGCCAAGCGAACATTGTTAAACGAAATCATTTTGCCAGACGATATTGCCAATGCTTGCTTTGCTTTTGTTGGTGGATTATTGAATAAGTCTACGGGCAATGTGTTGAATGTAGATGGGGGAGTTGCGAATGCATTTGTGAGATAAATGGTTGTTGAACCACAAAGTCACGAAGGACACGAAGAAGCACTAAGAGATATATCAGAAAATTTTTTGTGAACCTTCGCGTCTTAGAGTTTTCGTGGTTCAAGAAGAGAAGTTTTTTCATAAATTGGTGAAGTGCTGTTGTTCAAGAGGCATTAGTGATTATGGAGTATAGACGTTTGACTGAAAGAGAAGAATTTATTGCTAAAAACATTGTTGATATTGCGATTCAGATTCATAAAAGGTTAGGACCAGGTTTGCTCGAAAGTGTTTATGAAAAATGTTTTGTTTATGAGTTAGCTTCTCGTAAAATAGATTTTATAAAACAAAAAGAAGTTCCTATCATTTATAATTCATTAGTAATTGATGACGGACTCCGACTTGATTTATTAATTGATGGATGCGTGATTGTAGAACTAAAAGCACAAGAAAATTATCATCCTGTCTGGGAGGCTCAGCTTTTAAGCTATTTGAAACTAACAGACAAGAGACTTGGGTTTCTCATCAACTTCCACGTGCCATTAATGAAACAAGGAATCAAGAGGATTATACTATAAATACAGTTGAACAATGAAGACTCAAAGATCACAAAGACTACTAAGAGAATTCTTCGTGACCCTTGGTGTACTTAGTGTCTTTGTGGTTCAAAAAAAAATTAAAAATTATGCTTATTACAAATAAAGATATCGAAGCACATAATGATAAGCTTCTTCCTACTCACAAGAATAACTTTGCCAGAATTTCAGATGGTATTTCTGATATTGAAAACGTAATTAAGAAATTAATTCAGTTTCAGATTGCTATTCCAAGTTGGGCGCTGGGTACGGGTGGAACACGGTTCGGTCGCTTTCCAGGTGGTGGTGAGCCACGTAATCTAGAGGAGAAGATAGATGATATTGGTTTGCTTCATCAACTCACACAATCATGTGGCGCTATCTCGCTTCATATACCATGGGATATCCCTGAAAATCCAAATCATATACAAGCTCATGCTGCGCAATATGGAATTCGTTTTGACGCCATGAACTCCAATACATTTCAGGATCAAAAAGATCAGAAGTTGAGTTATAAATTTGGATCATTGCAACATGTAGATGAAGCTGTACGCAAACAAGCTATTGAGCATAACATTCAGGTGATTGAATATGGAAAACAACTCGGTTCTAAATCGATCACGGTGTGGCTTTCCGATGGTTCTTGTTTTCCAGGTCAATTAAATTTTAGAAGAGCATTTCAAAACACACTAGACGGACTTCAAAAAATTTATTCGGCATTGCCCAGCGACTGGAAAATGTTCATTGAATACAAAGCTTTCGAACCAAATTTTTACTCAATGACTGTTGGTGATTGGGGGCAATCATATTTGTATGCCAGTAAGCTTGGCAAGAAAGCGTACACACTCGTCGATCTCGGTCATCATCTCCCGAATGCAAATATTGAACAGATCGTTTCTCTTCTTTTGATGGAGGGGAAGCTTGGTGGCTTTCATTTCAACGATTCAAAATATGGCGATGATGATTTGACAGCCGGGAGCATTCGTCCGTATCAACTGTTTTTAATTTTTAATGAGTTAGTCGAAGGTATGGACAGTCGATCCATGAATCACGCAAATGATTTAGGATGGATGATTGATGCATCACATAATATAAAAGATCCGTTGGAAGATTTGCTTCAATCCGTTGAAGCTATAAAATTAGCATACGCCCAGGCTCTATTAGTTGATCGTAAGTCATTGGAGAAAGCGCAAAATGAAAATGATGTAGCGTATGTACAGGAGATTTTACAAAATGCGTTTAGAACAGATGTAAGACCTTTACTAGCTGAAGCAAGAAAAAGATCGGGAGCTGCTATTCAACCATTAAGTTTATTCCGCGAGATAAAAGTACGTGAGCAACTCATTCAGCAGCGGGGATACAAAACAATGGCAACAGGCCTCTAGTATCTATCAGTATGCCACTCCCAGTCATTTTAATTTTTGATATAGGAAAAACGAACAAAAAAGCTTTTCTATTTGATGAAGATTACAATATTGTTTTCGAGAAAACCGAAATATTGTCAGAGATAAAAGATGAAGACGGGTTTCCTTGCGAGGATATCGAGATGCTAGTCAAATGGGTTAAGAATTGTCTTGACCATCTTTCGGGTCTTACGGAATTTAGAGTAAGGGCTATTAATTTCTCAGCTCATGGAGCAAGCTTTGTTCACATGAATGAGAATGGTGACGTGATTGCGCCCTTATACAATTACCTGAAGTCTTTCCCGGATCAGTTGAAAGAAAGGTTTAATAATGATTACAATCTCAATGAAGTCTCTATTCAAACCGCATCTCCTTATCTCGGCAACTTAAATTCGGGACTTCAGCTTTATTGGCTAAAATATGAAAGGCCCGCTGTGTTTGAGAAAATAAAATATTCATTGCACTTACCAGAATTTTTAAACTATCTCATAACAAAGCAAAAAGTATCAAGCTTGCCAAGTATTGGTTGTCACACTATGTTGTGGAATTTTAAATCACAAGACTATCACGCATGGGTTAAAAAGGAGCACATTGTTTCAAAATTTGTTCCTATAGTTTCTTCTGATCATACATTTGAGATTGAATTCAACGGAGAAGATATTCACGTTGGGATTGGAATGCATGATAGCTCTGCAGCATTGATTCCATATTTAAAAAAAGTCGAAAAGCCGTTTGCATTGATTTCCACAGGAACGTGGAGCATAAGCTTAAATCCTTTCAATCATTCTGAATTAACAAATGACGAACTAGATAAGGACTGTCTTAGTTATTTGCGCTACGATGGTAAACCTGTCAAAGCATCGCGCCTACTGATCGGGCCGGAGCATGACGAACAGGTGAAGCGCATCGC
Source organism: Cyclobacteriaceae bacterium (assembly GCA_035493595.1). Lineage (GTDB taxonomy): Bacteria > Bacteroidota > Bacteroidia > Cytophagales > Cyclobacteriaceae > DATCRE01. Next base: position 9,216 of record DATJHZ010000408.1, on the reverse strand, counting down.
AGAATATTTTCATCTTCATACAGATTTTTATAAGTCAATTCAATTTGAAACGGAGATGATGCTTTCCTCTGTAAGCGAACTGAATTTCATGTCCCATAAATTAAATGAATTCGACTCTGCACAACATGCCTATCATGTGTTCATGCAACATCTTATTAAAAGTCAAAAGGCTTCTGCACAATTGATACTAAGCAATTCCGACGTAAAGGAAATCTACGTTGATGGCGGCTTTAGTGGAAACTTAGTGTATATGAATTTACTTTCTCGAGAGTTTGACGACTATAAGGTATTTGGTTCTTCCATTGCACAAGCTTCAGCGCTGGGAGCTGCTCTTGCTATTCACAGCAAGTGGAATAGCAAAGTTGGTTCAGGCTCAATCCAAATTGTTTCGTATTAATGAGTAAGCTCACTTAAATAGTTATAAGAAAATAAAAATAGAATGAGGTAGATTATAGGGTCTACCACTTTTCAAATGTAGCCTTCATATCACTGTTCCCTTAAAAATAGCGTCAATAAATCCCTCCTTTTGAAACTTACTGTTTGTGTCATGATAAATATTGGAAAGCACTATTAGCATATTGTTTGCGTGATCGTGTCGTAAAACAAATTGATGATAGGCTTTTTTAGTTACATCAGTAGACCTACCCAGATATGATACATCAAAGTCACTGTAATTAAGCTCAGCAACAACAAGTATTTCATTGGTATGTAGATTGGCAACATGTAGTATGGAAAAATTGCCTGCAGATTTTATTTGTGTGAGGTGCGATTTAAGTTTGTCGAAATAAAGAATAGGAAAATTCTCCCGTCTCGCATAAGGAATGTCTAGTGAGGCAATAAGATCGTATGCAAATGATTGACTTTTCTGTAAAGCGTCAATTGTAGATTGGGTCGACTTCTTGTTAATTGCAGTTATGGCTTTTCTCACAATCACTATAACAATACCACATACAGCGAGTACTATCATAATCAGTACTTTGCCAAATAGGTGATTGAAAAAATGTTCCATCATACTTACCAGGGCTAATCTTCGCAAAAAGATAGAGAGATAACAGATTATGTCAAAATATTGACAGATAGAAGGAGACAGTGGTCGGGTTTTTAGCGCTTTGAATTTTGTAATTTATTATTTGAATAGAGTAAGTTAAAGAGGTAGCATGATGCCAACTTGCATATCTGATGTTTTTAAACTGGGACAAGACATGCGGGGGCTTTTATCAAGCCAGAGGTTTTAATATGCAGTCAAGACAATATTAATGGATAGAACTTCTATTTGAATTTTGTAAATTTAGTTGATGGATAAGATGGAGTCGTTACAAGAGTTTTATCAACGGAAATTTGATTGGGTGCCGGATAATATTCGTAATGAAATCGGGCATTTCAATCTGTTCCGTTTAGAACCATTTGTAGAAGGAAAGCCAACGAGTATACCTTATAAAAGGAGAGATTTTTATAAAATCATGCTGATAAAGGGCGGCAGTAAGGTTTACTATGCCGATAAAGTAGTTGAAATAAAGAAGCAGGCATTATCATTTTCAAATCCTCAGATTCCTTACAAATGGGAGCATCTGGACAAAATCCGTGAAGGGATTTACTGTATTTTCAATCAGCAATTGTTTCATCAGTTTGGACAATTGAATCAGTACGAGGTCTTCCAGCCCAACGGCGCACATATTTTTGAACTTTTAGATGAGGAAACGAATCAGGTAATCGAGATTTTTGATCGAATGACGAAAGAGGTTGATTCGGATTACAAATACAAGTATGATGTGATTCGAAATCAGATCTTTGAACTCCTACATTTTGCACTTAAAAGGAAGTCTCCTGAAAATCTGGAAAAGCAAGCACTCAATGCTTCTCAACGGATCTCTACATTGTTTTTAGAACTTTTAGAACGTCAATTTCCCATTGATGATTTACATCGAACGGTGAGTCTTCGTTCTGCTTCAGATTTTGCCAGTCAGTTAAATGTGCATGTCAATCATTTAAATCGGGCAGTGAAAGAAACAACTCAGAAAACAACAACTCAGATCATTGCTGATCGTGTTGTACAGGAATCGAAAATTCTGCTGAAGCACAGTGCGTGGAATGTATCTGAAGTTGCCTACGCGCTGGGTTTTACGGAGGTAACACATTTCGATAACTTCTTTAAAAAACATGTTAAGCTAAGTCCGCTTAAATTCAGGAATGTTTGAATTTCGTAAGGTATTGTTTGGATTTAGTTATCCATAGTTACACAGTAAGCTGAACTTTGTTATCAGATTATCGGGCTTGAGTGTTACTCAGGCAAGGTGGTTGTTAATGCTATCAATAGAAAACAAAAGATAAAGACAATGAAAAAGAGAAAACTCGGAAACAGTGGACTGGAAGTCTCTGCTCTTGGCCTTGGCTGTATGGGACTTAGCTTTGGCTATGGACCCGAAACAAATAAAGAAGATGCAATCAAATTGATTCGCAGAGCATTTGAACTCGGAGTTACATTCTTCGATAGTGCTGAGGCGTATGGCCCATTTAAAAACGAAGAGCTTCTTGGTGAAGCGCTTGCACCTATTCGTGATCAGGTTGTGATCGCAACCAAATTTGGTTTTGAAAAGGGCGAAACGAAATTAGGAATGAACAGCAAGCCGGAAAATATAAGAGATGTTACAGAAGCCGCTTTGAAGCGATTGAAAACTGATCGTATTGATCTTTTGTATCAACATCGCGTAGATCCGAATGTTCCAATAGAAGATGTAGCTGGAACAGTGAAGCAATTAATCAAGGAAGGAAAAGTGAAGCACTTCGGCATGTCAGAGGCGGGAGCACAAACTATCCGGAAAGCACATGCTGTACAACCCGTAGCTGCACTGCAGAGCGAGTACTCGTTGTGGTGGAGAGAACCTGAAAAAGAAATAGTACCAACGTTGGAAGAGCTGGGAATAGGCTTCGTTCCATTCAGTCCTCTTGGCAAAGGTTTTCTTACCGGTGCGATAAACGAAAATACAAAGTTTGATAGTACAGACTTTCGTAATGTGGTTCCACGTTTTGATGAGGAAAATAGAAAAGCAAATCAGGTTGTTGTTAATAAGCTTACCGAGTTTGCGAGTAAGAAAAATGCTGCGCCTGCTCAAGTTGCGCTTGCATGGGTACTCGCTCAAAAACCATGGATTGTTCCTATCCCAGGCACAACAAAGATCCATCGTCTTGAGGAAAATCTTAAAGCTGAAAAGCTCACGTTAACAAATGAAGATCTTTTGGAGATAGAAAGTGCTTTCTCAGAAATACAGGTTCAGGGGGCAAGATATCCTCAACAGCTGCAGGATAGAGTTGGACGATAGTAAGACTTAACCTAAATGAAAAACGTAATTATTCTTGGTGCCAGTGGTAACATTGCAAAGCATGTCACGGATATTTTAGTAAATAAGAACGACATCCAACTTACACTCTTTTTACGCAATGCAAAACGGTTAGGAATCAATGGTGTTTCCAAATGCCATATTATTGAAGGAGATGTTCTGAATTTCAATCAACTTAAGGAGGCTGTAAAAGGACAGGATATCGTCTACGCAAATCTGTCGGGAGATCTGGAAGCTATGGCAAAAAACATTGTGAAAGCAATGGAAGAAACGGATGTTAAGAAAGTTATCTTCATCAGTTCCATAGGAATATATGATGTTCCGTTAAAGCCTGTCTTAAAACCTTACCGGAAAGCGACTGATGTAATTGAAGCATCGGAACTTGAATACACCATCTTGAGACCAACCTGGTTTACAAGTGCAAATGAAATAGACTATGAAACAACCAGAAAAGGCCAACCGGAGAAAGGCTCTGTGATCTCACAAAAAAGTCTGGCAACATTCATTGCAAAAATTATCGAATCTCCCGAAAAATACATTCGTGAAAACCTAGGCATAAACAAACCCAATTCTTAAATAAAATTATTGAACAATATCTTGCAAAAAAAAAGCCCGAGACCCGGGCTTTTTTTGTTACTTTTATTTTCAATAATTACATCATGCAAAGTATTTTTATCCAATACGTCTACCTCGTTTTGATCATTCTTGCTCTGGTGATGATCGCTAACAAACTTCGTCTGGCATATCCAATTGTGCTGGTGTTGGGAGGATTGGCGCTCAGTTTTACAAGTGCGTTTTCTAACATCACTATCGATCCAGATTTAATCTTCTTTATTTTTCTCCCGCCCTTGCTCTATGAAGCTGCGTGGCAAACTTCCTGGAAGGAGTTCTGGAAATGGAGACGTGTGATCATGAGCTTTGCATTTCCAATTGTAATTCTGACTTCTTGTGTGGTTGCCTTCGCATCGAATGCCATTATTCCCGGGTTTACATTGGCTCTCGGTTTTCTTCTGGGAGGAATTGTGTCTCCGCCCGATGCCATCTCGGCTACAACTATCATGCGCCAGGTTAAAGTGCCCAGAATATTGGTCAGCGTTATTGAGGGCGAGAGTCTTTTAAATGATGCATCATCAATTATTGTGTTTCGCTTTGCATTAGTGGCGGTTATCACTGGACAGTTTTATTTTACTCAGGCTGTTGGTAGTTTTTTTCTGGTGATCATCATGGGAGTATTAATCGGACTTGTAATCGGATTGGTTTTCTATGCTATTCATCGTTGGCTGCCAGTCACACCTAGTATTGAAATTGTTTTGAGTTTCGTGGCTCCGTATTGCATGTATTACTTTGCAGAGCGCTTTCATTTCTCTGGCGTACTAGCCGTAGTATCAGGTGGTCTTTTATTGTCGAGTCAGCGACAACAGATGCTCACTTACCAGGGAAGAGTTCAAGGTGCAAATGTGTGGTCAACGATTGGTTTCGTTCTCAACGGTGTTGTATTTTTATTGATAGGTCTTCAATTGCCCTCCATTACTCGTCAGGTGGAAGAAGTTAGTTTAGCCGAGGCGATTGGCTATGGTCTCGCTATTTCGCTGGTGTTGCTTATTGTGCGATTGCTCAGTACACTTGGAGCTGCTCTCTTTACAAAATTTATCGGACACTTTATTACCGTGGCTGATCGAAATCCCGGATGGAAGATTCCTGTAATTTTTGGATGGGCCGGAATGCGCGGTGTAGTTTCACTTGCTGCTGCACTTTCAATTCCGGTTCTCACACAAGACGGTCACCCCTTTCCTTATCGAAACCTGATACTGTTTATCACCTTCGTTGTTATACTGATGACATTAGTGTTTCAAGGTATGACGCTTCCTTGGCTGATAAGGAAGTTAAAACCAACGAGCAAATATGAAACGATGACGGAAGAAGAGCAGGAGATAATCATTCAGAAAAAGATTGCACATACATCGCTTCAATATCTGGAAGAAAAATATGAGCAAGATCTCAGTGCGAACGAACACATCAACAACCTTCATTCCAGAATGAAACTTGATCTGGCATTTTTCAATCAGGGATTCGAAGAAATAAAAAATTCAAATGGTAACTCGCTCGGTCACTTCCAGCGCATTTACCTGGAACTACTCGAACAACAGCGAGGGTTACTTCATAAAATGAATCACAAAGCAGAGTTTGATGAAGAGTTGATTCGAAAATATCTTTCGTTAATCGACATGGAGGAATTTAAGATCAGGGAAAAACTTTTACAGGAAGTTGATCCGGATTAGTGCGCTTAAAAATGTTTTAATTAAGTTATTCCTGTGAAGACTTTCTAATGACTTTATTCCTAACGGGAATGTGACAATATCAACCTTAGTCCCATCGGGACGATAATTTGGTAGCAATGAAATGAGAATTGTTTTAGTCCCGTAGGGACGCTATTACATTGGCGTTGTTTGAATCACCTATTGCTGAAGCTCCGTATTGTCGTGCCTACGGCACTTCTTTAAACCATGTTGTGATTTCTACCAAACTTTCGTCCCTATGGGACTGAATTGCTCTAGTAAAAAATCAATTTATAAGTTCCGTGGAAATACTTCTTTGATTTGAAATAAAGATTCTTGTGCCCCCATGGGATAACAATCTCAGCTACTCATAAAATTCAAACAAATATTTTGGTTCATAAACGACCTCAAATTTGTTGAGCATATCCAAGTACTCTTTTTGAAATGTATTTACTTTATGATGCTGTTCCTGATTCATTATATAATTTATTACAGCATCTCGTTGACTTCTACTATAGGAAAAGGCACCATAGCCTTCCTACCATTGAAATTTTCCTTTAACTAATTTCTGTTCGTTAATCCACCTTGAGGAGTTGGCCTTTACTTTTTGAAGCAAATCAGAAATACTCAACGTTGGCGGTAAGCCAAAAAATATATGCACATGATCTTTCCATCCGCCGACTGCCAATGTTGTTGCTTCACTACGAACGATTCCTGCAATATATTGATGTAGTGAATCTCGCCATGTGTTAACAATGAAATTTTCTCGTCCTTTAACAGTGAATACTGCCTGAATTGAAATTTGTGTATAAGTATTAGCCATCTTTTAAAATATCATCAATAAACAGTTTAGAAGTGAAGGTATTCAAAAGATTTCTCTTTGATCATAATTCTTATTTGATTGTTTTAAATATTAAAAAGCATTTCTTGTATACCTTGTTGGGAAAGTTTGAGTAACTTTTGCTAGACTGGAGGATGATTAAAAAACTTAAAGACATGTTAGAAAATATAGCCGCAATATTCGAGAAAGGTGAGAAGGCATCAGCCGATTATTTCACAGGAACAGCTTGGATTAAACTTCTTTTACCAAACGATCAAACCCTTAATACACAAATAGGAAATGTTGTGTTCGAGCCATGCGCACGAAACAACTGGCATACACATCCGGGTGGACAAATTCTTATCGTAACCGATGGTGTGGGTTATTATCAGGAGAAGGGAAAGTCGATACAAGTGATTCGTAAAGGAGATGTAATTACTATTGCTCCTAATATTGAACATTGGCATGGTGCTTCTCCTGCCAGTGAAATGACTCACATTGCTGTTAATACCAATACGCAAAATGGAATAGTGGTGTGGTTGCAACAAGTAACAGATGAGGAGTATAACAGCTTAAAATAAATCTTGAAGTTGAACGACTTTTAAGAAGAAACCGTTTATGATGCTTGTTAGCACAAACAAGTATAAGTCTACATTTGTACTCTGAAGTTTAGATAAATGGAAAGCATTCCTGTAAGGTATATAAGTTCAACCCAAAAAGAGCCAGATCTTTCAGGAAGCTTTAACATTCGGGATATTCATGATCTGCTTGCAGGAAGAGATATGGTGCAGGAGCTTCATAGACATGATTTCTTTTATATCCTGGCTTTGGAAAAAGGAATGGGTAATCATGAAATAGACTTTACACCTTACGAAGTTTGTGATAATTCTATTTTCTTCATGCGTCCTGGTCAAGTACATCAGCTGACACTTAAAGCAGGAAGCAGCGGATATTTGATGGAGTTTAATCCCGATTTCTATTATCCTCACGACAACACATCGCATCAACTTGTACGTAAGGCAAGCAATGTGAATCTTTACCAACTTGATGCTGATAGATTCAAAACATTTCTTTCAGTGTCGTCTTATATTTTTAAGGAGTACAACGACAAACAAGAGGGGTATCACGAAGTCATTAAAGCAAATCTGCATATTTTATTTATTGAACTTGTTAGGCAGAATAGCAAAAACCATTCGGTCAATACCAATCCATATACACTGGAGCGTCTCGAAGAATTTTTAGAACTTTTAGAGACTCATATTTCGACGCATAAGCAAGTATCTCAGTATGCTGAGATGTTGAATCTTTCTTCCTATCAACTGAATTCAATAACGAAGACAGCCCTGGGTAAAACGTGTTCAGAACTTATCGATGAATATATTATTCTCGAAGCGAAGAGATTTCTTCTTGCAACATCAAACCAGGTAAACCAGGTAGCCTATCATCTGGGTTACGAAGATGTGTCTTACTTTATAAGATTTTTTAAGAAGCATACCGGGTATTCGCCAGAGGCATTTAGACATAATTTCAGGTAAATCCTATTCAATTCCATTTTTGTCCTATCATGTAGTTCATTGAAGGAAATACTTTTGTGATGAATAAATTGATTCTCATAAAAGAATTTCATGTATGAAAACAAAAGCAAAACTAATTGCATCGTTAAAGATTTGGATTGTAATCTATCCATCCATCACACTATTCCTTTTTTTATTTGGTGAAACATTATCCGTTTTGCCCTTGTATCAAAGAACATTCTTGCTCACTCTTTCATTGGTTCCCTGGATCATGTTTGCTGGTATTCCATTTGTGGATTTAATCATTCGTCTCTTTTCATCTAAAACAGGTAAGAGTTAATTTTTAACATATAATCTGATGAAAGACAATAAAACTTTTGAGGTGATCATTGTTGGCGGTAGTTATTCAGGACTTGCAGCGGGTATGTCATTGGGCAGAGCATTAAGAAAAGTTTTGATTATCGATAATGGCAAGCCTTGTAACAGTCAAACACCGTATTCGCATAACTTCATTACGCAAGATGGTAAAACACCTAAAGCGATAGCAACGCTAGCGAAGCAACAAGTGGAACAATACGATACGGTAACATTCTTCAATGGTGTAGCCACGCGTGGAGCTAAAACTGAAAACGGTTTTGAAATTCAAACAGCATCAGGTGAAACTTTTAAAACAAAGAAATTAATTTTTGCAACAGGTATTAAAGATCAGATGTTGAACATAAAAGGGTATGCTGAATGCTGGGGTATCTCTGTTCTTCACTGTCCATATTGTCACGGATACGAAGTAAGAAATGAACGAACCGGTATCTTGGGTAACGGAGAATATGCCTTTGAATTCGCCAATCTTATTTCAAACTGGACGAAAGATCTTACGTTGTTTACCAATGGAGCATCAACATTAACAACTGCGCAGGCTGCTAAGATTGTAAGCCACAATATTAAAATAGTAGAGAAAGAAATTGAAAAATTAGACCACACTTCAGGGCATCTTCAAAAAATTATTTTCAGGGATGGCACTGCATCTTCCATCAAAGCCTTGTATGCGCGGAGTCCTTTTGAGCAACATTGTACTATTCCAAAAACGTTAGGATGTGAACTTACTGATGAAGGATACATCAAGATCGATCTTTTGCAAAAGACCAGCATAGATGGAGTTTTTGCGTGTGGCGACAATACCACACGTATACGTACCGTTGCTAACGCTGTAGCCATGGGCACCACAACTGGAATGATGGTAAATAAAGAAATTATTTTTGAGGAATTTTGATTGA
>DATJHZ010000407.1:0-10089 GCA_035493595.1 Cyclobacteriaceae bacterium | reverse complement strand
ATGGGCGTTGCTTCTGCTGGTATGGCGTTAAAAGAAGCGGGTCTTGATAAACCTGATGCGATCATTACCGGTACAGCTTTTGGTTGTCTTGAGGACACTGGAATTTTTCTAACGAAGATGATTGAGAATAATGAACATGCGTTGAATCCCACGCCGTTCATTCAATCAACACATAATACCATTGGTTCGCAGGTAGCGTTGTTGTTGCAATGCCAGGGTTATAACCAGACATATTCTCATCGTGCGTTTTCTTTTGAGCATGCTTTGCTTGATGCATTGATGATGTTAGAAGAGAAGCCTTTGTCTGTTTTAATAGGTGGTGTGGATGAAGTAACAGATCACAGCTTCTCAATCATGAACCGCTTTGGTTTATATAAAGATGAGTCAGTTTCAAACTTGAGTCTTCTTGAGAGTAAAACCAATGGCATCATTCAAGGTGAAGGATCTTCTTACTTTTTAATCTCAAGTGAAAAAGGAAGTAATGCTTATGCCAGGATTAGTAATCTGGCAACATTATACAAACCTGTTGATGGAACTGAAATTCAGAAATGGATCAAAACATTCCTGATGAATCAATCACTCAGTTCAAATGATGTTGATTTGATTTTGCTCGGCTCAAATGGAGATGTAACAAAAGATTCAGTTTATTCAGAAGTAGCTTCGTCAGTATTTCCCAATGCAGCGGTTGGTGTTTTTAAACATCTGTGTGGAGAATATCAAACCTCGAATGCCTTTGCCATGTGGGTTGCGTCTAAAATACTGAAAGATGGAAGTATACCTTCAACGGTCTTGAAAAAGAAAACAAATCAAAATCCAGAACGCATCTTAATTTACAATCAACATCTGGGTCATCATCATTCATTGATTCTGCTAGAGTCATGTTAAAAGCAAGAACTATAAATTGGTTATTCCTGCTGCTACTCATCGCATTGATTGTGCTGGATAGACAAAATGATATTTCTAACTGGTGTTATGTTCTGTTATTTTTCAGCTACTCATTAATTCAGGCTTACGGTGTCGTATTTGTATCAGCAAGCTTTTTTGTACCTATAAAATGCAAAGGAGAAGGGTCCAGTAAATCTGTTGCTCTTACTTTTGACGATGGACCACTGCCAGAGATGACCGAAAAAATTCTCACGATCCTAAATGACTACCAGGTAAAAGCTACTTTTTTCTGCATAGGCCACCGCGTTGAGAAACATCCGGAGATTTTGTCGAAGGTTGATTTTCAGGGACATGCCATAGGCAACCATACATTCAATCACGGAAAGTTCTTTGATCTTCTTTCGGCAAAAGAAATGAGTGCTGAGTTGAATAACACCGACGAGGCAATTCAAAACGTTATTAATAAAAAACCAAGATTCTTTCGTCCGCCGTATGGCGTTACAAATCCTAACTTAGCCAAGGCAATTAAAAGAGGTAATTACATAACGATGGGTTGGAGTGTTCGCTCATTGGACACCGTTGCTAAAGAAGACGAAAAACTATTTCAACGCGTAACAAAAAATCTCAAAGCTGGTGACGTTATTCTCTTTCATGATTACTGTGAAATCACGATCCGCATCCTGCCAAGAGTTTTAGATTATATTCAGAAGCAGGGATTGAAGGTTGTGAGGTTGGATGAATTAATGGGAGAGAAAGCCTATACCTGAAACGAGCAAGGTCCGGATTACGATTTTCCCCGTACCCAATACAAAATAATCATCGATAGCAATGCTCCTGCTCCAATGACTAAACTAAGTATAGAGCATACCTTTCCGATAACATCATATTCAAAATAAAACGCTACAATTGAAGCAAGCGCCAGAAAGCGAATTCCATACCATCCGAGTATGATCAACGCATTAATAAGCTTTAACAATAGTTTTGTCTCTGATCTTCCTTCATCTATGTTGCCAGGTATACCAAGAATGCTGAACAGGCAAAACAGGAATCCGATAGCGTGAAAGGATAAATAGAGTAATATGTTCAATTTGAATAAGTGCATAGTCTGTTAAAGGTATTTTATTTTTGAGATAATGCTCGCCATGTTGGCACCATTTTTTCTCTTACTTTTGCAAGTGTTTTAATCAACCTGAGTATGAGAAATGAAGTAGTTAATAGTCAATGGTCGATGGTCAATAGTCGATGGTCAATGGTCATTAGTCAGTGGTCATTGGTCATTGGTGTAATTTTAATAACATCTTTTTCATCTTTTGCTCAGTATCCTGGTTATTCAACTGTTGCTGACTTGCCGTCTTTCAAAAAGCAATTTGCAATTGAGGCTAAGAAGATCCAATCTATAAAAAGTGCTTTTGTACAGGAGAAGAATCTTTCGGTTTTGGCAGAGAAGATTACTTCGGAAGGCAACTTCAATTTCAAGCGTGAAAACAAAGTGCGTATCGCCTATGAAAAACCTTTTAGCTACATCATGATTATGAATGGTGATCAGATGCTGGTAAAGGATAATCAGAAGGAAAATAAAGTAAATGTAAAATCGAACAAGCTCTTCCAACAGGTAAATAAAATTATGGTTGACTGTGTTCAAGGGACTATACTTGATAATAAAGATTTCACCGTTAAGGTGTTTCAAAATGATAAAAACTGGCTGCTAGAAATGACACCGGTAGGCAAGGGGTTGAAAGAATTTTTTCAGACCATTCTGGTATATGCCGACAAGCATGACTATTCGGTTTCTTCCATCGACATGCGCGAACCATCGGGTGACAACACGCTGATCAGGTTTACTCATAAAGAATTAAACACAGCTATTCCCGATGCGCTTTTTGCTATTAAGTAGCCTCGTAGTGGCTGGCCTTTTGATGGGCTGCAAATCCGAATATGCGGACCTTAAACCTGTTCAGGCCGATGTAACCTGCATCGGAAAATTCAAACCTACTTTTCAAGTCAATTGGTACAACGCTTCTGTGGATGTGATCGGCAAGCACCTCAGTGGTTTACTGCTTTTCAAGGCCATGCCCGATAGCTCACTTCGGGTAGTTTTTACAAATGAGGTAGGCATCACCTTTTTCGATTTTGGGTTCTCCAGTGACGGCAAGTTCAAGGTCTACCAGGTTATTAAACAATTGGATAAAAAAGCTGTTATCAACTTGTTAAGAAAGGATTTTGAATTGATGGTGATGCGCGAAGTTGACGGGGCTAACCTTAAAAGTTTTACCCGAAATGGCGAGATTTTTATGGCCCGGGCGGGAAAAAGTGAAACGGACTATTTCATAACCGACAAAGATTGCGCTTCTTTGTTGCGGATTGAAAAGGCATCCAAAAAGAAGATCAAGACCATGGTTACACGAATTGGCGGTGAGCAAGTCCCGGATTCCGTTTTCCTGAAGCACTACACCTTCAACATGACGATCGCCTTGAAAAAACTCAAACGATAGTATGCTACTGAATGATTTCTTTTACATCCAAGGCGTAGAAAATGGCGAGAAATCGTTGAAAGCTTCTTTGCTGATTAATAAGTCCCACAAGATTTTCGAAGGCCACTTTCCAGCCGTACCAGTAGTGCCTGGTGTTTGCATGATGCAGATGATGAAGGAGATCATGGAGCAGCAACTCAATCGCAAGCTTGTAGTTCGCGTGGGCGATAATATGAAATTCCTTTCCGTAATCAATCCAACGGAACATAGTCTGGTGCAAGCCGACATTCAATACGAAGATGGGCAAGATGGTGTTAAGATAAACGCGACACTTCTGTCAGGTGCTACTACTTTCTTTAAACTTAAAGCAACGTTGCAATCAGCCTGATGTCAGTTCCTGTTTCGTATCAAGAGCGTTTTCGTCAGGTGAAGGCATGTGTGTTAGTGCCTACCTACAATAATCATCGTACACTGAAACATGTGCTCGACAGCATTCTTGAATACACAGATGATGTAGTACTTGTTAATGATGGTTCAACGGATTCGACTGCTGAGATTCTCAGCGCATACTCAACCATTCATGTTGTATCCTATCCCAAAAATGTAGGGAAAGGTTGGGCGTTACGCCAGGGTTTCAAAAAAGCATTAGAGCTTGGTTATGATTACGCTGTCACCATTGATTCAGACGGCCAGCATTTCGCTGAGGACCTCCCCAAGTTTTTAGAAACTATTGAACAGACACCAGGTGTGCTGACTATCGGTGCTCGAAACATGGAGCAGTCTTCAGTGCCGGGTAAAAGCAGTTTTGGAAATAAGTTTTCTAACTTCTGGTATTGGGTTGAAACCGGATTAAAATTGCCGGACACTCAATCGGGCTACAGATTATATCCCATCTATTTGATGAAGGATATGAAATTCATCACCCACAAGTTTGAGTTTGAAATTGAAGTCATCGTTCGTGCAGCCTGGCGCAATATTGTTGTGATTCCCGTTCCTGTAAAAGTGTACTATGCCGGAAAGGAAAATCGTGTATCTCATTTCAGGCCGTTTAAAGATTTCTCACGCATTAGCGTTCTCAATACCGTACTTGTTACGATAGCCTTACTTTACATCAAGCCCCGGGAAATTTACCGAGGGCTAAAAAAAAAAATATCCGGCAGCTCATCCGGGCAGAGTTATTCAAGGCTGATGAATCAGTTGCGGTAAAAGCATTTTCCGTAGGGTTCGGAGTCTTCATGGGGATAGCTCCGTTTTGGGGTTTTCAAATGATTCTGGCAATAGCCCTTTCAATTTATTTCAAACTCAACAAGGTCTTAGTTCTTATTGCTGCGAATATCAGTTTCCCACCACTCATACCGCTTATCTTATTCTTAAGTCATTGGGTAGGTAGAATCTGGATGGGCAAAGATGCTGTAATATTAAATTTCGATGCAGGCTTGAGCCCCGATGTGGTTTATAAAAGCTTTACATTGTTAAGTTTTGTTCAATATATTTTAGGGGCAATAACATTGGCTGCGCTGTCGGCTGGTTTTTTTGGCTTAATTACATTTTTGATTTTGAAAGTTTTGAAGCGAAAAACTATAAATGGATAGGTTATTCATAGCAATTTATAATTACTTCATAGGACGTAAGGCTGTTTTCTACCTGCTGTTTTTTGGCCTGTTTGCACTCGTAACCCTAGGTGCAATAAAAATTGACCTGGAAGAAGATGTCTCTAAATTTTTCCCCAAAGACAAGAAAGTAGAAAAGCTCAATGAGATTTTTCAGAACTCCAAGTTCATGGAAAAGCTCATTGTCATGGTTTCACTTAAAGACTCATTGCAAGAGCCACAGCCTGATAGCCTCATTACTTATACCGAGGAGTTAGTTGCAACGATAGAAACAGAACTAAAACCCTACATCAGCAAAGTTAGCTATAAGGTTGACGATGAGATTGCGCTTAAGATGTTTGGTACACTCTACGATCATCTTCCTGTATTTCTGGATGAAAGTGATTATGCAGAGATTGACTCACTGATTCAACCAGGCAACATCAAAGCCACGCTTGAGAATGATTATCATCAGTTAGTATCACCTGCTGGCATAGTGTTGAAACGGATGATTGCCAAAGATCCTGTTGGCATCTCTATGCTGGCGGTAAAGAAACTGAAAGGCCTTCAGTTCGATGAGAACTTTGAGTTGTATGATAACTATATCGTAACGAAAGATCATCGAAGGCTATTATTTTTCATGGTGCCTTCATATCCCTCTAACGATACGGGTCACAACAGCAAAATGGTTTCGAAGCTGGATGAGCTGTTAAAGAAACAAAGTGAAAAGCATAGTGCTGTTCAATCACTCTATTTTGGTGCAGCGGCCGTAGCTGCGGGCAACGCTACGCAATTAAGAAAAGACACTATTCTTACCATGAGCTTGATGATGGTGTTGCTCATTGTGTTTCTGTTTGGCTTCCTTCGTAAGAAGCGTGCGCCGTTTATAATTTTAATACCTGTGTTGTTTGGAGGTTTGTTCGCGTTGTCGTGTGTTTATCTTATACAAGGTTCTATCTCTGTCATTGCTATTGGTGCAGGTGCTGTCATTCTTGGAATAGCCGTAAACTACTCGTTGCATTTTCTCGCTCACCTCAGACATACTTCATCCATCCGTGAAGTGATAAAAGATCTGGCTCAACCGATGACCATTGGTAGCACTACTACAGTGTTAGCATTTTTCTGTCTTCAATTTGCCAACGCAGGTGTGCTACGCGACTTAGGTTTGTTTGCAGGCTTCAGCCTTATTGGTGCAGCGCTGTGTTCATTAATCTTTTTACCTCACCTGGTTAAAGATGATTTCTTCGGTGTTGTTAATCATGACACTTGGGTTGACAGGCTGGCAAAGAAAAAATTTGAAACAAACAGGTACCTGGTGTTGTTTATTTTTATTCTCACACCAGTGTTATTCTATTTCGCTCAGCAAGTTGAATTTAACAGTGATATGAATAGCCTGAACTTCATGAACACTGAAATGAAGCATGCTCAGGACGAATTGAATGCTATCAATAAATTTTCGCTGAGCTCAGTCTACATTGTTACAGATGGAGAAAATATGCAGGAAGCGCTGCGTAACAATGAAAATATAAATCCAGTGCTTAGCAAACTAAAGCGCGAAGCAGTCATCAGTAAAATATCATCTGTTTCATCCTTCATTGTTTCCGATTCATTACAACAACTCAGAATTAATAAATGGAATAGCTATTGGGATAAAACAAAGCGAGAGACGTTGCTGGCATCCCTTCGATCAGAGGGAGCGAAGATGAAATTTTCTCCCGTGATCTTTTCAAACTTTGATTCCCTTCTCACCAAAAACTATAAGCCTGCTACCGCTGAAGATCTGAATGGCATACGAACTCAATTCTTTGATGATTATATTAATGAAAAGAATGATAAAGCATCTATTGTAACTCTCGTAAAAGTCGATCCAAAACAGAAAGAAAGACTCTATAGCGAATTACAACCTTATAGTCATGTGCATGGCCTCGACAAGCAAATGCTCACCAATATGTTTGTCAAGTTCGTTAATGCAGATTTTAATTTCATCGTTACGTTTACTTCATTACTGGTCTTCTTTGCGTTGCTGATTGCCTATGGCAGAATTGAGCTTACCCTGATAACCTTTGTACCTATGCTCATTACCTGGATCTGGATTCTGGGTATTATGGCGTTGGTAGGTATTGAGTTCAATATTGTAAATGTAATGGTGTCTACCTTCATCTTCGGCTTGGGCGATGACTATAGTATTTTTATTATGGATGGCCTTCAACAGGAATATAAAACTGGTAAGGAAAGTTTGTCATCCATTAAGACTTCAATTTTTCTTTCGGCTATCACTACCATTTCAGGTTTAGGTGTTTTAATTTTTGCACAGCATCCTGCATTGAAATCAATCGCGGCTATTTCTATTATTGGTATAGTTTGTGTTTTCATTATGTCGCAGACCATTGAGCCATTCCTCTTCAGGCTTATGATTAGTGGTCCGGCATCAAGAGGTGAAACACCGCGGACGGCATGGGGCACGTTAAAATCGACTATACCCTATGCATACTTTACATTTGGTGCATTTGTGTTTACCATCATAGGCTTTGTTATGTTCAGACTCTGGCCTTTTAAGAGTGAACGGATGAAGGTAGCTTATCACTATTTGTTATGTAAGTTCACGGGCTTCATCTTTCCACTTTCATTCAGTGGTAAAAAGAAAATTATTAACAATGGCGATTTCGAGAAGCCCGCTATCATCGTTGCCAATCATCAATCCATTCTTGATATTCTCTCCACAGTTTCATTAACACCTAAGATATTACTGGTAACAAATCAATGGGTTTGGAATTCGCCCGTCTTTGGTTTTGTTGTTAGGCTTGCTGAATATTATCCGGTTACAGAAGGAGGAGGAACTGAACACATTGACAAGATGCGTGAGCGACTTGAACAAGGTTATTCCATTCTTATTTTTCCGGAAGGCACCCGCACATCAGATCGTAAGTTGAAACGCTTTCATAAGGGAGCTTTCTACATGGCAGAACAACTGGGAGCGGATATACGTCCGTTGCTGATTCACGGATCGGGCAATCTTATTCCGAAAGGAGAATTGTATGTAGATAAGGGTATCATGACCTTGAAATTCTTACCACGCATTGCAGCCAATAACACACAATTTGGCACTACCTATTCGGAGCGCACAAAACAAATCAGCAAATACTTTAAACAAGAGTATGCTTCATTAGCGGCTGAACTTGAAACACCTGCTTACTTCCGTAGAAAATTGATCAGCAACTATCTGTTCAAAGGTCCGGTGTTGGAGTGGTACATGCGTGTAAAAGTATCGCTTGAAAAGAATTACGAACCATTTGAAAAGCTGATTCCCAAACAAGCCACTGTTCTTGATCTTGGTTGTGGCTACGGGTTTCTCTGTTACATGCTCCATTTCCTTTCAGCTGACCGAGAGATAACCGGTGTAGACTACGATGAAGAGAAAATAGCCACTGCCAATCATTGTTATTCCAGGAATGAAAAGATCAACTTCTTTCATAGTGATATAACGCTTTATGAAATTGATAAAAAGTATGACATCATTATCATTGCTGATGTATTGCACTACCTTACGCCTGAACAACAGATTTTGATGCTGCAAAAAGCATTTGCTTCAGTCACGCCGGGCGGTGCTGTTATCGTGCGGGAAGGCAATAAAGATATGGCCGAAAGACACAAGGGAACCCAGCTTTCCGAGTTCTTCTCCGTGAAGGTATTGGGGTTCAATAAGTCTCAAAATGACCTGAATTTTATGTCTGGGGAGACTATACGGCATGAAGCAGACAAATTTGGGCTTGATGTTGAGATTGTAGATGATACAAAGTTTACGTCGAATGTTATTTTTGTGATCCGAAATACGAGAAATGGCTCATGAAGAAGTATGATGCGGTAATTATAGGCAGTGGTATGGGCGGATTAGCCTGTGCTACCATCCTGGCAAAGGAGGGTAGGACTGTCTGTGTTATTGAAAAAAATAAGCAGATCGGCGGTACGCTGCAAACCTACGCCAGAGACAAAGTTATTTTTGATTCCGGGGTGCATTATGTGGGCGGGCTGGATAAAGGTCAGAATCTTTACCAGCTTTTTAAATATCTCGGCATTATGGATAAGCTCAAGCTCCGTAAGCTTGATGAGGATGTTTTCGATGCCGTTACGTTTGCCGATGATCCAAAAGTATATCGCTATGCCCAGGGATATGACCGCTTCATCAAAACTATGCTTGAAGATTTTCCGGATGAGGAAGTAGCCATTCGAAATTATTGTGAAGCTATCAAAGATGTTTGTAAAAAGTTTCCACTTTATAATTTAAGGAGTGGTGGTTTTTCTGATAAAGTAGATGCACTTGAAACCGATACCAAAAGTTTTATTGAAGGACTAACCAACAATAAGAAACTACAAAATGTTTTAGGTGGAACGAATCTTCTCTATGCAGGTCAACCCGACAAGACACCTTTTTATGTTCACGCACTCGTAATCAACAGTTACATTGAGAGTGCATATCGTTTTGTTGATGGAGGTTCTCAAATAGGACGTTACCTGGCAAAAGAAATTACAACTCGCGGGGGAGTGATTCTTCGTGATACAAAAGTTGTGCGCATTGTAGAGGAGGGAGGAATGATTCAGTATGTTGAACTTCAGAATGGAGAAAAGATTTATGGTGATACATTTATCTCCAATATTCATCCTCAGAAAACATTGGAGCTTACAGAGACTGATGCCATAAAGAAAGCATATCGCAACAGAATAAAAGGTCTTGAAAATTCGGTATCAACATTCTGCATTAACGTGGTCATGAAAAAAGATACCTTCAAGTATCTGAACTATAATTATTATTGTTTTACGGAAGATGATCCATGGTCAGCCATCAGATATACAGCTGAGAATTGGCCAAACGGTTTTGCTTTGTTTTTCACATCATCATCAAAAACAAAAGAATATGCTGATGGTGTTACATTGATGGCGTACATGCGTTTCGATGAAGTGAAACAATGGGAGCATACGTTTAACACGGTATCAGAAGAAGAAGACCGCGGAGATGATTACAACAAATTTAAACTGGAGAAGGCAGAGATTCTTTTTAAGGATGTAGAGAAAAGATTTCCAGGTTTTCGAGATTGTATTAAAAGTTATTACGTAGCAACTCCGTTAAGCTGGAGAGATTATATTGGTAA
>DATJHZ010000406.1:0-3968 GCA_035493595.1 Cyclobacteriaceae bacterium | reverse complement strand
TTCTCACCTAGTGGTCAATTGCAACGCTGGACTCCTGACAACCCAACAAACAAATATCCAAGTGTAAACTCTACACGAGCTTATTATGGATCAGACTGGTTTGTAACAAAAGGTTCATACATGCGAATTCAGAATGCAACGCTGGGTTATAATTTCAAAGCGAAAGCAATACCAGGCATTAATACCCTTCGCATTTATTTGTCGGGTAACAACCTGTATACATTCACAAAATTTCACAAGGGCTACAATCCTGAAGTGCAGGAGAACGGTCAGAACTGGGGATCATATCCTAAGCCACGAGCTTATTCACTTGGTGTTAGCATAGGATTCTAAGAAATGATTAAGTGAAAATTAAATCAACGAACATGAAAAAAATAAATATATTATTCGCTGCGATAGTGAGCCTGGTGGTAAGCAGTTGCTCACTGAAAGAAGAGCCTTATGGATTTCCATCAACGGGCAACTTTTATAAATCAGAAGCTGATGCTAATTCAGCATTGGTTTATGCGTACTCAATTCTTCCTGAAATAGAATACTACTCACGTGAGTTTATACTGGTAACAGAAGTGCCAACAGAAAACCTGACGCTTAAGCCAGATGCCGGTGCAAACAATTTTGAATTAGATGAATTGCGCACCAGACCTGACAATACAGATTTAACTTCCATCTGGCGTTATGGTTACATTGGTATCAACAGGGCAAATGCTGTGATCACAAAAGTGCCAGACATTGCCATGGATGAAACAAAACGTAATGAGATTGTTGGTGAAGGTTATTTTTTAAGAGCGCTCCATTATTTTAATCTCGTGCGTTTATTCGGTGAAATTCCTATTCACACAGATATGGTTTCAACACCTGACCAGGTGAGCGTTCCAAAATCAAGTATGAAGGATGTTTACGATGTCATTATTGGTGACCTCACCAAGAGCATCGACATGACAGATACTGAACTGCGTGAAGGACGTGGAAATAAAGTAGCTGCACAAACGCTATTGGCTAAAGTATATCTATATCTCGCTTCGGCTAAGAGTTCAGGATCGCCCGGATATGATTTTGTTGCTGATGCAGATGCAAACTATGCCAATGCAGCAACATATTCAGCAAAAGTTTTAAATGAACAAACTACGTATGGCTTTGAGCCCAACCTTCTTGATATATGGGACATCACCAAGGAGAATGGTATTGAACATATCTTCAGTGCTTCAACTGATCGCACCGGACAACTTGAAGGTAATTATTCAAAATTGCCATTGATGTTCATCCCCTATATTGATGGAGCAGTTTTTAAATTAGAAGACGGAACTTCAGTAGCCTCTGGCTGGAATCACTTGCTTACGGAACCAGCTATCTATAACAACTATGATGATGCGGATAAAAGAAAGAGTGATCTTATTGCATCTAAAGTTTGGGTAAATGGAACTGAACGCGATCTGGGTATTACAGATTACAGCAGACCTTTTACCCGTAAATTTATTGATCCAGGTCGTGTTGGTGATCAGACCAGTGTTAACACGCCAATTCTCAGGTTCACAGATGCGCTATTAATTTTTGCGGAAGCAACCGGCCCCACAACCGATGGCTACGCTGCTGTTAATAAAGTAAGAGCACGTGCTGGTCTTGGTGATCTTACTCCCGGTTTGAATGTTGATGATTTTAGAAGCGCTGTGGTTGAGGAACGCTCATTTGAGTTTGCCTTTGAAGGCGATCGCATATTTGACTTGCGTCGTACTAACACGGTTGAAGAAATATTGGTGACAAAGTATGGTAAGACAATTCAGAGCGGTGCTTACTTCTTTGCCATACCACAACAAGAAGTTGATAATAATCCTTTCATCGATTAATTGAAATATACTATGAGATATTTAAAATTCAATTCTATACTATGCATGTTGGCAGCCTTGCTGGCAAGTAGTTGTAATCAGGATCCTTATGATGGTATAGTAAGTCATGAGCGTGCTGTTGAAGCAGTTTCACTTGGTGATGGTTTTGTACAAGTAGGTCCGGCAGTAATTGATCGCACCAACAGTAAAGCTTCTGTGCAAGTACTGATGGAAGATGGTGTTGATCTTTCTAAAGTAAAAGTATTGATTCAATCTTCTTATAAATCAAAGATCTCTCCTGCATCGGGTGAGGTGATCAATTTCGAGGGAAATAATAATCAGTTCACGTACACGGTTACAGCAGAGTCAGGAGAGAAGCGTGAATGGACCGTTGAGCTTGTTCCTTTCACAGAAGAAATCCTTGGCACGTATGATATTCAGCAGCTTGTTGTATACGGTGGAACAGGACCAGAGTACGGTGGTGGTGCTGTTATGAAATTAACAGACAAGCCCTGGGATTGGCCAGACACAGATGGTCCTGCAGTAGAAGAAGACAACGTATTAACATTTGAATTTACGGGTGTTACTTCAGATGGAAAAACGTATGGTACCATAACCAACAACGCTGGCATTGATGGATTATATGCCGACTATCAATTTATAGCAGATCCTGCTACGGATGTAAATTATTTCTACAGAACAATTCCTAAGGGAACAGGTACATGGCAACATGATTATGTAAATAACAAAATCAATTTTGTTTTTGATGACGGCACAACATATTCAAGTTCTTTCATTGGTGCTTCAACCATTGACTTAGGCAACGGATTATCAAAAACCATAACAGATAATTCATTTGATTTCACACTCAATGGCGTAGATGACTGGAATAAAATTTACTCGGACTATGACAAGTTTGTGAGAAGACCCAGACGCTTCTGGATTGATGTGAAGAAGAATTAATTCAATGATGCAGTAACAGATTGTTTGGATGGAGTGCCGTTGGGTTTACGGTGCTCCTCCATTTTTTTAACTTGAATTAGATGAGATATGAAGGACAGATCGGTTTGGTATAGAATTTTTTGCATCGTTATTTTAATTATTCCGCTGGATGCATTAGCTCAATGGAATATTCAATCAGTATCACAAGTCACACCTACGGTAAGGCAATACGAAAAAAATGTTTTTGCGATTACCGTTACCGGATCATTCACAAATCCATACGATGAAAATGACATCAGCCTCGATGCCGTGCTGACATCACCATCATCAAAGACTTTACACTTTCCCTGCTTTTATGTTTCTGGTGACGGAATATCATCTCAATGGCAAGCTCGAATAACATTACGAGAAGCCGGTACTTACTCCGGCCAGTTCGAATTAAAAAAGAATGGTGTATTGAAATCGACTTTTGCTTTGACCGATCTCAATTCAGAAGCTACCGCCAAAGACGGTTTTATCCAAAAGAAAGACAACTGGAGTTTTCAGTTTGATTCGGGAAAACCTTTTCGTGGAATAGGAGAGAACGTAGCGTGGGAAGGACGAAGCTGGGAACCCGATAATTATACGTATGACTATTTTCTTACAAAGCTTGCCAACAGCGGTGTGAATTATTTTCGTACATGGAGTTCTGCATGGAATCTTCCACTAGAATGGAAAACAGTTGTGGACACCAAACGCTATATGAACTCAACAAGTTATTATCATCAACAAGGAGCAGCACGACTTGATGAACTTGTTGATCTATGCGAATCGAAGAATTTATTTATGATGCTTACCCTTGGCTGGCATGGTGAACTTCAAACAGGTGATCGTTGGAATATTAATGTTTACAACACTGCCAACGGCGGACCCGCCGCTACACCTACGGAGTTTTTCACAGCAGCCCAGGCAAAAAAGCAATATCAAAACAGACTGCGCTATATCATTGCACGTTGGGGATACAGTCCATCCATTGCTTCTATTGAATTCTTTAACGAGATCGACAATGCAGTTTATAATGGAACAGAATCAACCATTGCCATCCCTCATAATGTGGTAACACAGTGGCACGATGATATGAGTACCTATATGAAAAACAATGATCCTTATAATCACTTGCTGACAACGAGTGTTTCGCATCGTGAGATCACCGGTCTGTTTAATGTT
>DATJHZ010000405.1:0-2824 GCA_035493595.1 Cyclobacteriaceae bacterium | reverse complement strand
TGTATGGAGATCAGGGCACAGGTTTCAACTGAGCGATCAGCTTTGAGCAACATCCATAAACAGAAGTGGGACAAGGTTGAGTCACAGCTGATCAAGGTTATTAAAAAAGATAGCGTCAATGCTGTGGCACGCTATGTCTTTTCACTTTACTTTCTTGACGCACAGAATCCCCGACATCAGACAGACTCGGCTTACCGGTATGCTACCCGGGCGTTGACAGACTTTACCGCCGCTCAGATAAAACAACGTGAGCGGATGAAACGATTTCCCCTTGACAGTGCCATCCTTATCCGTCTGCGCGAGAAGATTGACAGCACTGCTTTTGAAGAAGCGAAGCATCTCAATACAGAACAAGCCTATGTTCATTTTATAGAAGGATTCCCCTCTGCGGGTCAGCGCACGCAGGCTGTTGAACTTCGTGATGGTGCAGCTTATCTGGAGGCACTTAAAGAAAATACATATCAGGCATTTCACGAATTCATTCATAAGTACCCACAAGCCAGTCAGGTAGATGAAGCAAAAAAACGATATGAGAAGTTATTGTTTGAAAATAAAACATCCGATAAACGTCTTAGTAGTTATGAAAGCTTTCTAAAAGAACATCCTCAAACCACCTACAGACGTGAGGTGGAAAAAAATATCTTCGAGATTGCTACAGCATCAGGTGACGAAGTATGTCTGGAAGCTTTTATAGCGAGCTACCCTGAAAGCTATTATGCAAAGCGAGCCAGGCAAATTCTATTTCATATTGTTCTGGAAAAAGAGTTACCACTCCCCGCAATGCTGGAAGAAGATTCATTGAAGAAAATCCAGGCAGATGTTCATACTTACCTGGTGCCCATTTTGAAAGATGGCAAATTTGGTTTTATAAATAGTCGCGGCAATGAAGTTATTATGCCTATGGCCGAGACGTTGGACAAAGATTATCTCTGTGGAAATATTACAGAGGATGTGCTTGTGTTTCCTGATAAAGTTGTCTCTAAAAACGGAACTATAATTTTTAAAGGCAAGGTAACAGAGCTTAATGATCTGGGCTATGGGTTTTTAAAGATTGAAACAGAAGACCGTCTGGTTGTTGTTCACAAGTCAGGTTTTAGCATAGAGCAACCAGGCGTAACCGATGTGAAGTTGTTGAGCGGTAAATTTCTGGCATTCAAAAAAGATAAATGGTCTTTATTTACTCTGGCCGGAAGAATGCTTTTTCCATACGAGTGGGATGATGTTGGTGCTATTGAAAATGTTATTTGCCTGAAGAGTAATGGTAAAGCCAAGTTGGCAACGTACCAACAGGTTGGGCTGTGCGCCGATCATCAAAAATTAAAATCAAACGATTTGTTTGATGAGGTTAAGCCGTGGTCTGATAAAATGCTTTGGGCACGATCTGGTGATTATGCCGGTATTCTCGATCAAAATTTAACCATCGTTATTTCCTTTGAAAAACAAGTTCTAAGTCCTTCTTTTTTTGGAATAGTAGCCACGTCTTCATTGGGTAAAAAAATCTATGACAATAAAGGAAAGGAAGTAGATGTTTTTTCAGGGATACAGATTAGCAAGCCCTGGGTTGCCGTAAAGCAGGCAAAGGCCTGGAGACTTTTTAATCCTGAACAAAAGAAATATCAAAGCTCAGCGTTTGATAGCATTTCATTTATCGGACCGTTTGCAGTTGGTCATTTAGTTGATACACTTGAAGTCTATTTCAAACCTGACAAATACATTGAAGTGGTGAAGTCGCGTTTGGAGTTTATCCCCGGCAAAGATTCTATTTCTTTTGTTGTTACAGATGATGGAGAGAAGAAGACAATCTTTAACTCAAATGGACGTCGTCTTTTTTCAGGACAATATGATAAAATACTGTATGCCGGTCATGGCATTTTTGTTGTGATCAAGAAGGAGAAAAAAGGGTTGGTAAGTTCAGATGGAAAGCCTGTTCTGCCTCTTGAATTTGATGCGATTGGCAGTGTGTCCGACGGTGTTATCTCACTATTGAAAAGTATGAAGTTTGGACTTTATCATGTTACTCAACACAAACAGATAAAACCTCAGTATGATAAAAATATCAATCGCTACAATAATAACTACTCGATAGCTTTTGCCAATGGCCTTTATGGTTTTGTTGACTGGGATGGAAAGCTTAAAGATAAATTTGAATTTGAAGAGATTCGTTACTGGAACGATACTGCTGCCTGGGTAAAAAAGAATTTTCAATGGATGCTTTATGATTTTATCGGGAAGAAGATCTTACTGGATCGGGTAAAAGATTTTAAACTTGTTTCAGATACGAAGGATGAGAAAATTGCCATCGTTCATCAGGAGAATAAGTATGGCGTGATAAGTAGCAAGACCGGTACCATCATACCGGCAACCTTCAGCGATATTAAAAATCTGGGCACTGCAGAAGAGCCTTTATACTTTACAGAAAAACAGGTTGAAGAAGCATCGCTTTTTGTGGTAATCTATTATGATAAGCAGGCAAACCTGATGCAACGGTTTGTGTACGAAGAAGATGATTATGAAAGGCTTTATTGCCCGGACAATTAACAAACCATTCACGGAAGTTTAATTTTGGCTTTTGCCTTATTCAGTATATTGCAACTTTTATGGCCGTGCAAAATTGATTGACGGTAAAGCTTAGTGAAGTATAAAACGATTTGATAATGAAAGTGAAGATTGTAAGCCTCCTGTTTAGTGTAATCTCTGTTATGGCATTGGCACAGCAGCCATCAACTGATAAACCTAAACTTGTTGTTGGCATTGTAGTAGACCAGATGCGTCAGGAGTATCTCTATCGCTTTCAAAGCAAATACAGTGAAGGAGGATTTAAGCG
>DATJHZ010000404.1:0-32939 GCA_035493595.1 Cyclobacteriaceae bacterium | reverse complement strand
ATTTGTCACGATCAAACGTTCCTGTATCAGGTACATTGATCAGAGAGAATCCGTTTAAGTATTGGAATTTTATACCTGACATAGTTCGTCCGTATTTCGTAAAAAAGATTTGCTTCTATGGTCCTGAGAGTACGGGTAAATCAACCATGGCAAAACATATAGCAAGTTTATATAAAACAGAATATGTGCCGGAAGTCGCCCGTGAATTCATTACAACAAATGAATTTTCAGTTGACGATATTATACGCATTGGCAACGCTCAAACTCAACGTGTTTTTGAAAAAGTAAAAACTGCAAACAAGATTTTATGTTGTGATACTGATCTTATCACAACACAGGTGTATTCAAAAATTTATCTGAATGAAGTCCCCCAAATTCTTTATGATCTGGAAAAACAAATTAAGTACGATCATTACTTTCTCTTCGACATTGATGTTCCCTGGGTTGCCGATGGTTTGCGCGATTTGGGCAGCAAGCGTCAAGAGATGTTCAACTGGTTTAAATCAGAGCTAGAGGTAAGAAATATATCTTACGAAATTATAAAAGGCAGTTGGAACGAACGGGAAGCCCAGGTAAGAAAACGTATTGAGCAATTGTTGAATCCACTATGACTTGCCTTGTGTGCGTCCAAATTATTCTTATTGAGCAATTAACAAGATCCTGAAGTATCAAAAAGATCTAAGATTGCGTGTTAGCTCACACACTATATTATATAAAATACTATTTTTGCAGCCTTTACATTAACAGCAAATTACAATTCACAATACATGAGCAATTCATCAAAGAAGAATAATATAACGCTATTGGTTCTGGCAGCAGGCATAGGGAGTCGCTATGGTGGTATCAAGCAAATAGATGGCTTTGGACCAAGTGGTGAAACCATTATGGATTACTCTCTTTATGATGCTATCAGGGCAGGCTTTACAAAAGTTGTTTTCATTGTTCGCGAAGAAATTCTTGAAACCGTAAAAGAAAAGTTTTTGCCAAAGATCAAAGGAAAGATCGAAGCAGAATTTGTAGTTCAATCATTAGATAAGCTGGTACCTCAGCAATATAAACATGCCGATCGTGTAAAACCTTATGGCACTGGTCATGCAGTACTTTGTGCTAAAGATGTTATCAACGAACCTTTCGTGGCTATTAATGCAGACGACTTCTATGGTAAAGATGCCTTTGAATCAATTGCCAATTATTTTGCTAACGATACAAGCGGTGCACATGCTATGGTAGGCTTTACTTTGAGCAAGGTATTGTCTGAACATGGAAGTGTTTCACGCGGTGTTGGTGAAAAAGACAGTCAGGGATTTTTAAAAACAGTAGTTGAGCGAACTGTCATTGTAAAAGAAAACGATAAGATCATTTCAAAAGAACCAGAAGGTGATAGGATTTTAGATCCCAACGCTCCTACCTCTATGAACTTCTGGGGTTTTCATCCTTCTGTATTTACATTGGCCGATAGCATGTTTACAGAATTTTTACAGACCAGCCATCAGAATCTCAAATCAGAATTTTACATTCCTCTTATTGTAAACGAAGTTATTCACCGTAACATAGGCAAAGTAAAAGTTTTGGGCGGCGGTAACATATGGTTTGGCGTTACTTATAAAGATGATAAGGATGAAGTCTCTGGTAAAATTCAAGATCTTGTATCTAAAGGCGAGTATCCTGAAAATCTCTGGGGTTGACAACAGTGTTGGGAAGTAGTACTTTTCCGGTATGCAACCTGACATTATTCTTTCATCGTTTGGACTGAGCCCTGCACACTTCACTATAAGTCGCACAGGTTCAGGTTATATCCATGCTACTTACAAACTTACAGGGGCTACCAGTTATATTCTGCAGCGCATCAATAAGAATGTATTTAAGCAGCCGGATGTCATTGCTTCTAATATTCGCGAAGCTTCCAATTATTTAAAACGCAATCATCCTCAATATCTCTTTCTTTCCTGCATTCAAACAACTGATGGAAAAGAAATGGCTTATGATGATGAGGGATTCCCATGGCGTTTATTTCCCTTCATTGAAAATTCAATAACGGTTGATGAAGTTGCGCATGCTGATGAAGCCTTTAGCGCAGCAACAGAATTTGCACGTCTCACAAATTATTTGGATGGAGTCTCCCTTGAATTATTTAGTCCAACCATTAATCAATTTCATGATCTGAATTGGCGTTATCAGCAATTCGAGCATGCATTGAAGAATACAACATCAGAAAGAATGGACGAGGCTGCTGAAACTTTAAGCAAATGTCTCTCCTATAAACATCTTGTTGATCAATATAATAAATTGATAAGCTCGGGTGTTCTTCAGCTTCGCATTACACACAACGATACCAAGATCAATAATATTTTATTTGACTCTGTTACCAGAAAAGCTATTTGTGTTATTGATCTGGACACACTTATGCCAGGCTACTTTATTTATGACCTTGGTGATATGATCAGAACATTTGTGAGTCCTGTGAATGAAGAAGAACAAGATCTTTCAAAGGTTGTATTTCGAAAACCAATTTATGATGCTCTTGCGTCAGCTTATCATGAACAAATGGATGAAAAGCTCAATGAAACTGAGAAAACGCTTTTTCCGTTTGCCGGTATGATGATGACCTACATCATGGCACTGCGCATGCTTACTGATTTTCTGGAAGGTGATGTGTATTATCAAACTACATATCCCAAACAAAACCTGATAAGGGCACGTAATCAAATAAGATTACTAGATGTTTTGACGAATCAATCTTACTAAGCAGGCGTCGTTATGCAGAAAGAAAAATCAACTGCTTTCATAAAATCCAGAGCCTTAGAACTGGGCTTTAGTTTTTGTGGTATTTCAAAAGCAGAATTTCTCGCTGACGAAGCTCCCAAATTAGAAGCGTGGTTAAAGCGAAATTATCAGGGCAAAATGAGCTATCTTGAAAATCATTTCGATAAGCGCCTTGATCCTACGCTGCTTGTGCCCGGTGCAAAATCTGTTGTTAGTCTTATCTATAATTATTATCCCCAGCAAAATTTAGAACAGCCTGATGGATTTAAGGTGGCAAAGTATGCCTATGGCGAAGACTATCATTTTGTTGTAAAAGATAAACTCAAAATATTATTAGAAGATATTCAACGAGAGATCGGCGAAGTACAAGGTCGTGCATTTGTTGATTCAGCTCCTGTAATGGAAAGAGCCTGGGCCAAGCGAAGTGGTATAGGCTGGGTAGGAAAAAATTCTCTTCTCTTAAATAAGCAAATGGGAAGTTTCTTTTTCCTGGCCGAATTAATCATTGATCTTGACCTTAACTATGATAGTCCTGTTAAAGACTTTTGTGGAACGTGTACCGCTTGCATGGATGCTTGTCCAACAGATGCTATCCCTGAACCCTATGTTGTTGACGGCAGCAAATGCATCTCGTATTTCACTATCGAATTAAAAGAGGAAATTCCTGCAGATGTAAGAGGTAAATTTCAGAATTGGATTTTCGGATGCGATATCTGTCAGGATGTTTGCCCGTGGAATAGTTTCTCAAAACCACATCAGGAGGATCGCTTCAATGCAAATCCACAGTTGGCCTCCATGGCTAAACAAGAATGGAAAGAAATTACAAATGATGTCTTTGAAGTTCTGTTCAAGAAGTCGCCAGTGAAACGCACGAAGCTTGACGGTCTCAAAAGAAACATCAGGTTTGTTTCAGAAACAGATAGCGATAAGCATTAAAAAGAAAAGCCTTCCGAAGAAGGCTTTTTAAATTCAGTTTTAAAATTTCAAAATTTAGATCATAACAAAGCAACGATTCAAAATTGCTTCGTACTGTTGCCCAAACCGGTTGTAACACCATTGTCTGAGATCGTTTACTTCTTCCGCGATCAGCATTTTAATAGCTTTACGCAGCTCTTTTTCGAAGAGTAATGCGTCAAAACTAACCTTGCTAAGAACAGTTTTGACATAATTTAACATGGGCATAGTTCGTATTTAATTAAGAGAGTTTAAAAAATGCTTGGCTAACAGTTGTTAAGGTAATAAAATATTGAGTTTTGGAGAAGAAACTCTTTTGATAATTTTATAAAACCCTATTTTTTGGCATTTATGAAGGGTATTCATACTTTTTCGCCAGAATTTCATCTTTAGCTTAGCTTTGTAACGACATTTAATCCAACAGGATCTAGTATGCGATTGGTTTTTTCGATTAAGCACTTTTTTGGACTTTTATTACTGCTTTTTGCTCCGCTATTCACACAGGCACAGAATATTCAACTTATTCTCGGTCCGGATGAGATAGGAGAAAACCAGACTTGGACAATTACTGTAACGGTAACAAACGAGCAGTTCAAGACCTACGATAACTTCCCGGAAATACCTGGATTTAAAAAGCGAGGCACATCTTCTCAGTCCACGACAAACATTATCAATGGGCAGATGTCTTCGTCGCAGAGTATCATCATGACTTACTCGCCAACGAAGCAAGGTATTATTACAATAGCACCATTTACATTAAAGGTTAATGATAAGGTTGTAAACTCTCCCGGTAAAAAAGTAAAAGTAGGGCCGCCGATACAACGGCAACAACGCGACCCATTCGACAGCTTCTTCGATCGCTCTGATGATTTCTTCGGCAGAAATGAAACAGAATATCTCGATGTGAAAGATGATGCCTTCCTTGCTCTCACAACAAACAAAGATGAAGTTTATGTTGGCGAAGGATTTAATGCTGTGCTTTCATTATTTGTATCTGAAAACAACAAAGCTCCACTACAGTTCTACAATCTGGATAAGCAAGTACCCGATATCCTGAAAAAAATAAAACCTGGTAATTGCTGGGAAGAAAATTTCAAGATCGAAAACATAGAACCCGAATCCGTAACGATCCAGGGAAAGAATTATGTTCAATACAAGATTTATCAATCTGCTTATTTCCCGCTGAACACTGAGCCTGTAAAGTTTCCGGCAGTTGGTTTAGAGATGATAAAATACAAAGTGGCGAAGAACCCTTCCTTCTTTGGACAAAATCGTAAAGAAGATTACAAAACATTTTTTACCAAATCTAAAGTTGTTAAGGTTAAAGACTTGCCTCCGCATCCACTTAAAGATGTTGTGGCCGTTGGCGACTATCAGCTTGATGAAAAAATCAGAAGTACAACGTTAGAAACCGGACAGAGCACAGGCTATGAATTTAATATCTATGGCGAAGGAAATATCTCTGCTATTGCAAAACCAAAGATCTCAAGCAATGAGTTTGAGTTTTATGAACCCAATGTTAGGCAAGACATTAACCGAATGAACAACAGAGTTACCGGAACAAAATCTTTTAGCTATTTTCTAATACCTAAAGAACCTGGACAATTTAAAATGAGTGACTATGTAAACTGGGTCTACTTCAATCCGCGCATTAAAAAATACGATACGCTGAAATCAAAACTTGTCATAACGGTAGGTGGTGAGAGCACCAAGAATGAAGCCATTCAATCAAACGATTTGGGTACATTCTATGACAGAATGGAATCAACAAACAATACCTTGCGTGAGTCAAGCGATAAGTCATGGCAAAAGTGGGTCTTTAACATTTTTATTTTGCTGATGTTAGGAGCTTCCGCGTATCTTGTGATCAAAAAATAAAACACCTTTCTGCAAACATAGCGGAGTAAAATATAAGTAATGAATAATTCGTACGGACAACTTTTTAGAATCACAACTTTTGGAGAATCACACGGACCAGCAATTGGTGTTATCCTTGATGGATGCCCTGCAGGTCTTGTTATAGATGAGGCCTTCATTCAATCAGAACTTGATCGACGTAAACCCGGACAATCAAAAATAACAACACAGCGCAAGGAGGATGACTCTTGCAAAATTTTGAGTGGCGTATTCGAAGGCAAGTCAACCGGTACTCCTATTGCTATGGTTATCGAAAATCAGGATCAGCGCAGTAAAGATTACAGTCACATAGCGGAGACATTCCGCCCATCGCATGCTGACTATACTTATGATGCAAAATATGGCAATCGCGATTATCGCGGTGGTGGAAGAAGTTCTGCACGTGAAACTGCTGCACGTGTAGCCGCTGGCGCCATTGCAAAACTATTCTTGCAACAGTCAGGCGTCACAATCAATGCTTACGTTTCGCAAGTAGGTGAAATCATTGCACCACATTACACACAACTTGATCTTTCAAAAACAGAAGACAACATCGTACGCTGCCCGGATTCTGCCACAGCCGAAAAGATGATTGAGTTCATCGACCAGGTAAGACTTGATCGTGATACCGTTGGTGGTCTTGTTACGTGCGTTATAAAGAATACTCCTGTAGGATTGGGTGAACCTGTTTTCGATAAACTTCATGCAGAATTAGGGAAAGCTATGCTGGGCATCAACGCCGTAAAGGGTTTTGAATATGGAAGTGGATTTGAAGGTGTAACTCTGCGAGGCTCACAACACAACGATGAGTTCTATAACGAAGGTGGCAAGATCAAAACAAAAACAAATCACTCAGGAGGTATACAAGGCGGAATTTCCAACGGAGAGGATATTTATTTTAACGTTGCCTTCAAACCTGTAGCAACCATTATGCAAGATCAACAAACTGTTGACAAGCATGGCAATGAAGCAACAGTTTCTGGTAAAGGAAGACACGATCCTTGCGTAGTGCCAAGAGCTGTGCCTATAGTTGAAGCCATGGCTGCACTTGTACTGGCTGATTTTATGCTTCGAAACAGAGCGGTAAAATTGTAACGCTACTTATACTGGAGCGAGATGCTGTTAGCCTGAACACCTTCCAAAACAAGTTCAGACTCTCCTGTGCCGTATATATTACCTCTTACAATATAAGAGTGGTCATACTCTGACCAGTAAATTTTATTTTTGGCCTTGTCGATAGCAATTCCTTTGGGTTGGCTTACACCATCTGTATCATAATCAAAAAGAATTTTAACGGTGCTCTTGCCATCAGCACTTGCTGATGCAATATTATCAGAACAGTCATCAGCCCAATAAAGTGTGTCTTCTAAAAGAGCAATACTCTGCGGACATAATGTGCTCTCTGCCGGAGATTGATACAGTACTTTAGGTGTTCCCGTTCCATCAAGGCTTCCCACACTTATTTGATGTAGATTGTTATCGCCAAAATAGATTTTGTTATTCTTATGATCAATGGCAATTCCATAACAGAGATCAATTATTTCAGCATCTCCGAAAAGAGGTACTGGGTCAATTGTTCCGAATAAATCTCCAACCATAATTTGACCCGAGCCTGAATTTGCCCAATACAATTTTTTACTCACGGTATCAATAGCAACAGCCGTAGGGTTGGAAACTCCCCTATCAGAATCATAAACTACCTTCAAGGCTGGATCAGTTGGTGTATCTCTAAGCACCCGGCTTCCGTCACCTTCTGCAATATAAAGTCTCTTACCTGCCTGGTTATAAGCAATACCTTCTGGACTTTGCAAACCAGAATCATAATTCAAAAGTGTAAAATATTTATCAAGCGTATCGGTGTACATGTAGCCAACATGGTATTCGGAGTATTCTGAAAAATAAAGTTTAACGGCAGGCTTGTATTGTACTGTTGGAACCTTAGTCTCATCATGCTTGGCACACGAAAACACTACAGTTAAAAGAATCACGCCTGGTATAATCTTTCTCATAAAAGAGTCATTAAAAGAATAGCAACTTACGGAAAAGGATTTATTTCTTAAAGAGCGAACAGAACTTCATGCTTACCACTAATAACTTTCAAACCACAACTGTAACCAGTGATTTCGATATTACCATTCAGAATAACTTTTTTACGTTCAAATGGTGATTTGGCGAACGCAAAAGCATTCCTTCAATGATAGCAACAACTACGTTGATTATTTAACTTATTGATGGTATCTTCCTTGATATATAACTATTAAAAAATATGCAGTGGCGTGGCCGAAGAGAAAGTGGTAATGTGGAAGACCGACGTGGCAGTGGAGGAGGTGGCGGCGGATTACCCATAAAAGGTGGAATTGGATTAGTGGTAATTGTGATTATTATCAGCCTGATTACTGGTAAGAATCCGCTGACGCTATTGCAAAACATTCCTGTTAGTGATGGAACTACAAGTACAGAATCACAATCTTATACACCATCAGCAGATGAGGAGGAGTTAAGTCATTTCGTAAAAGTTGTGTTGGCAGATACGGAAGATGTGTGGCATGAACAGATGAAAAATTATCGTGAACCTACACTTGTTCTTTTCAGTGGCCAGGTTCAATCAGGTTGTGGTAATGCTGATGCTTCTACAGGACCTTTCTATTGTGGTGAAGATGAAAAATTATATATCGACCTTAGCTTCTACCAGGAATTAAAGGAGCGTTTTAATGCTCCCGGTGATTTCGCACAAGCATATGTTATTGCTCATGAAGTTGGACATCACGTGCAACATCTCTTAGGCATAACAGATAAGGTGCATGCAGCCCGTGCCAATATGAGTGAAGAAGAATATAATAAACTTTCTGTGCGACTTGAATTACAAGCAGATTTTCTGGCTGGTGTTTGGGCCAATCACGCCAACAAACTCAACAACATGATTGAAGAAGGCGACTTCGAGGAAGCTATCAATGCAGCTTCAGCTATTGGTGATGATAGACTTCAAAAACAATCTCAAGGTTATGTTACACCAGATTCTTTCACTCACGGAACTTCAGAACAACGCGTTCGATGGTTTAGCAAAGGCTATAAAAGCGGAGACGTGAATGAAGGCGATACCTTTAATGTATCTGATTCAGAATTGTAAGATTGAGCAGATCAATGTAAAGGTCTCTTCTTTATCATTCCACCTTTCGTATCTCTGATGCTGCTCATCACAACAAATGCATCAGGTTCAATTTTTTCGATTTCAGTATTCAGTTTATTTAATTCGAGTCTTGTAATTACGGTGTAGATAATGTCTGCGTCTCTTGTTTCGCCGCGCTTACCATAGCCTTGCTTGCCACTATAAATAGTAACACCTCTTCCCATTTTCTGAATGATCATCTGCCTGATCTCTTCACTGTGAGATGAAATAATTGTAACACCCATATACTCTTCAATACCTTCAATAATAAAATCAAGGGTCTTTGATGCGGCCAGATATGTGATCATGGAGTAGAGTGCAATTTCTACGGAAAGAAAATAAACAGCAGCAGAGAAGATGAGAATATTGATAACGATAATAATATCACCGATTGTTGTACCAAACTTACGACTCAAGTAGATAGCTAACACTTCAGTACCATCAATTACTGCTCCTCCCCTCACAGAAAGACCAATACCTGCGCCTAGAAAAAATCCACCAAAAAGTGCAACTAACAAATTATCTTTTGTCACATCGGGGAAGTGCACTGTAGCGAGACAAAGAGCAAGACCTGAAATAGCAAGCGCTGTTTTTATTGCAAACCCTTTTCCCATAATATTATAAGCCAATACTATAAAAGGTATGTTCACGCTTATAATCAAAATGTAAAGTGGTATTGATGTTACGGCGGAAATCAAAAGAGAAATACCTGTAGCGCCTCCATCAATAAAATGATTGGTCAATAGAAATCCCTTGAAGCCAAAGGCAGCAGAAAAAATTCCTGCGGTAATTAAAATCAAATCTTTAACATGTCTGGTTGCTACAATTCTAAGTTCCCTGAGTCCTTTAGCCAGCATATAAGATGAATGCTGTTTTCCTTCTCCATTTTCATTTCTGAAATTCCGAAGCGTTGTTTTATTTATTACCTTCTTCCAAAATGAATTCATATCTATTCTTTAGATGGCATCGTATGAGTAGCAATTTAGTTTAATACCAAACAGGTTATGAAACTAAAGCATAAAAATGCTCTTTTTAATTCAGCATGATTTTAAAATATTCATCTATCTGAAATTCAGACAATAGGTACCATTGGTATAAATTTCTTGTACGCATTTGCTTAAAAAAGCCTATGTTGTCAAGTGTTATTAACCTAAACAATATATGAAAAAAGAAATGGCTGGAACCCTCCTGGGTTTCATGGCTCTCTGGCTCTTGTTGCCGGGCCTAAGCTGGGGGCAGGAAACGTTTCCCGTAAACGGTGTAAAAGATAAAAGACCTGCTATCTATGCTTTTATCCACGCCAATCTCTACGTCGATTTTCAAACTAAACTGGAAAATGCAACGCTACTTATTAAAGATGGCAAAGTTGAAAGTGCAGGTGCAACCATATCCATTCCCAAAAATGCCGTTGTCATTGATCTGAACGGAAAAACAATTTATCCCTCATTTGTTGATCCTTATTCAAGCTATGGTGTTCCATTTATAAAAAGTGAGCCCAGCGAATTCGGAGGACCCACTCAGTTAGAGAGTAAGACAAAAGGTCCGTTCAATTGGAACGAGACTGTTAAGGCTGAGTACAATGCTTTTACTGATTTTACCATTAACGTAAAAGAAGCAGAGAACTTAAGAAAAGTTGGTTTTGGAACTGTAAACAGTTTTCGAAATGATGGATTAATAAGAGGCTCTTCTGTACTGGTAACATTAGCTAACGATCGCGATCAGAATGTAGTTATCAAAGAACGAGCTGCAGCACACTTTTCATTTGATAAAGGATCATCTCATCAAAGTTATCCATCATCATTGATGGGTTATATTGCATTAATTCGCCAAACATATTTAGATGCACAATGGTATAAGGCATCTGGAAATAAAAAATTCAATGATCAAACTCTTGAGAGTTTTGCAAGCAACAAATCGCTGCCTGCCATTTTTGATGTTAAAGATAAACTCAGTGTATTACGTGCCGATAAACTTGGTGATGAATTTGGAGTTCAATACATAATCAAAGGTGCTGGTGATGAGTATCAACGTATAGCTGAAATAAAAGAAACAAAAGCTTCTCTTATAATTCCGGTTAATTTTCCAGAGATCTATGATGTTGAAGATCCCTATGATGCACAAATGGTGAGTCTTACTGATTTGAAGCATTGGGAAATAGCACCAGCCAACCCGCTGATTGTTTCTCAAAACAATATAAACTTTGCATTTACAGCGCAAGGATTAAAAGATGTCAGCAAATATCTGAGCAATATACGCAAGGCCGTTAAGTATGGTCTTGATCAAAATGTTGCATTAAAGGCCATGACGTTCACACCAGCTCAGTTGCTGGGAGTTGATAATGCTATAGGCTCACTCAAAAAAGGAATGGAAGCTAATTTCATTATTACTTCCGGAAATCTATTCGATGAGAAAACATCTATTTATCAAAACTGGATTCATGGTAAACCTTACACTGTTACAGAGTTTGAAAAGAGTGAGCTCATCGGAAATTATTCTCTTGCTGTTGGTAGCGACTCATACTTGTTAGCAATATCTGGCAAACCAGGATCATTGACTGCAAAAATAAAAACTACAGACTCTCTCGAATTAAAATCTGTTCTTAAAATAAAGGATGCACTCATTACAATTTCATTTGATGCTGATACAACAAAATCGCCTAAGGGTAAAATTCGTTTGAGTGGTTATCCTTCTGATAAAAACTTAAAAGGAAAAGGACAGTTGGTTGATGGCACATGGATTACATGGACAGCAACATGTAAAGACCCTTTAAAAGAAGTTAAGAAAGAAGAGAAAAAAGAAGATAAACCAGCGTGGGGTAACATAACTTATCCCTTCGTAGCTTTTGGATCTTCATCCATTCCTCAAACTCAAACCATCTTATTGAAGAACACAACCTTGTGGACAAATGAGGCCGATGGAATTCTTAAGGAAACAGACGTGCTTCTAAAGGATGGCAAGATTGTGCAGATTGGTAAAAATCTTCCCTCTGCCGGAGCGTTGGTAATCGACGGTACAAATAAACACGTAACCTCAGGCATTATAGATGAGCACACACATATTGCTCTTGTTTCAATAAATGATGTCCAAACTGTTTCTGCTGAAGTGAGAATGGGAGATGTCGTCGATTCAGAAGATATCAATATCTATCGTCAGTTAGCAGGAGGTGTTGTGAGTGGCCAACTTCTGCATGGATCGGCTAATGCTATTGGTGGACAATCTGCATTGGTGAAATACAAATGGGGAAAATCTCCGGAAGAAATGAAAATCAAAAATGCAGATGGCTTTATCAAATGCGCTCTTGGCGAAAATGTAAAACAATCAAATTGGGGCGATGCAAATACAGTACGTTTTCCACAAACCCGCATGGGTGTTGAGCAGGTTTTTGTAGATGCTTTTACACGTGCTCAGGAATATGAAAAAGAGTGGAAGGCTTATCAGGCTTTACCTGCTAAAATAAAACTTACTGCAACTGCTCCACGCAAAGATCTTGAACTTGATGCTCTCGTTGAAATTCTAAATAGTAAACGGTTCATAACATGTCATTCTTATGTGCAATCAGAAATCAACATGTTGATGAAAGTAGCAGAGCGATTCAACTTTCACATCAATACATTCACACATATTCTGGAAGGTTATAAAGTTGCCGATAAAATGGCCGCCCATGGAGCAGCTGGTTCTACATTTGCTGATTGGTGGTCATACAAGATGGAGGTAAAGGAAGCTATACCTTACAACGCTGCACTCATGAAAGGTGCAGGTGTTGTTACAGCTATCAACTCTGATGATGCTGAGATGGCACGCAGACTTAACCAGGAAGCTGCCAAGACAGTAAAGTACGGCGGCGTGTCAGAAGAAGAAGCATGGAAGATGGTAACACTCAATCCCGCAAAGATGCTTCACCTCGATAAACAGATGGGAAGTGTTAAGGTAGGAAAGGATGCCGACATTGTTGTGTGGTCAGACAATCCACTTTCGATTTATGCCAAAGTAGAGAAGACCATTGTTGATGGAGCGATCTACTATGACATCGAAAAAGATATTGAGATGCGTAAGAGTCAGGAAGCTGAGAGATCCAGAATCATTCAGAAAATGTTAGGGCTGAAGAAAGCAGGTGAACCAACACAAAAGCCAGAAAAACATGAGAACCATTTATGGCATTGTGAGGATATTATGTTTGCTAACGAACTTGATAATCATTAAAATATTATGATGATGAAAAAATTTATAACACTAACAATATCTGTATTCACTTTGACCTCGCTGGCATTCGGCCAGGTTCCAAAGCCTGCATCGCCTCAAACAAAACCAATTGCTATAACAGGTGCGATAGCTCACATTGGTAATGGAAATGTAATTCAAAATTCAATCATTACATTCGATAATGGAAAGCTGACATTGGTAGCAGACGCAAGCACCTCCTCTATTGATGCGAGTAAATTTGAAATTATTAATGCATCAGGTAAACATGTTTATCCTGGCTTTATATTGCCTGATTCAGATTTAGGACTACAAGAGATTTCTGCTGTTCGATCAACGCGTGATGTTAATGAGACCGGTTCATACAATCCCAACGTTCGTTCGATCATTTCTTATAACACAGATTCAGAATTAATTCCTACACTCCGTTACAATGGAATTTTACTTGCGCAGACTACTCCTATTGGTGGCATCATATCCGGTACATCGTCCGTTATAGAATTGGATGGATGGAATTGGGAGGATGCCGTTTATAAAACCGATGATGGTGTACATTTGAACTGGCCTGCATTTTATCAGTCACCACGCTGGTGGATGGGCGAAACACAAATTAAAAAGAACGAGAAGTATGATGAGCAGATACGTGAACTATCAAACTTTCTTGCTGAAGCTAAAGCTTATGCTCAATCTGCACCTGAAGCAACAAACCTGAAACTGGAAGCCATGAAAGGATTGTTTGATGGCAGTAAAGTAATTTATATGAGAGCCTCTCTCGCCAAAGAAATTATGTCTGCCATCCAGCTTGCACAACAAGTGGGCATTAAGAAAATAGTTTTAAAAGATGGAGAAGAATCGTATCTCGTAAAAGAATTCTTAAGCGAAAATCATATCCCGGTAGTTCTTGCTAATGTACATCGTTTGCCAATCTCAAATGATGAAGATGTTGATATGCCATATAAGTTACCTGCAGTTCTAACGAAGGCAGGTGTAATGGTTTCACTTTCTTATAACGGACTTCAAAACTCCAGAAACCTTCCTTTCTTTGCGGGTACAGCATCGGCTTATGGTCTCAGTAAAGAAGAAGCGCTACAGCTTATTACTTTAAACGCTGCCAAAATTATTGGTATAGATTCTTCTTGTGGAACATTAGAAGTTGGAAAAGATGCTAACCTTTTTATTTCAACAGGCGACGCGTTGGATATGCGAACCAATAATGTCGAGAATGCTTTCATTGCCGGTAGAAAATTAAATCTCGATGGCAAACAACAATTGCTTTACAACAGGTTTAAAGAAAAATATGGACAGAAGTAAGTGTCAATAATTTGATTACAATAAAAAAGGTGTCTTTCATAGGACACCTTTTTTATTGTTTGAGAGTTAGCAATTCAGGTATTTTTTATCAGGCATTTTCCAACGCTTTGATGTCAAACTTTTTCATCTTCATGTAAGCTTGCATAACGCGTTGTGCTTTATCGGGATTGCTTAACAGCGTGGGAAGTATTGTTGGAACAATCTGCCATGACACACCGAATTTATCTTTCAGCCAGCCACAGCTGCCCTCACTGCCGCCTCCTGCTGTTAGTTTTCCCCAATAGAAATCAATTTCTTCCTGTGTCTCGCAATCAACTACAAATGAAATTGCTTCATTGAATTTGAATTGAGGTCCCGCGTTCAGGCCCATAAAACGTTTACCATTTAATTCAAAGATCACAACCATTTGATTATCTGCAGTAATCTTTGAGTTCTTAAAAATGTTGCAGTAAAATTCTGCTGCTGCCTGTGCCTGACCATCAAACCACATGCAAGGATAAATTGAGTTTTTCATGTTATAAAGTTTGTGTTTTTAAATATCTATGACAAAGGAAACCAAACACTAAAACTCAAAATAGAACGAAACCGACAATCTGCATTTTTAGTCGCGTTGACCAAATCTGAGATATTCTTTTGGGGTTATATCGGTAAACTCTTTGAAGGCACGTATGAAATGACTTTGGTCGGCATAGCCGTTTTGAAAAGCAAGATCTGACAGTTTGCTGAATTGCCTGGCATTTAATTGTTGAAATGCTAAATTAAACTGGCATATTCTTCTGAAGAGATTTGGTGAGATGCCAATATTTTTTTCAAACATCCGTTCAAAAGTTCTTTCTGTCATGCTCAATTTATCCTGAACCAAAATCAGACTTTCTTTTGAAGGTCTGGTTGCAATGATAGCCGTGGCGCATTTTATGATTTCCTTTTCAGCATTCTTTTTTGTGATCAGGGCAAATATAAAATCGTTCAGTAAAGTCAGCATCACCTCTGTGCTCTCTGCATTCAACAATTTTTCCTGCAGTTCGCTTGCATTTAACTGGCTCAACAGATTCAAGTCAATAGGATAGTCAGTCAGTTCTTTTGCTAAAATACCAAAGAGCGAAAACAAGGAAAAGGGCTTGAGGAAATATGCTATTAAAGTAAAATTATCTTTTATCGTTAACGTCTCTGGAAAAACTGTTTGCCCGAATAGTGTAAGATAATTTGTTCGTTTATTATCGATTGTTGCTTTTGTTGTAAGGAACAGAAGTGTTGGAGTTCCGTTGGCAAACAATGGCAATGTGAAAGAGTTAGCTACATTGAAATTTTCAATCACCAATATTCTTTCCACATAATCGGAAATTCTGTCCTGTGGTATCGGATTGATTGCTCTCATTTTATTTCTATTGTATTCTTTTATCTATTCAATTCCGTAAAGAGAACGTCGGATTACTAAATATAAATAAAAGTGTTTAGTGATCATAGTAAACACGTGATGGACGAAATACATCTTCGTTTAATTGTACTGAATA
The DNA here is from genome assembly GCA_035493595.1 of Cyclobacteriaceae bacterium. GTDB lineage: Bacteria > Bacteroidota > Bacteroidia > Cytophagales > Cyclobacteriaceae > DATCRE01. The sequence goes on along the minus strand of DATJHZ010000404.1, from coordinate 17,141 downwards.
AACGAAGGGGCGTTAATCAAACTACCAGTAAACTTAATTCGTAAATTGGTGCGAAGCGTTACACTGAAATGGCTGCCACCTTGCGGGACACGCGGAAAATAAGTGCCCCTGAATTCAATCGTGCCAAATACAAGGTTTTCATTTCGGGTACGCATACCTCCACCTAAACCATAATAAGGTTTGTCATAAAACACCTGATCATTATTTTTTGAAATGAAAGCCATGTCACCAAAAATGAGTGGCGCAAAATGAAAGCCCAGTAATTTCCAATTTGTGAACATAACTGTTTCTGTATGCAGCCCAAGTCGTTGTTGCCCGCGAACGCTATCAGCCCTGATTCCACTAACTCCAAAGTCATTATCAATTTGTAATAGTCTATTAATGGTAGGTTTTATAATAGCAGTATAGCTGGCACCAAGAGATTGCCTTATTTTGAAATGTTTATAAACATGCAGTCTGCTATTTAATGAAGCTGATGCAAGCAGGCTTATATCTTGCAGCTCTTGTTTATAATCAAAAGTTTCTGCGCGAAATGAATATTGATAAAAATCTCCTTTACCATGAACAATAGTTCTGTCGAAATCAATGCCCATGTAAAGTCTGTTTAAAAATAGCTGATGAGACCATCCTGCAAGAACTGAAAAACGTTTCCCGTAAGGAACATCTTCTGTTCGACCGAAACCATAGATATATCGGGTTTTATAAAAGTTCTGATTAAAGAATGTAAACTGACCAAGCACATAGTCTTGATTGTTATAGAGCGGATTTATTCTTTCGATAGGTTGTTTGGGCTGACTAAGAAATTGCTCACTGAAGAAACGAATAGCAGCGAAATGCCTGTTACGATTTTTCACTCTGCTATTAATACCAATGTTATAACCAATCCAGAAATCATTGACCACGTATCGATAGCTTTTGAAAAGAGAGTCTGGCGCTACGTTTACATTTTTAGATTGATTAACACTGATCTCCAATCCACCAGCAAGACGTGTATAAGGCGAGACAAGTGGTCTGTTTAATCTTACATAAGCAGCATACTCATTTTCCTCACCGTAACTGCTACCTGTATTAAGTGTAGTGTAACCAATAGAAAGATTGGTAAGTGTACCGCCAATGCTATTTTTTGAATAAATAAATTCAGGACCAAGCATAGGATTTCGTCCATTTTCAATCAAACCATTTGTTTGAATTTGCTGCCCCCAGCCAGCTACGTTAACATCATGAACTTTATAAGTATACTTATGTGGACTGTTGGGCGAGAAGGACGCACCCAAGCTAAAAATATCGCGAGTAACAACAGTTAAGTCGACACTATCAGCTGAGACTGGTTCAACATATATACGGGCGTCAAGTATAAAATTTAAATCCCGAAGGTATCGTTCGTTATCGGCAACCCGGTAAGGGTTTAACGCTTTGCCTTCGCGGATAAACAAATTGTTTTTGATTACCCATACTTTAGTATTACTGTGTAAACTGTTTCCAATCCGCGTAATAGTATTCTTTACACTTCTCGTAGTATCATAAATGGTTTTATCAAAGCCAATGTGGTTGATGTTAATATGCCTTACAATTTTTCCGCTGTACTGCATAAAAACCGATTCGCTTCGGGTGTTGAACAGCGTGTCAGGATTGGAGTGGGTTTTAACGGAATTAAGAAGAGCCTTTGATGTTTTGCTCTGTCGGATTTTATGAACAAGGCGTTGGTGAGTAGTATCATCAGTGACAACCTGAGCCAAGCCCGCATACGAAAGCAAAACTAACCAACCAATAGCAAAACCTCTCACAAAACTATAGAATCCATTATCCCTAAAATTAACACAATAATACAGGCATTTTTCTAAACCTGAAGTTGAGCTATACTATTCTCAATCGTTAGCATCGGGCTTACGACTTAGTTTTTAGGTTTTAAGGCGATATTTCTTGTGATTCAGGTTTAAAGGGTGTTAACTTATTGTAAACTTTTTACGACAGATTTAAAACTGAAATAAAGGCTTATCACTGTCAAAAGAATACTTTTACAAACAAAAAATTATTAATCTAAACACACAACTATGCGTAAAATTTTACTCTTAGCCTTTGTAGTTTTAACATCCATAGGGGCGCGAGCTCAGGGGGTTACTACAGCGAGCCTGAGTGGTGTTATTACCGACCAAAAAGGTGAAGCCTTACCCGGCGCTACAGTGGTAGCTGTCCACCAGCCCTCAGGAACAGTTTATGGAAATGCATCTCGTGTTGATGGGTATTATTTTATACCTGGCATGCGCGTTGGCGGACCCTACACTGTAAAAACAACTTTCGTTGGATATAAAGAGCAGGTACAAGAAAATGTTTATCTACAACTTGGCCAGACCTTTCAACTTGATTTCAAAATGCTTGATGAAGGTACACAGCTTCAAGAAGTTGTAGTTTCAGGCGAGAAAGATCCAGTTCTTAATTCTGAAAAAATTGGCGCTTCTTCAAACTTCAATGTAAACCAGATTCAGAATCTTCCTTCTATCGGTCGTGACTTCAGAGACATCAGTCGCTTAACACCACAAGCTGGCGGCAGTGCATTTTCATTTGGTGGACGAAGCAATTTGTATAATAACCTTACCATTGATGGTGCCACCGTTAACAACGTGTTTGGATTAAATCCATTACCTGCAGGACAATCCGGCGCAACACCATTTGGTATGGATGCTATCCAGGAAATTACCGTTTCACTTTCCCCTTATGATGTTCGCCAAGGTGCCTTTACAGGAGCTGGGGTTAGCGCTATAACACGAAGTGGTACAAATGATTTGTCATTGTCAGTATACGGATTTACTAGAAATCAAAATCTTGCCGGCAAAAAAGTAGACGGTGTAAAATTACCAGTGCCAAGTTTTAATTATAAGAATGTAGGTTTCCGTGTAGGAGGCGCCATTATCAAGGATAAGCTATTTTACTTTGCAAACGTAGAGATTGAGAATCGTACTGATCCATTCTATACTAACCCGGTGCGGGTTAACTCAAGTGCTTCTACAACGGGAGCTACCCAGGCATCAGACGATAGCGATCCACAAACAGGTCTTATACCGTTGACTGATTTTTTGAAAAACCAGATCAAATTCGATCCAGGTGTTTACAAGAATTACAATCGTGCAACTGAGAGCAGAAGGTTTGTAGTACGTTTCGATTATAACATCAATCAAAACAACAAACTTACAATACGTGGTAATGCTACAACAGCATTTCAAGATCAACCCCCCAGTGGCTCAGGTGGTTTTGCCAGCAGTGTTGCAGGTGGCAGAGGAAACACAAACAACGTATTATCTTACTCTTCATCATATTACAGAATTAATAATAATCAATACTCTGTTACTGTTGAGTTGAATTCAACACTTGGTGGAGGTAAATATTCAAACAACCTTGTAGCAGGATTCAGTGCTTTCCGCGACTTCCGTGAAAACGCAGGTGGTAAATCAGTACCTAGCTTTCCATTGGTTGATATTCTGGGACCGAATGGTCAGAACATGACATCCTTTGGTCCTGATCCATTCACACCAAACAACAAACTAGATCAGAATGTTATCCAGCTTAATGATAACTTTTCTATCTACATGAAGAATCATACTGTTACACTTGGAACGGCTAATGAATACTACCATTTCAATAACGTGTTTACTCAGGTTATTAACGGTGTATATCGTTATAACAGCATTGCTGATTTTATTGCTGATGCTGACCCAAGCACAACGGCAACAGCAAGACCCGCATCATATACAACTCAATACGTTGCGGTTAAGGGAGGGCCAGATGCAACAGCAGCCAAATGGTCTGCCATGCAACTTGGTTTCTTTGCGCAAGATGAATATACAGGCATCAAACATGTAAAGATCACTGGCGGTGTGCGTGTTGATATTCCTATTTACTTAACAGACCTGCCTGTTAATAATTATGTGAATGCTATAAATTTCAATGGCGAGAAAGTGCGCGTTGGCGGATGGCCAACTGTTAAACCGCTTGTTTCACCAAGAGTTGGTTTTAACTGGGATGTAAAAGGCGACAGAACAACACAACTTAGAGGAGGCACGGGAGTTTTAACAGGAAGAATTCCTTTTGTATGGCTCTCTAACGTAGTAAGTAACAATGGTCTTTATTTCGGACAATTCACATCTACGAACGTTCCATTTACCAATACTGGTGATGGACTGCCTTATGATTTCAGCTCTAAGCCTTATGCTCTTCCATCTGATTCTCCTACAAGTGCTTATTCAGATCTTAGCAAAGGTATGCCACCTATGATCACTAATCCACTTGACAAAAATTATGGACGTTCAGCCATTGTACCATCGGTAAACACGGTAGCTAAAAATTTCAGATTTCCTCAGGTTTGGAGAAGTAATATTGCTGTTGATCAACAACTTCCTTACGGTATAGTTGGTACTCTTGAATTCATCTACACAAAAGATATTCATGCCGTATTTATTCGCGATGCTAACCTTGCTGCTCCTGTTGGTAAAGTTCAGGGTGATGGAAGACCTCTATATGGAGCTGCTCCAACATCAACCATTAACACTGATCGTGCTATCTTATCAAATGACCGTCGTGTAAATGGCGATGTAGGACAAGCACTTGTATTGGATAACACAAATAAAGGTTATCAATGGAGTATTACCGCACAGTTACAAAAGAACTTCAGCCGAAGCTTCCAGGTTTCTGCAGCATATACATACACTGATGCTCGTGAAGTTAATCCCCAAAACGGTTCAACTGCCGGAAGTATCTTCACATCACAAGCAAACTTGTTAGGTCCAAATAATCCTGGTATGTCTTATGCAAATGCATTGACACCTCATCGCATTATTGCCTATGGAAGTTATAGAAAAGAGTATTTGAAACATTTTGCAACTACTTTCTCTGCTACGTATGAAGGAAGGTCAGGTGCTATGTTCTCTTATATCTATAATGGTGATATGAACAGCGATGGAACTACAACCAATGACTTAATCTACATTCCTAAAACCAAAGACGAAATTGTTTTAAGTACAGCCAGTGCTACAGATAACCGCACTGTTGATCAGATCTGGGATCAGCTTGATACTTACATCAGACAAGATAAATATCTGAACAGCAGAAGAGGCAAATATGCTGAACGTAACGGTGCTATCAGCCCATGGGTAAACCGATTAAACTTTAGCATACTGCAAGATTTCTTTGTGAATGTAAAAGGCAGAAGACACACTATACAATTGTCTGCAGCACTCGACAATGCTTTAAACCTTTTTGATTCACACGCTGGTTTGATCAAGAACCCATCAAGATCTTCACTCATTCGTTTCCTTGGATATGAACAACCTCATACTGCAGGTACAGTATCATCTCCAGTTGCTACCTCAGGACCAACGTCAACATTGGGCTTGCCATGGGCACCAACTACAGGAAGACCTGTATATACTTTCGAAACGAATACCGATGGCACACCTCTTAATTCATCATACATACCTGATCAAACTGTTAATGGCCGCTGGCAATTACAAGTTGGTGTACGATATATATTTTAAGATGATTTTGACTTAACTAGAAAAACAATGATGACATTGAACATAAATAAAATAACTACTGCGCTGGTCACAGGCATGCTGATGTGTGCCGTTGCTTGCCAGGATGTTGACTTGAGCGATCCTGATCTTTCTTCAACGTCTACATCATCTCATGCAAATTTCCTGATGGTAAATGCAGCACCAGATGCTCCGTCTCTTGATTTGTTTGTTAATAATGTGAAAACCGGAAGCAGCATTTCTGCAAACTCAACACAGTCTGCTTATACAAACGCTCTTGTAACTTCAAACGGAGTATTGGCTAATACCAATTTTCGTGCAAAAGCAACCAGTGGCACCATTGGCGGAGTGTTGAACAAAAGTGATTTGATCTTCAGAGCAGCAAATAATTCAACTAATAATTTTCAAGCCTCTGACAGCGCATACTATACTTTGATTGTAGTAGATTCAATTACTCGTCCTAAACCACTTCGCACATTAAATGCTTCAAACTTTGGTGACATAACATATTACTCAAGTGTTACCGAATTTACAGCACCTAAAATTGTGGGTGGTGGCGATACAACGATTACTCTGACTTCAAACAACTCTATAGTAACCTATAACCTGGTGAAGAAATATAATGGCGGTGTAGCACCTTCATTTCTCTCTGCTATAGGAACTGTTCCCTTGGGAAGCACTGATCCTGGAGGACTTCGTTTCCTGGTTATCACAGATCAGTTACCATTACCATCAACTACCCGGTTTCCTAAACCTGCAGCAGGCAAGTGTGCTGTTCGTTTTATTCATGCTTCACCCAATACAGAAGATAACGTAACTGTAAAAATTGGTGGAACATCTATAACTAACTCTGGAAGCGTGCGAAGTTTCCCTATGAAATACCCTACGTTCTCACCATCAGTAGGCTCTCGAACAGTTACACTTTCAAACTATCAAACCTTGACTTCAGGAGCTATGGACATTGTTGTAACAGGCGCAGGACCAACAACACTTGCCGAGGAACTTGGTTACGTGTTCGATGATAAAGGGGTTTATACTGTAATTATGTCTGGTAACAGAAATGATGTGTCAGGCGCAAATTTGTTAGTACTCTCCATCATTAAAAACAAATAAGGATATGAAGGAATATTTTAGAAACATAAATCGCGCAGGATCATCTTTAATTGTTGTGCTTTCGCTTATAAGCGTAAGCTGCTCTGATGATTTTAAATCGCCGGTATCGCCGACAGAAACTGCTACTATTAATGATAAAGTAGCTGGCAATACTGATCTGAATATTTTTGAAGCGCTTCTCGAGAAATCTGGATTAGATAAAAATTTAGGAAATGCTAACTCAGGCACATATACTGTATTTGCTCCAACAGACGATGCATTCCTTACTTTCTTTCAATCGGCTTCTATTTATAACAAGACGCTTACAGAGCAACAAGCTATTGATACAATTAAGTACATGACAAATACGGCACCAAATGCTAACTGGAATATAGCTACACTGGTTTCGCGATTGAACTACCACTTGATCGGTTCTAAAGTTACTACCTCAACAATTGCCGGAGGAAAAACTTTTATAACCTTCAATGGAGCCAGGTTATCTTTATCAACACAGGGTAGCGATGTATTATTAAATGCAAATGTTGGTTCATCAGGTGCTAAAGTAGTAACTGCCGACACAGATGCATCAAATGGGGTTTTACAAACCATTGATAAAGTTATGGCTATTCCAAGTACATCAACAACTGTACTATCACCCTTTGGAATGAGTATAGCGTACGGAGCTACTACTGTAGTTAGTGGTGGAACAGATACAGGAGTCGATGCAAATGGCGCAGACTTCGATCTTTTTGCTTTCGCCATTCGTACAGGAAATATTGCAACAATACTTGTTCCTAACTCTTCTCCACTACCTGAGTTTACAGTATTCGCTCCAACTGATGATGCAATGCTTGCTTATTATTCTGTAGCAACAGAAGCAGATGCAGTTACTGCAATAAAATCTCAAACAGCAGATGACGTTGCAAATATGGTAAAGTATCATATTGTATCCGGAAGACTTTTGTCAACAGATCTATCTGATGGTTTAGTACTAAATACATTATTAACTTCTAAAACAGTAAAAGTTAGTCTTAGCGGTGCAACCATAACTCTTGTGGATGGCAATCTTGCTGCTGATCCTGTGGTGACATCTGCCAATAATACTAATAACAATGGCGTTGTTCACACCATAAATGGTGTATTGCAGGCTAATTAATTTTCAATCAGATTCTAATCATAAAAAGGCTCCCTTGTGGAGCCTTTTTTATTTCATCTCCGAAATAGGTAACTTGCAGCCTCTATGCTGGCTGACAAAAGGTTTATCCTGGCGGGCTTTCTTATCTTCCTTGCCTGCTTTTCCTGCGACACGTCTTCTAATGAAGGTTTTTCCTCTTCACCAGAAGTTGAAATTGATCTTCCTGCCATTACAAAACGTGGCTACATTACAGCATTAGTCGATAACAATTCTATCAGCTATTTTATCTATAAAGGACAGGCTATGGGGTATGAATATGAGTTACTCCAACTACTCGCCAAACAACTTCATGTAGGATTAAAAATAAAAGTAACGAGTGGTGTTGAGCGTGCTATTGATCAACTCAATAAAGGCAAGGGTGATATTCTTGCATTTCCATTAACCATAACAAAAGCAAGACGAAAATTTATTACGTTCACCAATCCACACTTCAATACGTATCAGGTTTTGGTTCAGCGAAAACCTCGCGATTGGGAAAAGCTTGGACCAGATCAAATCAATGACGGACTCATACGCAATCCTGTTAAGTTAGTAGGAAAGGATGTATACGTTATCAGAGGGACAAGCTTTGAACTACGATTAAAAAATCTATCAGAAGAAATCGGTGGTGATATCAATGTGAAACTTGATACTATGACAGCCGAGAGTGAATCGATTATAAAAAAAGTAGCTAATGGTGAGATTGATTATACTGTTGCTGATCACTCTATGGCACAGGTAAATGCTGCTTACTATCCTAACCTTGATGTTAACACCGTGCTTAGTGTACCTCAGCAAATTGCTTGGGCCGTACGAAAGAACTCACCTAAACTTCAACAAGCTATTAATGGATGGCTGTCATCTGTAAAAAAAGAACCAACCTTTATGGTTATTTATAATCGTTATTATAAAAGTCCGCGCACATCTCTACTGCGCATGAAAAGCGATTACTCTTCTATTGGTGATAGTGAAAAACTTTCTCCTTATGATGATCTTATCAGGCTCGGCGCCACTAAACTAAAATGGGACTGGCTACTTCTTGCAGCACTTGTATATCAGGAGTCGAAGTTTAATGCAGAAGATGAGTCGTGGGCAGGTGCACGCGGGTTGATGCAGCTTATGCCTGAAACAGCAAGACGCTTTGGTGCTTCTAATCTTGATGATCCCGAGCAAAGTATGAAAGCAGGCATTGGTTATTTATCATACCTGAATAGATATTGGCATGCAAAGGTTCCTGATTCAACAGAGCGTATCAAATTTGTTTTGGCTTCTTATAACGCAGGTCTGTCACATATCATAGATGCCACCAGGCTAACTCAAAAAAATGATCATGATCCAACTGTGTGGAAAGACAATGTTGAATATTATCTGAAGAAAAAATCTGAATCTCAATTCTATCACGACCCCGTTGTTAAAGCCGGATATTGTCAATGCGATGAGCCTGTTAATTATGTTAATGAAGTGCTGGAGCGATACGAACAATATAGAACACACCTTTCAGAAGTTGATGCTATAAGCATGCAGTAGAGCCAGAACAGTCTGACATTAATTCTGATCACCTGAAAAATACAATTCTCATCTAGGTAAAAATACTCAAAATTGAGGCCTTTATAATTTTTGAAGCTTGAGTTTGGATATAGCTTATAATTTTTACACTATTTTTATCCTGCATTAAAAACCCTCCCCTTATGATTACGAATAACAAGTTCTTGTTAGGTGCATATGTACTTGCGCTTATGTTATTATGCCAATCCTGTATAACCTCAGATCAATTAGGCACTTCATGTCGCATCACAAAATTTCGATGGGAGAATCAAAAGTACCTTGCCAAGTATAATTCTTCCGGAAGGCTTATTCTTTTAGAGGCAGATACAAGTAAGATTGTTTTCTATTATGATGAATACAACAAACTCAATGCTGCCGAAATCTATTATGCCGGAATACCCGGCGCTTTTCATAAGTATGAATACACGCATGGCCGGTATGGCATTACACAGATTGATCATTACAATCTCGGTGAGCATCACCGTGAACTTATTCATTATGCGAGTTCTTCAAAAATAAATTATACCATCACTCAAGAATTTTATCACGACTCCATCACATTTGAGATCAGACATAATTTTGTTTTTACAGAAGGTGATCTGACTTCTATTAACTCAACATCATCTTATATTAATTCCACCTATAATGCAAAATTTGATTCAAGGTCTAATCCATTCAGAACATTAGGCTCAGCCCTTGGCAGTCGTTTATTTTTTCCTGTTGGTTTATTCTCTTTCTATCCTGTTAGCCAGTTTGATGTTTCTTATGCGGCACGCTTCTCAAAAAATAATCCCATGTATGGCGAATATCAAATTAGTGCATCAGGTCTCGATCCTGAAGAACAAATATTTGACTATGTATTGGATAATGGCATGATTAAAAAAATTCATTGGACTAATTCAAGTTATGGAGTTACTTCAAGTAAAGACTATGAATTCCAATATGACTGTCCTGAGACAACTCAGTAACATAAAGCTATTTTCTCTATAACTAAAGTTCCTGTTATCAAACTTTCTATTTCTCAAACCAGATTGATGATTGCAAATTTGAGTTGATAAGATGCCATGAATGGTGTATTTTAGATTACCCATCAACTCATTTCAATCATGAAAAAGTTTCTAATCGGATTCTTTTCGGTTCTCATTACTCATGTATCTCATGCCCAACTTCATCAACTTTTGCATGACGACTTCAGCGCCAATAACTATGGATGGTATGAAACTCAGACTGACAAAGTAACACTGCAAGTGCGCGATGGTAAATACTACTTTAATGTTCCTGATGGCGGTTGGATGTCTTACCTGACACCCTACATAGATCCCACCAAAGATTTTTCACTTGAAGCAACCTTCACTCAACTTGACGGCAAGATTGATAACGGCATTGGCCTTATATGGGGTTATAATGACAAAGACCTAAACAGTTTTACATTTACTACTAACGGCTATTGTAGAATCATTTGTGCTGACAAAACATTAGGCATCTCAGAGGAATGGCGAAAAGCTGACAACATAAATCCACTTTGGAAAGACAATAAAATAAAAATAGAACAACGTGGCACGTCCACCTATTTTTATTTAAATGGAAAAGAAATACTTAAAACAAAAATATTGCCGTGGTACGGTAAGCAAGTTGGTTTTGTTGGCTACACTCAAATGAGATTTTTAGCCGATGATTTCATTATTTCAAATGCTGTGAAAATAAACCTGCCTGAGAATGCCAATCTTAATGTTCAGAAAGAAAATCTAAGCTTCTATGTTAATTCTCCTTATGATGAAGTTGGTCCCAAGATTTCGTCTGATGGTAAGACTCTTTATTTTGGAAGAAAGAAAAGTCTTGACAACCTGGGAGGCATTGAAGATGGTGAAGATGTTTGGATGAGTAATACTGTTGATGGAAAAAACTGGCAACGAAGTGTAAACCTGGGTGCTCCGGTAAATACAACTGGTGTAAATAATCTTGCTTCCGTAAGCACTGACAATAATACATTTCTGTTTCATGCCAGCGATGGATTTTCATTTATGCATCGAACACTTGGTGGCTGGTCTGCACTTGAGGATCAGGGAATTCATTTTAAAAACGAAGCCGACTTTCTGGAGGGTTGCCTTTCTCCCGATGGCAAAGTAATTCTCTTCACTGCAAAATTGAAAAAGAATGTTAACTACAGAGAAAGTATTAAAGAGCGTGATATTTATTTATGCATAAAACAAAATAATGGCAAGTGGAGCGAACCAATCAATGCAGGTAGTTCATTAAACTCTTCAGGTGATGAGTACTCACCTTTTCTCTCAGCTGATGGTCGTACACTTTATTTTGCTACTGATGGAAGGGCTGGTTATGGAGGTGTAGATGTCTTCATGTCGAAAAGATTAAATGATAGCTGGACACAATGGTCTGAGCCTGTTAATTTAGGTCTCGGTATTAATTCTGTTGGCTTTGATGCCTACTATACATTGCCCGCATCAGGTGAGTATGGTTATATGGTGAGCAATATTAAAACTCTTGGCCTTACTGATATTATCCGGTTTAAACTTCCTAAGGTATTACGACCTGATCCTGTTGTTCTTGTGTCGGGCAAAGTTCTGAATGCAAAAACTAAAGCCGTTGTAAGTGCAGCGATTACATTCGATGATCTTACAACGGGCAAAGATATTGGTGAGGCCCGTTCTGATCCTCAAAGTGGTGATTACAAAATAGCACTTCCATCAGGAAAGAACTATGGCTTTCATGCCTATGTAAGTGGATACTTTTCAGTTAATGAAAATCTTGAATTAACTGACCTAAAAGAATACACTGAACTGAAAAAAGATTTGTTCCTGGTGCCCATTGAAATTGGAGAATCAATTCAATTGAAAAATGTTTTCTTTGTTCAGAGCAAGCCTCAACTTAAATCAGAATCTTATCCTGAGTTAGATAGATTAACCGAAATATTGAAATCAAATCCCACAATAGAAATTGAGTTAAGTGGACATACCGATAACCGAGGTGATGCAGCCGCTAATCTTGCACTATCAAGTCAGCGGGTTGAAGCTGTTAAAAGTTATTTGACAAGCAAAGGAATCGACATAAAACGAATTACCGGAAAAGGATACGGAGGCACAATGCCTGTTGTTCCAAATGATACTGATACTAACAGGCAATTAAACCGAAGAGTAGAATTTAAGATCATTAAGAAGTAATCATGCTATTTTAAATTACGAACTATCTATAAAAACAAAATCTCTAATCCCACTTTACGCAGAACTAGAGATTTGCTTTTTGTAAACTAATCTATCTTATTTCTTTTCCTCTTCTTTTTTCTTGTCGTCCTCTTTCTTGTCGTCTTTTTTCACAGGCTTCTTATCATCTTGCTTTTGCTGTTGACCTGGAGTATAACCTCCTGGTTTCTGGCCAGGCTTAACATTTGACGGAGCGCCCTGTTGATTATTACCACCACCTTGTTGCTGCATACCGCCACCATTATTATTATCGCCACCACCATCTTTCAAGTCATCATTGTTAATTGACTTTCTGCGTTTAGGAGCATCAAAACTCATTTTACCTATACGATAGCTAAACGTCACCTTGAAGTTCATCAGGTGCATAACGTTTGTGCTGTTCTGCGCAAGGATTGGTGACTCACTTTTTGTTTTGATTCTGAAGTTCGGTGTGAAAAAGTTTTCAGCACCAAAACCAATACTTCCTTTCTTTTCATTAAAATCTTTCTTCAAGCTAAGGCTATAGATACCAAAGCCACCTTGCGTTCCTTGCAATTGTATTTGTCTTCCTCTATAGAAACCAAAAAATTGAAAGCCCCATGTTTTTGTGAAATTATAATTTCCAAATAATCTATAGCCCACTACCCAGCCACTGTTGCTGGCATTATACTTAGGATCTGGTACATTATTTTTTAAGGAAGCATAGAAAATATCAGTACCACCGTTTAATGAAAACTTGTTGCTGATATTTACATTGGCAAAGATGTTAAAGCCGTAGGCATTTTCGTTACCAATGTTTTTGTATGTAGTAAGAATACCACCATTAGGTAATGAGTCTCTTATGCTTTGAATTGAGCTGGTGGTATTGCGCATAAAAGTCGCAAAATTAATTGACGATCCTTTTATGTATGTACTGTATGTCAACTCATAGTTGTTGGTGTATTCTGGTGACAGGTTTGGATTTCCCTGTGTGTAATTAAGATTGTTAGAGTTCTGAATACTTGGATTCAGGAACTGGATTGATGGCCGTTGTATACGTCTGTTATACGCTGCCTTAATCGTATTACCATTAGCCAGTTTTTTAGAGAGGTTAATACTTGGTACTAACACGCCATAAGAAGGAATACTACTAACTGACGGACCATCTTGAGATTTCTGAAAGTCGGCATTTATAGTTGTATACTCGTAACGACCACCTGCCTTTAAGCTGTATGATTTAAGAAAGCTTAATGTATACGACAGATATCCTGCAGTAACATTCTGATTGTAATTAAATACGTTTGGACTTTGCGTTGTTGATGGTGTGTAAGCTCCATCTGAACCGGCTACATAATATTTATAATTACTTGAAACACTTCTGGAGATGTTCTTTCCTCCGAACTCAACAAGTTGCGTGGTGCCAATAGGTGTTTGATAATCGGCCTGTACAGTAACCTCTTGATTATAACTTCCATTCAGGTTTTTACGATAACTTAAAATATCGCTTGAACTCGTGCTGGTATTATAGTAGTCGTTGGTTCGATCATTACGACTGTACAGAGCAAGCAGGTTAAATTCACGCTGTGGCTTATTGAATGTATGTGTATAGTTTAAGCTGGCGTCAACGGTACCAGATAAATCTTTTGTATTAACCTGTCCTGTAGAAACCGGAGCATCATTGGTAATTGTTGTGAAATTATCCTGATAAGAGTTATTGTTTCTTACACCGTACTTCACAGAAGCTGCAAGGGAATTATTTTTGTTGATGTCATAATCCCATCCTAATGTATAGTTACCAAATAAACCTGTGCTTCGTGTGTCAGCACTTTGCGTAGTTGTGCTGATGGGACTATGGTTCTCATCAAAAATAGTTTGCTTGTTGTTGAAGCTTCCGTTCACGTTATAGTTAGCACGTCCAAATCCGCCTAACGAAAAGCCCATATTCTTTTTGCGATAACTTCCATTAAGACCCAGGTTAGATCCTCTGTAACCACCACTTCCATCAATGTTCAATACTAAACCTTGTAATGTATTTTTCTTCGTTATGATATTAATGATACCACCTGATCCCTCTGCATCATACTTGGCTGAAGGTGATGTAATCACTTCAACAGATTTAATCTGATCAGACGGAATCATTTTCAAAGCATCCGCTACGCTTGAAGCAGCAATGGTAGATGGCTTGTTGTTGATTAACACTTTAATATTTGAACTACCTCGCATGGAAACATTTCCATCCAGATCTACAGATAGCATAGGTACACGTTTCAACACATCAGTAGCATCACCACCTTTTGCAGTAGCATCATTTTCAGCATTGTATACCAGACGATCTACTTTTTCTTCAATAAGATCTTTCTTGCCTTCAACAATAACCTCTTTTAACATCTCAGCTTTTGGACTTATTACAACGGTACCTAAATCTACCTGGCTATTTTTTTCAGAGATCTGCACGGCAACTGATTTGTTTTCATATCCTACAAAAGAGAAAACTACAGTATAATTACCAACAGCAACCTTGGTAAGATTAAACTTACCTGTAAGATCACAGACCGTTCCATCTAGTGTTTTACCGGATGCATCAAGGAGCGCAACCGTAGCAAATTCTACCGCCTGATGGGTTACTGAATCCTGAACAGAGCCACTAATTTTGCCGCTAACTGCCTCTGCCGTTACTACTGGTTTTGTATTTCTTTGCAAAGGCTCTCCTGGATACTGCGCCCAGCTTGCTGCCGATATTGCCAGAAACATTAAAGATAAAATTGATTTCATTGTTTTCATGCTATGGTTATACGTCTTCCCTACTATCTATGATCGACTTAACTGCAAAAGAAATTGTTTGTTTCATGGACAACCATGTTATTAGACAATTGCCCAACTTAGTTCGACACTTGCCTAAATTAATCGACGCGTGCGAAAGTAGTAGAAATGTCTGGAGAGGGTCGATGAATTTGTGCGAACGGTAGAAAAATTTGAAGGATGTAACCAGTTTATGTAAGGATGGGGTACTTTTATAATCGCTTTTTAGTTTAAGCTGTATGCAAGCATTATTTCAGCGCAATCGTGTTATACTATTACATCTTTCTTTTTGGTGGGTGTATCTGTCATTCTTTTTATATCAGATCAGTTCGTATCAGCATGGTCCGGAGGTTGATTGGGAACGTGTTCTGACTATCGTTTTCATTCAGGTATTTTTTGCTGCCGTTATTTCATATCTGAATTACTTCTATTTTCTACCCCGTTTTCTGGTACGTAAAAATGTATGGCTGTATCTCATTGAATTCAGTTTACCTTTTGCCATTCTCATGTTTAGCCGCCTCCACCTGGAGCGTTTCATCATAGATGGTTACGGACACCATGAAGAATATCTTTACAAGACAAGATTTGTAGTTCAGGTTGTTACCACTAATTTATTCATTGTAATCTTTGTTGGCATGCTTCGTTTTGCTGTTGACTGGTTTGAGTTTGACGCACGCCAAAAAACAGTTGAGAATGAAAAGCTGACTGCTGAATTAAATTTTCTAAAGGCGCAGATCAATCCACACTTTCTGTTTAACACACTTAATAATTTATATTATCTCGCATACACACAATCATCTAATACAACTGAAGTTATTGCCAAGCTTTCGCAGATGATGCGTTATATGATTTATGATTCCAATCATCCTAAAGTGCCCCTCAGCAAAGAGATTGAATACATGCAGAATTATATTAGTCTTGAAAGGCTAAGACTTAATAATCAAATACCCATTAACTTTGAGATGGAGGGCAATATGGATCAGGTGTTGATTGCGCCTTTGATTTTCATTACATTTCTAGAGAATGCATTTAAACATGGTGTTACTAATAATTCACCTGGTGCGTGGGTTAATATCTCCATTAAATTAAAAGGAGCCGACTGCATTTACACCGTAGAGAATAGTAAAGTAGATACAGTAAGCACGGTAAGCGATGGTAAATCAGGAATTGGTTTGCAAAATGTTAAACGCAGGCTTGCTCTTAGCTATCCAGATCGACACACACTTACTATAGAAGATTTGCCTGATCGATATAAGGTACAACTGAACATTACATTGTGAACTTATCATGCCTCATAGTAGAAGATGAACCGCTGGCGCGAAACCTGCTCACAGAGTATGTTCGTAAAGTTCCATACTTAACGTTGGTCGATGCTTGCTCAAGTCCGTTGGCAGCTATTGAAGTATTGCGAAAGAATACAATTGATGTTATGTTCCTGGATATTCAGATGCCAGAGATCACCGGCATTACTTTATTAAAGACACTTCAAAAAAAACCGTTGGTGATTTTAACAACGGCTTATTCGGAGTATGCGTTGGAAAGTTATGAACTTGATGTGCTTGATTACTTATTAAAGCCTGTAACATTCGAACGATTTCTCAGAGCCGTTGATAAAGCTAATCAGCGGTTAACAAGTACATCTCAACCTGTAACAGCAAGTGAAAAAACAGTAGACAGTAATCAGCCCTTTGTCTTTGTTAAAGATGGAACAAAACTGGTTAAAATACTTCTGGATGATATTCTCTACGTTGAAGGACTTAAAGATTATGTAACCATCCATACCCGTCAGCAAAAAATTACTTCTCTTCAGCGTCTTAAAAATCTGGAGGAGCA